>CABZCA010000038.1 GCA_902524115.1 uncultured Pelagibacteraceae bacterium | reverse complement strand
GGGTAAATTTAGAAATAGTGGTAATGAAACCTTTTTTCATAATGGTAAAGAATTTAAGTTTGAAAAAAATGACCCTACCCTCTTTTTCTTACAAAGATTAAGAGACGAGTCTCATAGATTTGCAATAAGTGCGCATAGAGCAAAGAGAAAAAAAGGTATTAGTAAATCTTTACTTGATCAAATTGATGGGATTGGATCTATTAGAAAAAGAGCACTTTTAAATCACTTTGGCTCAGCAAGAGCGGTTGAATCCGCAAGCTTAGATGAGATAAAGACAGTCGAAGGAGTTGAGGAAAAAGTTGCGAAAAAGATATATAATTACTTCCACGAGTAATATATGAAAATTCCAAATTATCTAACTATTGGTAGAATTATAATTGTTCCTATATTTGTTTTTGCATTTTATTTGCCAGGGTTTTATGGAGATATAATTCCTTTTGCACTGTTTGTAATTGCCTCATTTACTGACTTCTTGGATGGATTATTAGCAAGAATGTTTAAGGAAGAGTCTAAACTTGGAGAGTTATTAGATCCAATTGCTGATAAAATTATAGTAGCTACTGCACTAATATTGCTTGTTATGGATGGAACTATTAAAAACTATGAAGTTATTGCTGCAATAATAATACTTACGAGAGAGGTATTAATTTCTGGTTTAAGGGAATTTTTAGCTAAAGGAAGTGTCAAACTTCCAGTATCAAGTCTAGCAAAAGTAAAAACTTTTCTTCAAATGTTTTGTATTTCTGTTTTGCTCACTGGTGAAACTGGAAATAAAATTATAAATTTCCAAGACTATAATGCTCAAACAATTGGAATTATTTTATTATGGCTGTCTGCTTTTCTTACTTTATATACTGGATATGAATATTTAAGGAAAGGTATAGATCACGCGATATCTGAAGATAACAAAGATTAAGCAGCCTTTTTTTTTCTTACTAATTTGCCATAGCTTTCTGACAAATCTAAAATAAGATCACAAACTTTATAGTTATTTTCAGCAATTTGGGAAATTGGTGTAATCTCAGCAGCTGTCCCAGTTAAAAAGCATCCCTCAAAACTTGCTAATTCATCTGGTTTAATTTTTCTTTCGTGAACTTTTATATTTTTTGATTTTGCTAATTCAATAACAGTTTGCCTTGTGATACCATTTAAGAATGAGTCCGGAATAGGAGTATGAAGTTCACCATTTTTATCTTTAAAAAATATGTTTGCACTCGTTGACTCTGCAACATTATCCTCGTGATCTAACATTAATGACTCGCTATATCCTTGTCTTTCAGCCTCATGTTTGGAAAGTGTACAAATCATATACAATCCTGCAGCTTTGCTATCCCACGGTATAGTATTTGGAGCTGGTCTTCTCCAATTAGAAATGTTTAATTTAATGCCTTCAATTTTCAACTTAGGATCGAAATAGTCGCCCCACTCCCAAGTAGCGACAGCTACATTTATTTTTGTTTTTTGAGCAGATACACCCATCATTTCACTCCCTCTCCAAGCAAAAGGTCTTAGATAACCATTCTGTACATTTTGAATTTTTATTATCTGGTTACAAGCTTTGTTTATTTCTTCTTTTGCGTAAGGAATGTTTATATCCATTCTTTTAGCCGAATGATATAATCTATCTGTATGTTCTTGTAGTTTGAAAATTTCACCATCATACACCCTCACACCCTCAAAAACTAAACTTGCATAGTGTAGTCCATGACTGATGACATGCAGCTTTGCATCCTGCCACTCAACAAGATCACCATTGTACCAGATTTTTCCGTCTCTTTTATCGTAAGGTATCATTTGATTTATTTTTTAGAAAAAATATCTTTGTATATATAATATGTCAATATAACTTACCATTATGAAAAAACTTTTGTATCTGAAAGATCACCAATTAAAAGAATATATCGAAAAAATATTCAATGGATATAGAGAAACTGTCGCTGATGCTAAAATGGTTTTAGATAAACATGCTTTAGGAATTGCTCACAATAAAGTAATTCACCT
>CABZCA010000037.1 GCA_902524115.1 uncultured Pelagibacteraceae bacterium | reverse complement strand
CAAAGCTCAAAAAAAGAGTTGTTATTGGTACAACTGGATTTACCAAAAAAGAGGAAAGTCTTATTAAAAAATTTTCAAAAAAAATCCCAATATTAAAGGCTGGCAACATGAGTTTAGGTATAAATTTATTAATGTATTTAACTGAAATAGCATCTAAATCATTAGGAAATAATTTTTTAAGTAAAGTATATGAGGTTCATCATAAACATAAAATAGACTATCCATCTGGAACAGCGTTAATGTTGGGTAAAGGGATTGCAATCGGTAAAAATAAAGATTTTTACAATTTAATTGGAAAAAAATACTTGAATAAAAAAAGTTTTCCTTATGGAAAAAGGATAAATTTTAACTCAATACGAAAAGGTAAAACAGTTGGCGAACACGAAGTTAAGTTTTCAAGTGGGAAAGAAATTATTACTTTAAATCATGAAGCATTTGATAGGGCTTTATACAGTGAAGGAGCTTTAACAGCTGGAAAATGGTTAATGAAAAAAAACCGGGTTTATATTCGATGCGTGATGTTTTAAATTTTAAATGAGTGAAGAGCAAAGGGCAAAAATTATTCTTCGAACTTTAAATAAAATATATCCTAAAATACCAATTCCTCTTAAACATAGAAATATTTTTACTTTATTAGTTTCTGTTTTGTTATCTGCACAGTGTACGGACGTAAATGTTAACAATGTCACTAAAAATATATATCCAAAGTATAATAAGCCTGAGCACTTTGTAAAACTAGGAAGAAAAAAAATTGAAAAACTAATAAGAAGTATTGGTATTTTTAGAATAAAAGCAAAAAGTGTTTATAATTTATCAAAAACTTTAATTGAAAAATACAACGGTAAGGTTCCAAAAACGTTTGAACAACTTGAGGAATTACCAGGTGTTGGGCATAAAACAGCCAGTGTAGTCATGTCTCAAGGATTTGGATATGCTGCTTTTCCAGTAGACACTCATATACACAGGCTAGCACAAAGATGGGGCTTAACTAATGGAAAAAATGTCGTTCAAACGGAAGAAGATCTTAAAAGACTTTTTCCTAAAAAGTATTGGAACAAGTTACATCTTCAAATAATTTATTATGGAAGAGAATACTGTAAGGCAAGAGAATGCTATGGTTTATCTTGTAAAATCTGTACCACTTGTTATCCTAACAGAAAAAAACCACTTATAACCAAGAAAGCATAAATAATGAAAATATTAGGAATAGGAAATGCAATAGTAGATGTGATTTGCAAAGTTGAAGATGATTTTATCACTAAAAATAATTTAACAAAAAGTACTATGAAATTAATTTTTGACGACAAAGAATTTAAAAATTTATTATCTAATCTTAAGATAGAAAAAACTGTTTCAGGTGGATCAGTTGCTAACTCAATAGTTGGTTTATCTCAGTTAGGGAATGAAGTTGGATTTATTGGTAAAGTGAATGATGACGACCTTGGTGGAAAATATGAAGATGGTCTAAAGCAAGAGAATGTTAAATATTTTTATTCAAAGAAAAAAGAAGAACTACCTACCGGAACATGTTTAATATTAGTTACGCCTGACTCGGAGAGAACAATGTGTACATTTTTAGGAACTGCAGGAAAAATAAACGAAAATGATGTAAGTTCGGATGCGATTAAACAAAGTGAAATAATACTTCTAGAAGGTTATCTTTGGGATGAAGGAGAACCTAAAAAAGCTTTCGAAAAAGCAATTCAAAGTGCAAACAAAGTTGCAATGTCATTATCAGATCAGTTCTGTGTTGATAGACATAAACCTCATTTTTTAGAATTAGTTAAAAATAAATTAGATATAACTTTTGCCAATGAGCAAGAGATAATGTCTCTTATAGATGCAAAATCTTTTGATGAAGTGATAAACTTTTCGAAATCACTAGGAAAAGTTATTGTTTTAACGAGAGGTGAAAAAGGTGCTGTAGCCATTAATGGAGATGAAGTTGCTGAATGTGGAATAAAAGAAGGTCTTAAAATTGTAGATTTAACTGGAGCTGGAGATCTTTTCGCTGCAGGTTTTTTACATGGACATGTAAATAATATGTCACTAAAAGAAAGTTTAGATAAAGGTACTGATATGTCCTCTAAAGTTATCCAACAAATTGGGGCTAGACTTTAAGATTATTTTTTCTTTCTTTTAAAACTACCTTTACCT
>CABZCA010000036.1 GCA_902524115.1 uncultured Pelagibacteraceae bacterium | reverse complement strand
TTTAAATTTTTTGTCAGATTATAAATTAAATAATAATAGTATAAGTATAAAGAAATTTGTAATATTAAAAATAAAAATCTTAAATTAAAATTAAAAATTAAACTTATTTGGTAAATTAATTCACCTAATAAACCTCGCCTTACAAAACCTCCTTGGTAATTGATTACCCATTCAGCCATAGCGTTATTAGTATTTACAATATTGACACCCATCAAATAGTAAATTGTTAAAAGAGAAATTAATAAAATATAAATAAAAATAAAAGCTTTATAGCTTTTTTTAAAAAAAAACATGTTTCAAGTCTTTTATTTTAAGATTAACTTTCTAAAAAACTTTTTAGCTGTTTTGACCTACTAGGATGCTTTAATTTTCTAAGAGCTTTAGCCTCAATTTGCCTGATTCTTTCTCTTGTTACTGAAAATTGTAATCCAACTTCTTCTAGAGTATGGTCAGTATTCATTCCAACCCCAAACCTCATTCTCAAAACTCTTTCTTCTCTAGGTGTTAAAGTTGAGAGTATTTTAGTTGTTGCTTCGCTAAGATTTGATTTAATTGCTTGTTCTAGTGGTGCTAATGCTTTTGTATCTTCAATGAAATCTCCCAGACTACTGTCTTCTTCATCACCTACTGGTTTTTCAAGCGAAACAGGCTCTTTAGAAATTTTTAGAACTTTTCTTACTTTTTCAAGTGGCATTCTCAGTTTTTTTGCAAGTTCCTCTGGCGTAGCTTCTCTTCCAAATTCACTAAGTATTAAACGTTGTGTTCTAACTATTTTATTAATTGTCTCAATCATATGAACTGGAATTCTTATAGTTCTAGCCTGGTCAGCAATAGATCTAGTAATTGCTTGCCTTATCCACCACGTAGCATATGTAGAAAATTTATAACCTCTTCTATACTCAAATTTATCTACTGCCTTCATTAAACCTATATTACCTTCTTGAATTAGGTCTAAAAATTGCAATCCTCTGTTAGTATATTTTTTTGCAATTGAGATAACTAATCTTAAATTTGCTTCAACCATTTCTTTTTTGGCAATCCGAGACTCTTTTTCACCTTTTTGAATTCTACTTACCATTAATTTAAATTCGGTGACTGAAATTCCAAGCCTATTACTTATTTCTATAAGTCTCTCTCTGATATTTTTGAATTCTGTTTTATATTTTTGAAAAAATTTTTTCCAGATGTCACTTGTATCCAAGAATGTTTTCAAATTAGGGTTAATTTCGTTACCAACATAGAATTTAATAAATTCCTCTCTTGAGATTTTTTCATTTAGCGCCAGTCTAAGTAAATTTCCCTCTAGAGAGACTATTTTACGATTTTCAACATAATGTCTTTGTACTAATTCCTCTAATACTGGTGGTGACAGCTGAAGAGTTTTTATATTTTCTAGTATATCTTCTACTATTTTTTTGTAGTTCTTCTCTTTTGATGTAGAAAATTGTTTTAAATTCAAAATACATTTTAATTTTTCATTTTGGTATTTTATTAGCTTGTTGTATTCTTTAGTTAAGTTAAATACTGTTTGTAAAACTTTTGGTTTGATTTCTGTTTCCATTGCAGCAAGAGTTGGGTTAAATTCATCATCTTCAACATTTGAATTTCCATCTCCATTATTTTGATTATCATTTCCTTCGTCTGATTTTTTTTGTTTTGCGCTTTGACCAGTATCTTCATCTTCCATATAATTAGTATCTATATCAATAATTTCTCTAACCAAAATCTCATCATTTTGAAGTTTATTGTTCCATTCAAAAAACTGTTGGGCGGTTATTGGACTTTGAGAGAGAGCATTAAGCATCACATCTTTTCCAGCTTCTATCCTTTTAGCAATAGCTATCTCACCTTCTCTGGATAACAGTTCAACTCCACCCATCTCTCTGAGATACATCCTGATAGGATCATCACTTTTTTCAGTAGATTTACCCTCTTCTTTTGAGTTATTATCCTTTTTTCTAAGAACTTTATAATCAGCCTTTTTCTCAACTAAAATTATTTTTTCATCAAGTATATGAATAAATGCTTGCTCTAAATTTTCGTTGGATAAATTTCTTTTTCCTAATGATTTATTTAATTCTTCATGAGTTATAAAACCCCTATGGACACCTCTGCCCATCAATCTTGCAAATGATTTTGTAATTATACGTTCCACAAATAAAAAGTTCAAAGTGTATATAATGCCAAA
>CABZCA010000035.1 GCA_902524115.1 uncultured Pelagibacteraceae bacterium | reverse complement strand
AAAAACTTTTATAAATGGAGAAGAATTCTATATTGGCAAAAACGGTAAATATATAAACTCTAATCAAATTTTTAAAAAATATAAAACCGCAACAGTATTTGGAAAATTTGAAATAAAAGAATTTATTAATTTATATAATATTTTAAAAAATCACCAGTTAGAAATTGGCAATATAGATCAATATTACTATTTTAAAAATAGAAGATGGGATTTGGTATTTTCTAACGATTTAGTCCTGAAGCTACCTTCTAAAAATAAAAGTGATTCAATTAAAATTTTTAAACAGTTGATGGATAATGATAATTTAACAAATATAAAAATTGTTGATCTTAGAGTATTTAATCAAATTATTATGACAAACAAGAATGAATAATTTAGAAACAGTAATAGATTTTGGATCTCAAAATTTAAGATTAGGCGTATTTGATCAATCATCTAAGATAATTTATTCTTCAAATATTAAAATTTCTGAACTTTTAGAAAGTGAAAATTTAGATAAATCTTTAAATAAATTGATAAGAGATGCAGAAAAGAAATTATCAACTCACATAGCTGATGTGAACGTTTTATACGATACTTCAGAATTTAACTTTATAGACATTTCAATAAAAAAATACTTTGATCAACCTACTTTGATATCTAAGTACTATAAAAGTCTAGTTGAAGAAGCTAAATTTATTATTTCAGAAAATAATTTTAAAGATCAGGTCATGCACATTGCAATAAATAATATGATAGTAGACGAAAACAGAAAATTAGAAACTATAAATGAGGATATTAAAATTAAATCTTTAATATTAGATTTAAAGTTTATTTGTTTAAAAAAATCGTTAATAAATAATTTATTAAATAAATTTAAAGAAAATAATTTAAATATTTTAAACATATATTGCTCATGCTACGTTAAATCAATTTTCTATAAAAAAAATATAGCTACTGAAAATAATATTATTTTTTTAGATATTGGCTATCAAAGAACTAGTGCTTTATTTTTTAATAATAATAAATTTCAATATTTTAATTCTGTACCTATCGGTGGAAATAATATAACTAATGATATTTCAAAAATTCTAAAATTAAACGTTAATTATTCTGAGGATTTAAAAATAAAATTTAATAAAGATGAGAATGAAATACCATTTAATAAAAATTCTGTAAATGACAGAAATTTATACCAAGAAATAGCAGAAAAAAATATTTCTGCTGATCTATTGAAACAAATTATTGAAGCAAGAGTAAACGAAATTATTGATATGACTGTCACACAAATTAATTACTTCAAAAATATCAATTCTGTAGAAAAACCAATAATAATTTTTATCGGAAGTGGTTCAAAATTGTTACCAAATGTTAATGATATTAATTCCAAAAAACATTTTTCAGAATTAATTTTTTTTGATGAAAGCGACAATAAGATTTGTGATGCAGGCATAAATTACCATAGAAGTGATGATAGTTTACTTATAAAGAATAAAAAAAAGCCAATTAAAACAGGCTTTTTTGAGAAGTTTTTTAATCTATTTTCAAAATAATCGTATTTTCTTGTAATATTACTTGAATGACAAATTTGGAATTTTTTTTATATATTCTTTTCAATGTCATTATTATCTCAATCAACCGTATCTAATAAAATATCATTGTCTGGAGTTGGGATACATACTGGAAAAAGAGTTAACCTTAATATTTTACCATCATTTCCTAATTCTGGTATAATTTTTAAAAGAGTTGATCTTAAGAATAACAATATAGTTATTCCAAATTTTGAAAATGTTTCTGAAGCAACTCTTTGCACAACAATATCAAATCAATATGGTGTAAAAGTTTCCACGATAGAACATCTGATGGCTGCTTTTTTAGGATTAGGCATAGATAATGCAGTTGTAGAACTAGACTCACAAGAAGTCCCAATACTTGATGGATCTGCAAAGAACTTTGTAAAAATTATAAAAGAAACTGGACTAAAAAATAGCGATGTCCCAATAAAATTGATTAAAATAAATAATAGCGTTGAAATAGAAGAGGGAAAAAAATTCATTTCTATTGATAAGTCTAACACAACACTAGAAATTGAATTTGAGATAAACTATGAAAACCAGTTAATAAACAACCAAAAGAATAAAATAAATGTCTTTGAAGATAAACTTGAAGATGTATTCAATTCTAGAACGTTTTGTTTATATGAAGATATTGAAAAATTAAAAAAAATAGGTTTAGGAAAAGGCGGGTCTTTAGATAATGCAATAGTTGTTAGAGATAAAAAGATCCTCAATGAAGAAGGGTTAAGAAATACAAATGAGTTTGTAAACCATAAAATTCTTGATTGTATGGGTGATCTTTACTTAGTCGGCTACAGATTAATAGGATCT
>CABZCA010000034.1 GCA_902524115.1 uncultured Pelagibacteraceae bacterium | reverse complement strand
TTGCAATATTATTTTTGTTAAGCGTTATCTTCTTTGAAAAATCTGTATAAATATTATACCCCCCATCAACTTTATAAATAATAAGGGGCTTATTAGACTGATAAAGTTTTTCTAAATATTTATTATACTGAAATTTATGCTGGCTGAACTCTTTCAATTGTTTTCTCTATAATAGGTAAGTGTATCACACCTGCAAAAATTGATAATGCGATAGATGCGTACCAGGCATAGTCAAAATTACCATGCATCTCATAAAAAACTCCCCCTAGATATGCTCCAAGGAAAGATCCAACTTGATGACTAACAAAAACTATACCATATAAAAGGCCTAGATGTTTTGTTCCAAATATATGCCCAACTATTCCATTTGTTGGAGGTACTGTAGAAAGCCAAAGAAGGCCAAACGTAACTCCAAAGACAACACAATTAAATACGCTTGGTGGTAAAAATATAAAATAAATTAATGATACACCTCTTAAAAAATAGATCGCACTTAGTACTTTTTTTTTACTATACCTAGTGGCTAAAAATCCTGCCCCAATTGTTCCTATCATATTAAAAACACCTACTAATGCTAAAATCATTGCGGCCGTCCAATCAGGTAAACCTCTATCCATCATATAAGTTGGGATATGTGTTGCAACTAAAGCAATGTGCCAACCACAAACAAAAAATCCAAGAGTTAAAAAAATAAAGCTTTTATTTCCAAAAGCTTCTTTAAGAGCTTCCGATGCCGTTTGATTATTATCTAGATTACTACTACCTACTGGAACTTTGGGTGTATTGACAAATAAAGCAACAATTAATCCCATACCTAAAAGAAAGCAAAAGTACAAAATGGTAATTTCCCAACCCATTTCAATTAGAGAATATCTAACCAACAAAGGTGAAACAAAAAAACCAAAAGATCCTGCACAAGTAACAATGCCCGTAGCAATTGTTCTATTGGAAGCTGGAAAATGTTTCGCTACAACAGATACAGGAATACTAATAGCGGTGCCACCTAGTCCAATACCTATTAACACTCCAATTGTAAGTGTAAAATAGTGCCCCGTGTTAAGACCTGAGTAAAAAAGTAATAACCCCGCTAAAAAAAATAAAAAACCAACAAAAATAGCTGTTGCTCCTCCATATTTATCAGTGATGAAACCAAAAACTGGACTAAAAATCCCCCACATTAAAAGCTGCAATCCGATTACAAAACCAAAATGTGAAATAGAAATATTTAGATCTGCATTGAAATCAAAAAAAAAAAGACCAAATGTTTGCCTAATACCCATTGCAAAAATAACTGTTAATGAAGCTGCTACAAGTGTGATTAGGGCTTTTTTACTAGTAAAAAATTTTTCTGCGCTCATTTAACGAGCATAAGGCTTTTTCTGATATCTGCAATTAAATCTTTTGGGTCTTCTAGTCCTATATGCAATCTTACTAAGTGTTCGTTTTTGTTTAAATTAAGGAATTTTCTATCTCCCATCTCAATATCACTTTGCAGCAATGCTAAACTTTCAAAGCCTCCCCAACTATATCCATGACCAAACAATTTTAACGAATTTACAAACTTTAAAACTGATTTTCTACTTTTTGATTTTATGATTAAACCCATAAGACCTGAAGACCCTGAATAATATTTTTTCCACATTTTAAAATTAAATGAACTCTTTTTATAAGGGTATAAAAGTTTTATTTTTTTATTTTTTGAGAGAAACTCACAAACTTTTTTAGCATTGGACTCATGTTTATCTAATCTTATATCCAAAGTTCTCAAACCTCTTGTAATTAAGTAAGCATCGTCTGGTCCAAGTCTCAATCCTAAAATTTCATCTGCTTTTTTTACATGTTTATAAACTTTTTTATTAACTGCTAAGCTACCACCCATTACATCAGAATGGCCTGAATAATATTTTGTTGCAGATACAATAGACATGTCGAATCCTAATTTGATAGGTTTAAGAAAGTAAGGAGTGGCCCATGTGTTATCAATTGCTGTGAATATATTATTTTTTTTTGCAATAGAAATAATCTTAGAAAGATCCTGAAACTCAAAGGTGTTACTGCCTGGGCACTCAACATAAATTAATTTTGTTTTATTTGTTACACTTTTTTCTAGTGACTTTAAGTCATGCGGGTTATAAAATTTTGTTTTGATACCAAACTCTTTAAGATAGTTTTCGCTTAAATTTCTGGTTGGGTTGTATAATGGATCTGAGATTAATATCTCATCCCCTGGTCTAGTCACGCTGAAGATAGAAAGAAAAACAGAACCAAATCCAGTTGGTGTTAAGAATACGTTATAAGACTCTTCTAGTTTTGTAAGTATTTTTTGTAATATGAAAGTTGTTGATGTGCCTTTTCTGCCATAGTCATGGTGTCCTGCTAATGGTTTCTTTAAAGCCATTCTTTGAGTTCTTCTTAAATCTTGCATAGATTTAAAAATTATAGTAGATGCCCTCACAACTGGTGGATTTACTGATTGGTTATGAAAATCTTTAGCAGTATGCTTTAAAAAA
>CABZCA010000033.1 GCA_902524115.1 uncultured Pelagibacteraceae bacterium | reverse complement strand
GAAGGTCTTTACCTCTAATATTTAGAAGCCAACATACATTTTCCCCAGAACTTATAAAATTATAATCGATTTTCTTTTTTTTCATTATTTGGACTAATTGATTTATTTTATTATCTACACTTTTACCTGTCACAATGGGGTCTAGACTAAAGAAGGGATAGTTATTTTTAGGTTTTTTCTTATTTTGAAACTTTGAACTTAATGGAACTAATTTGTAACCATCTCCAAAGTATTTATTTAAGGTTTCCCAAGTAAAAAGATGTGGATCAAATCCAATTTTCATTTTTTTTATTAAAATGTCTTTTGGCATCAGGTAAGGAATTTCACAAATTTTGAATTTTTTACCAACTTCTTTTTCTGCTTGAATAGTATATCTACCATCTACAAATAAATATTTTTTGTCTCTTAAAAAAATTGCAAATCCTGCAGATCCAGAAAATTTTGTAATTAATTTAAGAATATTTATTTTAGAATACTCAGTAAAATAATTATCATTTTTTGGCAGGATATATCCATCCAAATCGTTTGATAAAATAATATTATTTATTTCATTACTCATTTTAATTTTTTTTGATAACGTATCCAACCGGGGCTTCTAATTTCACTATCGCTATCGAAATCTATATCTTGATTAAATTCAAAATCTTCATCTTTTTCGTCAACAAAATTATTATTTTTCTTAATATACTCATCTGGTAGCTCATCCACAAACCTTGATGCCATACTGTCAATCCAATCTCCTTGATAAAACCTGTTCATTGAAAATGATATCTTCGCTAGTTTTTTTGCCCTAGTAATCGCAACATAAGCTAATCTTCTTTCTTCCTCTAGTCCACTTTCACCCTTTTCTTCAATACTTTTTTGATGAGGAAACAAACCTTCTTCCCATCCAGGCAAAAATACTACATCAAACTCTAATCCTTTAGATGCGTGTATTGTCATTAAATTGACTTTTTCACTCTGCCAATCTTGGTCTAATGATGTTGCAAGAGCGACATGCTCTAAAAAACTTTCTACGTTGTCAAATTCTTTCATCGCATTTAATAACTCTTTTATATTCTCTAATCTATTTTCATTTTCTAAGTCTTTCTTATTTTTAAGCATTTCACTGTATCCAGACTCATCAAGAATTGTTTGTAATAATTTATTATGATTCATTCTATTCTTTAAATCATTTCTCCATTTCATTAAAAGATTTAGGAGAGAATTTAAACCTAATTTTGTTTTAGGTTTTATTTTGTTTTGTTCAATTAAATATTTTGAAGCAACTTCTAATGAGCATTTATTTAGTTTAGCAAAATTATTAATAGCTTTTAACGTTGTATCTCCTATAGATCTTTTTGGTACATTTAAAATTCTCTCAAAGGCTAAGTCGTCTTGAGGTTGAAAAACTGTTTTTAAATATGCAACACAATCTTTTACTTCTGCTCTTTCATAAAATTTAATACCTCCAATAATTCTGTATGGAACACCAATTTTTAAAAACCTTTCTTCGAATTCTCTAGTTTGAAAAATAGCTCTCACAAGAATTGCAACTTCATTTAATGAAAATTTATTTTTGAAATCTTCAATATTGGAACCTATTTCAGTTGCTTCATCTTTTACATTTCTAAAACAGTTTAATGTCACAAGCTCTCCGTCTTCTTGATCTGTAAAAAGTTTTTTACCAACTCTATTTTGATTATTTTCAATAATATTTGAGGCAACATTTAAAATATTTTGAGTTGATCTATAATTTTTTTCTAATCTTATTATTTTCGTATTTTCATAAACATTTTCAAATTGAAGAAAATTCTTAATTTCTGCTCCTCTCCAACTATATATAGACTGATCATCATCTCCAACACAGCAAATATTTTGATTATGTTCTGCTAGATATTTTAGCCATTCACTTTGAATAAAGTTTGTATCTTGATATTCATCAACTAAAATATATTTAAACTTTTTTGAATACATTTTTGATATATCTCTATGTCTTTCAAAAATTTTAACAGTGTGGAGTATTAAGTCACTGAAATCAGCAGCGTTTAAATCTATTAGTTTTTGTTGATATATTTTATATATTCCAAGAAAGCTTTTTTCTAATATGTCTTTACGCTTAAGTACAACTTCGTCAGGGTAAAACCCTTTATTCTTCCATTTATCAATTACTGCCAAAATATATCTTGGAGATATTTTTTTTATATCTACATTCTCAGATTTGCAGATATTTTTTATTAATCTTACTTGGTCATCTTGATCAATAATTGAAAAGTTTGATTTTAACCCGGCTGCTTCTGCATGTTTTCTTAATATTTTTGCGCTAATTGAGTGAAAGGTTCCTAACCAAGGAAGACCCGTTGCTTCTTTTCTTAAGAATTTAGATACCCTTAATTGCATTTCTTTTGCAGCTTTATTGGTAAATGTTACTGCTAAGACCTGATTAGGAAATGCCTTATGTTGTTTAACAATATGGGCAATTCTAGTTGTAAGAACTCTTGTTTTTCCTGACCCGGCTCCCGCAACAATCAAAAGAGGTCCGTTCAAATGCAGAACTGCTTCCTCCTGACTCTCATTAAGATTTGTTAAATAATCCAAATTCATCGTTTATTTTTTCTCATTTTAAGCGATATTGGATTAATGATTAAAAAATTGAAAGTTACAATATTTGCTAAGTTCATTTTTTTATTAATTGCATTATGTTTTATATTTGGCATTTATTTATCAATACCAGTTTTATTTAATTATAAAAGCATAGAAAACATCATTGAAAGTAAATTTTCT
>CABZCA010000032.1 GCA_902524115.1 uncultured Pelagibacteraceae bacterium | reverse complement strand
ACTAGTGTAAGTTTAACGTTTTCCTTATTTAATAATTCAATTATTTTTTGGAGATATTCTTGTGATTTTTTTAAACCTTTATTTCCCCATTTGTAAAATTCTTTAGAGTCCGTTATGTGCTTTTGATCAGGTTTATTATTTAAAATTGAAAGTACTTTTTCAATACTATAATTTTGATAGTCTACTTCTTCATCCTTTGTTAAATTTTTAAATAGATTACTCAAAGGTGTAATTTTTTTTATAAATTGATATGTAATAGTGTTAGCTTTTAAAAAGTTATTTATTTCAACTAAAATTTTAATATTTAAAAAATCATTATGACTAACTACAAATTTATTATTTATTCCTTTGTATCTAAATAAATCATCGTGAGTATCTCCATTGCATAAAACAACAAATACTTTTGTAATTGGCAAATTTTTTGTGTTTAATAAATAATTTAATTTGCTTAAAATTACAATCGGTGAATAAGATACTACTCCTGCATTAAGAATTTCATATTTATCAGATTTTGAATTTATTTTACTGTCTATAATTCCTACAAATGTTTTCTCATATTCTACTCCCACTCCTTCTGTGAAAGAATCTCCAATAAATAAAATATTATTCTGTTTAAATTTGACTTCCCTAATTTTTTGGTCCTTAAACCCCAAATTATTTGTAAAAATTTTACTTTCTTGATAACCCCAATTTTCTACCCATGTTGCATTAGGCCTCAAATCATGATGGTAATAATAGGATTTAATTTTGTGACTTTTTCTATCGTAAATTTTATTTTTTATTTCATCTGGTAGGGAAAACATCAACAATACGTCAAAAAAGATAAAAATTGTGAAAATGATTATAATCTTAAGTATTTTATTAAAAATTTTTTTCATTTGAATATTGATGTAAAAAATAAATAATTTATATAAGTATTAATTTATTAGGGCCGTTAGCTCAATAGTAGAGTACTGCATTGACATTGCAGGGGTAGTTGGAGCGTAACCAACACGGCCCACCATATTTATTATATTCAATTGATAACTATTAAAAAATGTTATAACTAAGAATTAAATTTGGGCCTGTAGCTCAGTTGGTTAGAGCAGTACACTCATAATGTATTGGTCCCAGGTTCGAGTCCTGGTGGGCCCACCATTTATTTGATAATAAATTCTTCTAAAGATTTAAATAAATAATTTATATCATCCCCATTATTTTGAATAATCGATTTAAATTCCTCTTTTTGTGTTCTCGCTAAACTTAATCCTTCAACAATAAGATCTCTTATTAAAGGTCTTGCAGGGTTCTTGGTATAAATTCTCCAATCTATTTTTATTTCTGGATTTTTTGAGGTCTCTTCCAATACTGTAGTTACAATTGTATATTTATCATTAAGTTTTTTTTCAGAAACAACATTTATCTTTGGATCAGAATAATCTACCAACCTGCTTGAAAAGCTTTTTAAGAAATAACTTTTAAATAATTTTTTGTATTTGATTTTTTGATCTTCATTGAGATTTTTTCGATATTTTCCTAAGGTATACATTCCTATACCATTTATATCTACGTTTGATTCAGCAATATTATTTAATTTAATAATTTTAGACTCAACAGGATCAGAACTTGATAAGATTTTAGAAGCTTCATTAACTATTTCAGTAATTAATTTACTTGGATCTTTTGCTTGGACTGGAACAATAAATATTGATATTAATATTAAAATTGAAGTTATTTTAGTTTTGATCATTAATAACTATTGGGTATCTATTTCTTCCCAATCATCATCATTCAAAGTCTCAGTAGTTTCATCTAAATTTTTAATTTTTCTATTTCTATCTTGAAGATATAGGCTTCTTACTGATGCATATAAATCCAAAGAATTTTTTTCTAGACTATTAAATGCCTCTATATTTTTTGCCCTAAAGTCTATACCTGATGTTAATCTAGAATAATAATAGTCTGAGTCTTCAAAGTAACGTGTATCGTTTGATATTGTAACATTATACCAAGCATCCCCACCTGAAAAATTGACCATTGATCCCAATGAATCCCTTACTGTAGTTGGGCCTAGAACTGGTAGAACAAAGTAACATCCTTCTTTCACACCCCAGGTTCCAAGAGTTTGTCCATAATCTTCTTTATCAAGTTTGTTTAATCCATAATAAGATGCTACATCAAAAATTCCCGCTATTCCTAAGGTTGAATTTATTGTAAATCTTAAAGTATTAATACCCGCATTTTTCATTTGTCCCTGTAAAATATTATTTGGTATAGTAACAACATTAGATAAATTACTTAAAGCATTGCCTGTTCCAGATCTAATTGGCTTTGGCAAATATCTGTAACCTTTTGCAATTGGTTTAAAAAAAATTTTATCTAATCCTTGATTGAAAGCAAAAATACCCCTATTGACAGTTTCAAAACAGTCTTTAACTTCAATATTCTTCTCAGTTTTTTTATTTTTAATTTCTAAATCTCCATCTGAACCAGCTAAAACCTTCAGCATTAAGGTTTGTGAAAGTATTAACGTCATCAATAAAGTAAAAATCTTTTTCATAAAGTTCTTTTATATTATATCTTTTATTTATTTAAAGATTTAAATGTTTGAAATAATGCAGAAAAATGTTGAAAAAATGACTACTAATTATTCTCCAAATTTTTACCACGAAAAAAGAAGAAAAAATAAAATTAAATATTTAGTCTTTCACTACACCGGGATTAAAGATGATAAACTAGCCATTAAAAAATTAACCAGTTTTAATTCTAACGTAAGTTGTCATTACTTTATTACAAAATCTGGAAAACTTATTAGAATGGTGCCTGATTTGTACGTGGCTTGGCATGCGGGCAAGTCAAGCTGGAAAAAGGAAAAGTCACTAAACTA
Organism: uncultured Pelagibacteraceae bacterium; assembly: GCA_902524115.1. Classification (GTDB taxonomy): domain Bacteria; phylum Pseudomonadota; class Alphaproteobacteria; order Pelagibacterales; family Pelagibacteraceae; genus Pelagibacter. The sequence continues at coordinate 136 of CABZCA010000032.1, read as the reverse complement.
CGGTTCAATAGGAATCGAAATTTCTAATCCAGGTCATGAACATGGATATAAAAAATTTAATAGTGCTCAAATTAAATGCTTAATTCAAATATCAAAAATTCTTATAAAAAAATATAAAATAAATAAAAAAAATATT
>CABZCA010000031.1 GCA_902524115.1 uncultured Pelagibacteraceae bacterium | reverse complement strand
TCTCTCTCATCATTACCACCACCTAAGCCTGCTCCTCTACTTCTTCCTACGGCATCAATCTCATCAATAAATATTATACACGGTGAGTGCTTTTTACCTTGCTCAAACATATCTCGAACTCTAGAAGCTCCTACACCAACAAACATCTCAACAAAGTCTGAACCCGATATTGTAAAAAATGGAACTCCTGCTTCACCGGCAATAGCTCTAGCTAATAAAGTTTTACCTGTTCCCGGAGGTCCAACTAAAAGACAGCCACGGGGTATTTTTCCTCCTAATCTACTAAATTTTTTAGGATCTTTTAAAAATTCTACTACTTCTTCAACTTCTTCTTTAGCTTCCTCTACCCCTGCTACATCATTAAACGTAACTTTACCTTTTAATTCATTCATCATTTTGGCTTTTGATTTTCCAAAACCCATTGCTCCACCTTTGCCACCTTGCATCTGTCTCATAAAAAATATCCAAACAGCAATTAAAAGTAACATCGGGAACCATGACAAAAGAACCCCAAATAATGATGGCATTTTTTCCTCTAACGGACTTGCTGAGATACTAACTCCTTTATCACTTAACTTTTGAATTAAATTCGGATCATCAGGAGCATAAGTATTAAACATTTCACCATTAGACATTACACCCTTAATATTTTTTCCTTGAATTTCTACTTGAACAACTCTTCCATTATCTACTTGTGTTAAAAACTCTGAGAAAATAATGTTATTTTTTTGATTAACTGATCCTTGTGGATTCTTGAACATATTATATAGCCCAATAGTCAATATTACTATCACAGCCCACATAGCTAAGTTTCTGAAGTTCATATGTATAAATTAAGAGTTATTATAAATTTAACAAGTGTCAATTTGTGCCAATTTGGAAGTATTCTACACTTTTTCTTGAGAAATAATGAATGAATTCTCAATTTTTTGTATTATGCATCCTGAAAGTGTTTTTTTTGAATAATTATTAGCAGATCTTAAATATTTAATTAAATTCTCAACTTTTGTACCTCTTGAAAAAGTATCTTTTTTTCCAACTTTTTGAACTATTTCTGAAAATGATCTAAATACTATTTCATCTGGCTGTTTAAGAAAATCATCCTTTAGAATAATTGTTTTAGTTAATTTTAAGTAATTTGAATTATCATTAATATTTTTTTTAACATAGTAATCTACTGCATAATTGCTTTTACTTAGATTACTCAGAGATAATTTAAACTTGTTAAATGTTAATCCATCTTTCTCTAAATTTGAAATTAATTTTCTTACTTTTACTCTTAAAAATTTTTCATCAAAATTAGAAGGATCATTAACATTAAAATTAAAAGTATTTTTTGAAATATATGCTAATTCCTTTTTAGGTATATCAATTAATGGCCTTAGAATAAAAATTTTATCATCAAGCTTCACTTTAGATTTAATGTTACTGAATGAAATTAAACCTTTTAAACCTGAGCCTCTTAATAATCTTATAAAGAAATTTTCAATCAAATCGTCTGAATGATGTGCGGTTAAAATCATATCTATTTTTTTAATTAAACTTTGTTTGATAATTAATTTATATCTATTATCTCTTGCAAAAGATTGGATATTTGTTGATACCTTTTTTTTTTTGATAGTAAGTATATTGCTTGAAATTTGGAATGATTTTAATTTTTTTTTTACTAAATTTGCCTCGAATGTAGATTTATTTCTCAATTTATGGTCTACAATAAAAAAGTAACCTCTTTTATTATTTTCTAATAAATAACATTTAGCTAAGAATGATAATGCTAAACTGTCTTCACCTCCTGAAACAGCTACACAAAAACTGTTTGTGTTATGTCTTGATAAGTTTTTTTTAAATTTTAAATAAATTTTTTTTATTCTTGGATTATTTAATTTTTTTGAATAAAAATTAAGAATTTTCTTTTTTACACTCAAATTCTTTTTCTTCATAATACTTTGCTTTTTGAAGTACAGATTGAGTTGCTTCAGGATATTGTTTTTTAACTCCAGCAATCATCAAGCATCCTTGATCTTTTTCGCCCATCTGAACCAATGATACTCCTAGTTTTAATAAATTCTCTGGAGCAATTTTACTTTTTGGATACTTTTGATAACCTTCCAAATATGCAGTAGCTGCATCGGTGTACATTTGTCTTATTCTGTAAGTCTCTGCATACCAATATTGTGCGTTGCCTGACAATTCGTTATCAGGATTGATTAATACAAATTCTCTAAATGCTTTCTCAGCATTAACATAATCGCCAACTTTTAAATAATTTCTTGCAAATTGATATTGCTCTTTTGGACTAGCATCGGGTAATAATTTTTCCTCAGCATTAAAAACTTCTGAAATTATCGCTTCAGTCTGTTCTACAGTCTCTATTACTTGGATATTATCGCTAGTAGTCATATCTTTATAAGATACTTCTCCCAGTGATTGTGGCTCCGAAGATCCAGGAAGTAATTTTTTTTTTGTAATCTCTTCATTTGTCAATAATTTCTCATTTGTAGGCTGAGAAGAAATATAATTATCATTTGTATTTAAAATAGAAGTTTGTTCAATTTGCTCAAATCTTAATTGATTATCTTGCTGTACTTTAGAAAGCTTATTTGAGAGCTTGTCCAATTTAAAATTAATTTCTTCAAATTTATTTGTTAATTCCTGAAATTGTGTCTCTATTTCACTCAATTTTAATAAATGTTTTGTTAAAGCTTGCTCAGACTCTTTAGTTGAAGCTTTTTGTGTTATATTTTGATCTGAGTTTTCTGAAAATGATTGCGAATAGACTGCTCTTTCAAGAGTTCTAAGATCTTTTTGAATATTTTCTAGAATTTCTCCTACCTCTTGATCCTGAGAAAATGAAATACTTGTTGAAAAAAATAAGAGTGAAACAAAGTTAACCAAAATTAACTTAATTAATGATCTCATAAAATCATTTGTAGTTATAATAATGGCAAAAAAAAGACCCCTACTTTTAATAGTAAGAGTCTTTTTGAATTTAGTTTTAATTTGCTTTTACTGTCACAGATCTTCTATTTTTTGACCATGA
>CABZCA010000030.1 GCA_902524115.1 uncultured Pelagibacteraceae bacterium | reverse complement strand
ATTTTGAGTGGGGTTTATACTGGAGGTAACCACGGTGGAAAAGTAAAAGATCCATTTGACGATTTTTCTGGACCACAAAATATTGGTCATTTGTTTATTGTGATGAAAGCTAACTTATTTCAATCAAATTATAAAAAAAGAATTAAAGAAAATATAAAAAGAATTAAAAAACTTCCTAAATTAAAAGGGCTTAATGAAATATTATATCCAGGAGAAAACAAATTAAGAAGATATAAAAGGAATTATAAGTCTGAAATTAAAATTCCGGATAATATAATGGAGGATATTAGTATTCTAATGAAATAGATTAAATGATTAGCCTGCTCGTCCTAGATAATTCACCATTATAACTCCAGTTACAATTAAGCAAATTCCAATTAATCCATAAATATTAGGAACTTGATTATATTTTAATATCCCAAACAAAACTACACCCGCAACTGTTAATCCGCTGTAAGTTGAGTAACTAAATGCAACAGGTATCACTGACATTGCTTTAGCTAAAGAGAACATTGTAACACTCATTAAAAGCAAACAAGCAATAGTTGGTGTCAGCTTTGTAAAACCATCTGAAATCTTTGCAAAACTGTTTGCAGCTATGCCTGTAGTAATTCCTAAGGCTAAAATTAAATATCCTGCAAATGGTTTCATATCTTTATTATTTACTAATTATTGTTTATTACAATAACTGATAATTGTTGAGAATGCCTAAAATTTTAGATTATTTGTTTGATTATTAATGTTAAATAGAAACAAAATATCCAACTACTCCTAATCCAAGAAATAGTGACACTACGATGGTTTTATTTTTAAAATTTTCTTTTTTTTCTCGTTTAATCATTTTGAGTTTAAGAGCATCAATATTTACTTTTTGAGGGGTATCAATATTTACGTCACCTGTTAATTGAGAAGAAATTTCAATATTAGATGCTCTTTCTAGGCTATTCAAACTCATATAAATACTATTAAAACATATATAAATTTTGATGCTATTTCTCAAGTGTCCGAAATGGGTTATTAAAATTTTATTTGATGTCCAAAATGGGGTCAAAAGACTAAAATGGGTTTGTGGAAAATGATTAAAAACTCGTCACAATTAAGTGAAAACAAAATTCAAAAAACTATTGTAGAAAATTTTGATGAAATAGCTCCCTTTTACTATAAGTTATTATCTGAATGGACTAATTCATCATATGAAACATTTCAAGACATAGATAAGTATTTAATAATTCTTTATCTTATAAATAAAGATTTTGATTATTATATCCAAAATGGACTTGTAGAAAGTTATGATACTTTTTTCTTATATGATAAATCATTAGAACTAGACAGAATAAATATTATTGAAATATCAAAAAATTTAATTATTCCCAAAGAGAGTGCTAGAAGAAAAATTCTTCGCTTAGAAGAATTTGGTGTACTAAAAAAAATTGGTAAAAAGATTTATATTGATAGATCAGCTTTTAGACTGGTTCAACCTAAAAATACTCTTCAAAATTTATGTGCATTACTCTCAAAGATTGCTGAGATATGTGAAAAAAATAATTTAATTAATCAATCTAAGCAATTTGATGAAATCTCAAATGAAATTAAAAATAATTTCACATATTGTTGGTATTTTTTTTTAGAGTTTATTTTTATTTTTACAAATAGATGGAAAAAACAAGTAGGAGATCTTGAAATATTTTCAGTTGGAATGGTTATAATGTGGCATTCACTTGTCACAAAATCTTATGAAGCTAATGGATGGAATTTTTCAAAGTGGAAAAAGAACAAAATAATAATTCCTGAAACTGGTGTGAACACCATGTCAATTTCAGAAATAACTCATATTCCAAGACCAACTGTTGTGAGAAAATTAAATTATTTGCTTAATAATAAATATATAAGTGTTAATAAAAAAAAGCTGTTTAATGTTAACATGCAAGACAAAACATTAAATGATACCATTAAACTGCAGGAGAAAAATGTACTCTCACTTTCTCGTTTAATCTTTAAGATATTCGGGCAAATAAATATTAATTAGATCTTCTAAGTATAAAAATCATTATAAAGCCAGTTAAATACATAATAAGAGCATATGCTGCTGTTGGAATAATATAACTAATGTCACTAAATATTTGTGTAGCTACAAATATTGCTAATGTGCCATTTTGAAGTCCACACTCAATTGAAATACACTTTCTTTGCTTTATGCCAGTGGCTAATAACTTGGCTATGTAATATGCAAGCAACATCATGACAATATTAAGCACAAGAACAGCAAAACCTGCTTGTTTTAGGTAATTGAATATATTCTCTCTTTCTTCAATCCATATTGTTGCAAAAACAATTATAAATAATAAAGTTGTGATTTTCTCGATTATAGAAATATTTGAAGAAACAAAATTTTCTGCAAATTTCCTTATAATCATTCCTAGAATTACAGGCACTGAAACAACAAGAGCCATTTTTAAAGCAATGCCAGTCATGGTGATATCAGAAGATATTTCTGTAACTCCCAATAAATTTGCTGATTTAAAAATAATAAAAGGAACAGAAATAATACTAATCAGGCTTATTATAGCGGTTAAAGAGATTGATAATGCAACATCTCCATTTGCAAATTTTGTCATTACATTTGATGTTACTCCACCAGGAGCTGCAGCTATAATCATAACACCTACCGCAATTTCAATTGGCAAATCTAATATTAATACAATTATAAATGCAACTATTGGTAAAAGTATCAATTGACAAACAAAGCCAATTATAAAATCTTTAGGATTATTGATTACTCTTAAAAAGTCACGTCCTGTTAATCCTAATCCAAGACCTAACATTATAAGAGCTAGAGCGATCGGAGCTATTTTTGTAACTACTTCCACTTTTTATCCTTATATCAATAATACTATATTAGTTTTTTTATTAATTTAGTATATATAAATTCAAATGCTTTCAGATAAATCAACAGTCTGTCCATTCAATTTACTTGATATTGCTCACCAAAAAAGAGGAGCCAAAGCAGCAATCGTTAATGCAGGCAAAAGACTTCCTATGCTTTCTATAATGGATTGTGTAAAAGAAAAATTGATCGTCCCTGTTTTTATAGGTGATGAAATAGAAATTAAAAAAACTGCTGAAGAGTTAAAATTCGATATCTCTGAATATGAAATAATAAATGAGCCAATTGAAAATAAAACTGCTAAAATTGCAGCAAAGCTTGCTGGTGATGGAAAAGTAAAAATAATTGTTAAAGGTCATATACACACTGACATTTTAATGAAAGAAGTTC
>CABZCA010000029.1 GCA_902524115.1 uncultured Pelagibacteraceae bacterium | reverse complement strand
TACATTACATTGTAGATACAACACTCTTCAAATTAGAAAAAAAAATAATAGGAATTTAAAAAAAAGTGAGTTTTTAAAAATTATTAAAGAGTTAAAAACTAAATTTGCTGAGCATAAAATTATAGTTATTTCTGACAAAAATGGTTGTAAATTTTTTAGAAAATTTGCTATTGAAAAAAAATTAAAAATTAAGTTTTCAAAAGAGTTTTCTGATTCATTTATAAACGATGGTATATTGGTATTAAATTCGGATTATTATTTTCAATTTTGGGGAGGCGGTATTAATGTTTTCCCCTGGTATTCAAAATTGCCTCACCTGAGAAGTGCACCAGTTCACCAAAATGAGCTTTCACATAGCAAAAATCAATTATCAGTGTGGCATGATGAAAGACATTTTTTTATTGAAAATGATAGAAGGGATATAGAAGAATTTTTACAAAAAATTAGAAAAATTAAAATCATTAAACGATGACTATTATTATTATTGAAAATTATAAGTTATAATACTTTTTATAAGATTATGAAGATAACATATTTAACACATGCTTGTTTATTAATTGAAATTAACAAAATTAAAATAATTACAGATCCCTGGTTAACTGGACCAAGTTGGGGGGGATCATTGTGGCATTACCCTACACATGACTATAAGCCATCAAATCTACCAGTCCCTGATATTATCTTTTTTTCACATGGTCATGATGATCACTTTCATGAAGAGACTATAAAAAATTTTCCAAAGAAATGGTTTGAAGCAAAAATATTTGCTCCCAGATTTAATGTTTCATGGTGGGAAAATGATTTAAAAAAGAAATTTAAAAATATTATTTTTTTGGATCATAACCAGATATTTCAATTAGATAATAAATCACAATTCCAAATGTTTTTAAATGATAGAGGAGATTTTGATTGCTCATTTAAAATTAAAACATTGAAAAATTGTGTATTTTTCCAAACAGACAATTTAATGTCCGAAAAAGAGGCTAAAAGAATTTCAAAAATTGATAAAATTGATTTAGCTTTTGTAATACCATTTTTAATAGGTGCTTTTCCAGGATTTTATAAATGGGACTCAGATACCCTTATTAAACTTGCTAATGAAAAAACTTATAAATCTCTTAGTTATTGTTGCAATATTATAAAATCTTTAAAAGCAAAATATACAGTTCCGTATGCATGTGATCTTGGTTATTTAGGAGACAAATTTCATATTAATCTAATACATCGTCGGAATAAAAAAGATCTAGTCGAAATGATTAAAAAGAAAAAAATTAAAACAAAACCTAATATTCTTTTACCTGGAGATATAGTAAATATATCTGGAGGAATTAATTTTAATAAAAAAAGAAAAAAAGAAATGTCCGATTCAGACTCTTTAATAAAATTTTCGAATGAAAAATCTAATGAATATAAAAGTTATCAATTACGAGAAAAAAGCATTAAAAAACCTCATTTTAATCAATTGATAAAAATATTTTCTAAAAATTTGAGAAGAAATATCAAAAATAAAAGTAAATTCAAATTTAAGACATTAATCAACATAAAAGAGGGAATTCGTAATAAATATTTATTACTTGATTTTAATAAAAACTTAATTGAGGAAACTGCTACGACAAAACCTGCAAATTTAAAATTAGAGATTGAAAGTACCAAAATAAGAAACCTGTTATTTAAAAAATATCCAATGAATTTTATGACTTTTCATAATGGTGGATATGAATGTGAGAGAAAAGTGATGAATTTAAGTAAAAATGAAAAGAGATATTGGTCTTGGATTTACAATTTAGATTTTTTTATTTGATTTATTATATAAAATTCCCAAAGCTTTTTTTTCGATTATTAATTTTGAAATAAATTCAAACATTTGACTTGCATTTACTACCCTTAGACCTGTACCAACATTCGGTCTTGAACCTTGATACAACCCCTGAGACCATAATAATTCTCCAGCTGGGTTAACATGAGTAATTATTCCTTTATCTAAATTTCTTACAAAAATAGAGTATTTTTGGTTTGATTTTTTATTTTCCAAATCTTCATATTGCCCTTCAAATATTTTATGATATCTCCATTCAGCTTTGTTTAATTCTTCTATATGATGATAAAATGTCATTGATTTTTGTTCTGGTAAATCAAGGATTGCAATTTTACCATTTAAATCTTTTAAAACTTGGAAAGGAGAATCTTTTCCATAAGCACTAAAATTATCTTTTTTAAATTTATTAGCATCTTTACCAATTACAGCGAATGAATAAACTGGGTGTTTAGTTCTTAAAATTTTATAATCAGTTCTAAATCTTTCAGTTAATATTCCCATCATAGATTTTGAATTTTTCAGAGAAAAAAATTTATTTTCAATGAAATCAGTAAAATTAAATAAAGGCATTAACATTGTCCCACTCATACCTATTACATCTAAAAAACTATTTATAATTATTGAGGTGTCTAACTTTATTTTTTTCTTTTTGAATTCAGTAAGGAGTCGTCTAACATCAGAATGCAGTAAAAAAACATCACCCCTAGCTAGACCTGATCGCACCCATCTTTCCGAAAGTTCATTTTGAACAGAACTATTATTCATTAAATTTTGCCCTAAATTAAAATACGAAAAAAAATATCAAGAAAAAACTATTATACCAAGTCCATATTTAATTTTATAATTTTTACACACATACTGGTAAGTTTTCATACCTTTATTTTTTTTTTTTAAAATAGATTTCCATAATTTTCTAGGGCCATCGCATGAACTTGCATCAATATCGTGAAAAATAATTATAGCATTTTTTGAAATATTTTTTTTTGCTATCTCAAAATCATTTTTAACAACATCGTAATCATGACCACCGTCAATGAATACAAGATCATATTTACCATTTAGGGATATTTGTTTTTCAATAAATTTCGATCTTGAGTCTCCACATAATAAAATAATATTTTTAAATCTTAAATTTGCAAAGAAACTATCTCTAGATTGTCCTGCAGTACTAATGATATCAACAGAAACAATTTTATCAAAGTTAAAACATTTATTTAAAATTGTATTAGTGAATCCATGAGCATATCCGAATTCAAGAAAATTTTTATTCTTAAATTTTTTGTTTTTTATAATTTCCTGAATTTTTTTAATTGCCCAAACAAGTTCCTCTGGATTCTGAAGAGAATGAGTTCCTAATCCATCATAAAGCTTATTACCGCCAGAATCTATATTTGTATTAGCTCGAAGGAATTTAAGCAAATCGATCTCGTTTTTTTTAATCGAAAAGTTTTTTTTTAGGAAATTATTTAACATTTAAAAAGCTAATTATTGAAATGAACATAAAACATTTTGATCTATATCTAACTTTTAAGATTTATTGTCAATCAAATTATAGTCATGATTTATTATTTGTATTTTAAAAAAAATGAATAATATAAAAAGTTG
>CABZCA010000028.1 GCA_902524115.1 uncultured Pelagibacteraceae bacterium | reverse complement strand
CTTAATTTTTTATTTATTCTATTAATAATGTTAGGTGTTATTTCTTGCTCTGAAAAGGAAGAGAAGATCTCATTAATTAAAGAAGACAATTTGGAAATGCAGATGATTGAAGCTTATAATGAGGGAGTGAATGAGTTAAATAAAGGAGATGTTTTTTTTGCTGCAAAAAAATTTAATGAAGTTGAACTTTTGTACCCTCAATCAATTTGGGCTCCTAGATCAACGTTGATGGCTGCTTATGCTTATTATTCTCAATTATATTTTACTGATGCTATTTATGAATTAGAGAGGTTTATTGAAATATATAGCAATCATCCAAATATTGATTACGCATATTATTTGATAGCGATTTGTCATTACAATCAAATTATTGATGAAAAAAAAGATCTTGGTGAAATAATAAAAGCTAAAGGTTATTTTAAAATATTAACTAATAAATTTCCTAATACAGATTTTGCTCAAGATGCACAATTTAAGCTAGATTTAATTGAAGAAATACTTGCTTCAAAAGAACTTTATCTTGCAAATTATTATTTGGAAAGGGATAAATGGATACCAGCAATGAATAGATATAAAAAAATAGTGAATGAATATGATACTACTATTTTTGTTGAAGAGGCACTATTTAGATTAGTAGAACTAAATTATAAATTGGGCCTTGCAGGTGAGGCAAAAAAATATACTGCATTACTTGGCTATAATTATAATTCAAGTGATTGGTATGAAAAATCTTATAAAATTTTAAATACTAATTACAAAAAACCTGAGATTAAGCAAGATCACAAAACACAAAAATCTTTTCTTAAAAAGTTTAAACAAATCTTTGAATAGTAATATTTAATGAAAGTTTCCCAAGTTAGAAAGTATTACAGTGATAAAATTAGTGAGCTTAAAAAACATAATCAATTATACTTTGAAAAAAGTTCACCGGAAATTTCAGATAGCAAATATGATAAAATTAAAAAAGAAGTAACTGAATTAGAAAAAAAATATTCTTTCTTAAAAAATTTATCATCTCCAACCATGTCGGTTGGATACTCTCCTTCTAAAAACTTTACAAAATTCACTCACAGAGTAAAAATGTTGTCGTTGTCCAATGCTTTTGATTTAAACGATTTAGAAAATTTTGAAAAAAAAATATTTAATTACTTGAATAACAAAGTAGATATTGAATATAGTGTTGAGCCGAAAATAGATGGAATTTCAGCCTCATTAACTTACAAAAATGGATTATTAGTTATGGGTACTTCAAGAGGAGATGGTTCTACAGGTGAAGTAATTACTGAAAATTTAAAAACCATTAATGATATACCTCATAAAATAGCTAATAAAGACTTTCCAAAAGATATAGATATTAGAGGTGAAGTTTTTATAGAAAAAGATGATTTTAATAAGTTAAAAAATAATTTTGCTAATCCTAGAAATGCAGCATCAGGCTCTCTAAGACAAAAAAATCCATTAGAAACAAAAAAAATTCCACTTAACTTTATAGCTTATACTTATGGTTATTTTAAAAGTGATAAAATTAAAAAACAGTCTGATTTTTTAAGTTCGTTGAAAAAATGGGGTTTTAAAACAAATGATCATAATAAAGTATTAAAAACTATTAAAGATTTAGAAAATTTTCACAAAAAATTTGAGAATGATAGGTATGATTTAAAATATGATGTTGATGGTTTAGTTTATAAGATTAACAGCCTTGATCTTCAAAACAGATTGGGATTTACAGCAAATTCTCCAAGGTGGGCTATTGCTCATAAATTTTCAGCAGATAGTGCATTTTCAACAATAAAAGACATAAACATTCAGGTTGGTAGAACAGGCGCATTGACCCCTGTAGCAAGGATAAAACCAGTGAATATTGGAGGTGTAGTAGTATCTAATGCAACTTTACATAATGAGGATGAAATTTTTAGAAAAGACATAAGAATTGGAGATACTGTAAAAATAGAAAGAGCAGGTGATGTTATTCCACATGTTATTCTTGTTGATTTAAAAAAAAGAAATAAAAATTCACAAAAGTATATATTCCCTAATACTTGTCCCTCTTGTGGTTCTGAAACAATAAAAGAATTTAATAAAACAACAAAAAAATATGACGCAGTCAGGAGATGTATCAATGAGGGATTTGAATGTGAAAAAATCGCAATTGAAAAAATTAAACACTTTATATCTAAAGATGCAATGAATATTGATGGGCTTGGTAAAAAAGTTATAGAAAATTTTTGGAATTTAGGTTTTATAAGATTTCCACAAGATATATATAATTTAGATTATAAAAAAATATCAGATTTAGAAGGCTGGGGAAATCTCTCAGTTTCAAACTTAAAATATTCTATAGACCAATCAAAAAAAGTTTCTTTAGATAAATTTTTGTATGCTATCGGGATAAGACACATTGGAATTGAAAATGCTAAACTTTTAGCAGAATATGTTAAGTCGATAAAAACTTTTATAAGTTTTGTTAATAAAAAAAAATTAAACGAATTTTTGAATATAGATGGAATTGGTGATACTCAAATAAATTCATTAAAAAAGTTTTTTACAAACAAATCAAATTATAATGTAATTACAGAGCTTTCATCAATATTAAATATTTCTGACTTGAAATTAAATAAAGATGGCAAGTTATTGAATAATACATTTATGATTACTGGAAAACTCTCAAATATGAGTAGAGCTGAAGCAAAATCTTTAATTGAAGAAAATTCAGGATCAGTTGTAAGCTCAGTAAATAAAAAATTGAAATATTTAATAATTGGTGAAAAGCCAACAAATAGAAAAGTACAACAAGCTAAAGAATTAGGAATTAAAATTTTATCTCAAAAAGAATGGCTTAATTTACTAAATTAAGTTAGCTAACCACCTTTTTTCATTTTTATTTAAAAACGGCGAAATATTTTTATAAACATCAAAGTGATAATTAAACAAGTAATTCTTTTCTTTTGTATTAAGCATTTTAAAATTTATTAAGTCAGTATCAATTGGTGCCATAGTCAGATTTTCAAATAATAGCTTAGATCTAATTTTTTTAATAAAAACTAAATTTTCAATTCTTATTCCAAAATCATTTTTTTTATAAAAACCAGGTTCATTGCTTAAAATCATTCCTTCTTTTAATTTTACATAGTTATTTTTTGATATTCCTTGGGGTCCTTCATGAACATTTAGAAATGCACCCACTCCATGACCAGTTCCGTGTCGATAATCAAGTCCAACAGAATTGAGATATTTCCTGGCAATTTTATCAATATTATGACCATTTTTCTCTTTTTTTATATTTGATGATGCTACTGCAATGTGACCTTTCAATACTCTTGTAAAAATATCCTTAATTTTATTAGATACAATCGAGAAGCAAAGCGTTCTGGTTACATCTGTGGTTCCCCATTTATATTGACCACCAGAATCGAGGAGTAATAAATCATTTTTTTTTAATTTTCTGTTTGAAAACTTATCTGATCTATAGTGAATAACTGCTCCATTTGGTCCGGATCCAGCTATAGTATCAAAGCTTGGGTATAAATAATTTTTACTCATTTTTCTAAAACTCTCTAACTTTTTCTCAATTTTCTTTTCAGTAAGATTAGTAATTTTGCAATTTTTAATCCAATATAAAAATTTTGTTAAAGCCACACCATCTTCAATGTGTGCGTTAATCATATTTTTAATT
>CABZCA010000027.1 GCA_902524115.1 uncultured Pelagibacteraceae bacterium | reverse complement strand
AGATGTAAACCAAGATAATAAATATGAATTTGTCGTTACTGGATTTGGTTTTTCAAATTTAGCGCTGTCTTATCAAAATGGGAAAATAGTAAACATTAATAAAAATAAAATCTTTGATGATGCTAAAAGAAAAACAATTGGAGTTGCTGCTTGCGATATTGATCAAGATGGGTTTGAAGAAATATATTTTTTAAATACCGACACCTATAGTGGAGAAAAAAAATATTCAGATAGATTGATTGATACCACTAGTGATGGTTTTATTGATTTATTTGAAAAAGGAATTAATAAAAAAAATTTAAACTTAACTGCTGGTAGGTCTGTTGTTTGTGTGGATAGAAATGGTGACGGAAAATATGGCATATATGTTGCCAATTATGGAGGTCCGACTAGGTTTTATGAACAGAGCTCCGGACAAATATTAGATTTAGCAGAGAAGCTGAAAATTGATAAAATAACTGGTGGAAGAGCTGTAGTTGCAGGCAATATTTTATCAGGAAAAACTGATATATTTGCTGCAAACGAAAGAGGAAAAAATTTTTTATATTATAATTCTGATGGTTTCTTTCAGGATATAGCTAATGATTATAAAATTGATGATCAATATGAAAACGGAAGAGGTACAACTTTATCAGATATACTTTATAGAGGAAGATTAGATATAATCACATCAAATTGGAACGGTTATCATAGGGCTTTTATATTAGAAGGTAACAAATTTAAAGATATCGCTACTCCAACCTACAATATTCCAACTAGAATTAGAACAGTAATAGCAGCGGATTTTGATAATGATGGCTATGATGAAATATTTATGAATAATATTGGTGAACCAAACAAATTATTTAAAATAAAAGAAAATGGATATTTTGAAGAGATAAAAATTCAAAATGCATACGAGGCCAATGGTTTAGGAACAGGAGCAGCAGTTGCGGATATAGATGAAGATGGAATTTTAGAATTATTAGTTTCTCATGGAGAATCAGGTATGCAACCACTGACGATGTATAAAGCAGATATTAAAAAGAATTTCAATTACATAAGAATAAAACCATTAAATAAGTACGGTGCACCTGCAAGAGGAGCAACAGTTATACTTAACTCAAATCAAAGAAATCATGCTAAAACCATCGATGCTGGCTCTGGATATTTATGTCAAATGGAACCCGTAGCTCATTATGGCATTAGAGACAGTGAAAAAAATATTTCAGTAAAAATAGTTTGGACTGACGGTTCTTCGCAGTCACTAAAAATAAATGAATTTAATAAAACAATAGAAGTAAATCAAAAAAAATAGGACAATAACACTCAATTCAATAAGTAAAATAATTAAAGTATTCTAACTAGAAAATCATGAATAAATTAAAATTTTTTACAATTTCTTTTTTACTAATAACTTTTAGTTTGATAAAACCAACATATTCTAATCAATTTAATTATTATGCTGATTTAATCAAAGATTGGCCAAAAATTTTTCCTGATCAAAATAGAAATGCTGCAGGTCCAAAATTTTTCAAACATATTTTAACAAAAGAAATCACATATCAAGACTTTGTAGAATACAATAAGTTATATTGTGCTGTGTCTGGATCATTGATTGATCCAAATAACAAACCAGAATTTGTTTATCTTAAAAATGCTGAAAATGACCAGAAAATATGTGGATTTTATCATAAGTGTTGTTACCCATGCTCGTGTGATTTGATGAAATACTCTAAAGTAAAAAAAATGAAATATAATTTTACAGACGGTGAAAAAGAATTTTTTGTTCTAACAATAAAAAATCCCTGCGGTAAAAAAGATTTTCCAAGAGAAGTAAACAAGGATTATTTTTGTGATCGAAATAAACTCGATAATAATCAAGTATTTGTGTTAGATCAGAGATTAGTAATTGGTTTATTTCATAATGCCACAAAATGTAATTCTCAAAGTATTGCTGCTATTGATAGTCATGAGGTTACAGGACAATACTGTGAACTAAGAAATAACGCACCTCTTGAGGAAGTACAAGGTGGTATGGGAGATATATTTATAAGATTAGCAAAAGATAATTAAATTATCCCAATTCCTTCCTTATAAAAATAGGCACCTAGAATTAGAATTGCTAAAATATAAATAATTCCAAAAATTGTATATTTAATTTTTTTTTTCATCTAATTTTTCCAAAAACTTTTAGCTTTTTTAAAGAATTTTTTAATACTAGGATTTGACTTTTCGTTTTCAATTTCTCTAAATTTCTCAAGTAATTCTTTTTGTTCTTTATTTAAAGATACTGGCACTTCGGTGTTCACTTGTACATAAAGGTCTCCATAATCATTTCCTCTCATTAGTGGCATTCCTTTTTCTCTTAATCTAAACTGTTTACCGCTTTGTGTTCCAGCTGGAATTTTTATTTTAGCTTTTCCACCATCTATTGTTGGTATTTTTATTTCAGCTCCTAAAGCAGCGTCTGCAACAGATATTGGACATTCAAAAAATAAATTTTCTTCAGATCTTTTAAATAATTCGTGAGAATTTACATTTATAAATAAATAAAGATCGCCATTACTCGCTCCCCTTGAACCCGCTTCTCCTTTACCAGACAATCTAATTCTAGTCCCATCATCAACTCCTTTAGGTATTGTCACAGAAAGCCGCTTACTTACCTGTTTTTTACCTTGACCACCACAACTTGTACAAGGATCAGTAATTTGTTCACCCGAACCAGCACATTGCGGGCACGTTTGCTGAACAGTGAAAAAACCTTGGCTAGAACGAACTTGACCGTGTCCTCCACACATAGAACATGTGCTTGCACTTTGACCAGGTTTTGAGCCTGAACCGCTACAAGTATTACATCTATCAGATGTCGAGAATTTAATATCTTGTTTTTTTCCAGCATAAGCTTCCTCAAGGCTTATGGAGAGATCATATCTTAAATCAGAGCCTCGGTTGTTAGATC
This sequence comes from uncultured Pelagibacteraceae bacterium, assembly GCA_902524115.1. Lineage (GTDB taxonomy): Bacteria > Pseudomonadota > Alphaproteobacteria > Pelagibacterales > Pelagibacteraceae > Pelagibacter. The sequence goes on along the minus strand of CABZCA010000027.1, from coordinate 982 downwards.
TTCTTGATCTTCTTCCACCGCCACCAAAACCTTCGCCAAAAAAGTCCTCAAAAATATCAGAAAATGAGCCAGAAAAGTCAAAGTTTCCAAAACCACCTCTTCCACCTCCACCACCATTTTCAAATGCGGCATGTCCAAAATTATCATAATTTTGTTTTCTCTCAGAATTTGATAGAACGTGATAGGCTTCAGATGCCTCTTTAAATTTTTCCTCAGCACCTTTATCGCCTTTATTTTTGTCTGGGTGATGTTTTACTGCTTGTTTTCTATAAGCTGCTTTTATTTGGTCTGGACTAGCACTTTTTTCAACACCCAAGACATCGTAGTAATCTCTTTTTGCCATAACTAGTTATAGACAAATGGTTGATATTTTAGGCGCTTTTTTCTTTATCGTCTTTTACTTCTTCAAAGTCTGCATCAACAACATTATCGTCTTTTTTCCCTTCATCTTTTGCATCTTTAGGTGCATCACCAGGTTTTGTACTTTGTTGTGATTTGTAAATAGCTTCGCCTAGTTTCATAGAAGCTTGAACCAAATCTTGAGTTTTCTTTTTAATTTCCTCGACATCAGTTCCTTTTAATGCATTTCTTACATTAGCAGATGCATCCTCAATAGCTTTTTTATCTGCATCAGAAACTTTGCTACCGTGCTCTTTTAAGTTTTTTTCAGTAGAATGAAGAAGAGTATCAGCCTGATTTCTTGCATCTACAGCTTCTCTTTTCTTTTTGTCAGCCTCTTTGTTTGTCTCGGCATCTTTAACCATTTGATTTATTTCATCATCACTTAAACCACCTGAGGCCTGAATTTGAATTTTTTGTTCTTTACCAGTCCCCTTGTCTTTTGCAGAAACGTTTACGATTCCGTTTGCATCAATATCGAATGTAACCTCGATTTGAGGAACTCCTCTTGGAGCTGGAGCTATACCAACAAGTTCAAAATTACCCAAAATCTTATTGTCTGAAGCCATATCTCTTTCACCCT
>CABZCA010000026.1 GCA_902524115.1 uncultured Pelagibacteraceae bacterium | reverse complement strand
TGAGGTTTATTATCTGCTTCAAAGGAATAGAATTTTGGCCAAGGATAATTGAAATAATTTGTTTTATTAAAAATTATTCTGTTTAAATTTTTAAATGAAAAAATAATTATTAAAACTAGAAGTATATATTTAAATTTATTATAATTATTATTACAACTTTTATATCCTATTGAAGCAAAAATTAGAGAAATCAGTATTACGATATTCGAATATCCATATCTAAAGTTCGGTACTTTAAAAAACCAAATTAAAATTCCAAATAAAGATATTGACACCAAAATTATAAAGTATTTATTTTTTTTATATTCATCATTTTTGGATCTAAAAAAAATTAGTATAATAGTTAATACTAGTATGTAGGGAGATAATATTTTTAATATTTTTAAAAAATGGTTATTTAGCCAAGTTTTTAACCAAAAAAAGTTTGAGGAAAATTGTTTTTTATTAATACCTGTCTTAGTATTTCTGAATTCAGGCCAACCCTTAGCCCATACCTCATTTTCAAGAGCGATTTTTTTTGTATTTTCTAAATCACTCCAAATAATATTATTTGGGCATGTTATTTTTATTGGGTAAAGAATACATCCACTTACTAGAATATTTTTTATGCTCCAAAATAATAAAAAAATAATTAAAAAAATTGTCTTTTTATTAATTAAACAGTTTAAAAAATTTTTTCTTGTAAACAAAATAAGAGGGAAAAGTATAGATGTAATAAGAATTACTTTATTCATAATTACAAACATAGCTAGTGTAAGATAATTTGGGATATTTTTAGAAATATTATTCTTCTTCTCAAAATTTTTTATGATTTCTGAAACTAACAAAAACATCATGAAATGTGCGGGAGCATCGTTACCATATTCTCCATACCTGTTCATTTTATAGATAATAAAAATAAAAATTGAAAATAAAAAAAAAAAATGAAAATTTAATTTTTTTTTCTTAAGATAATGGAATAAATTACTTGAAAAATTTATTATTACTGCACTAGCTACCAAAGCACCTGCAAATACTATACCATTTATACTAAAAATTAAATTGTTTGTAACTGCAGACAAATATTGAATTATAGATGTATGACCAAATCTAAAATGAAGATTTGAACTTCCAATTATAATTTTTTCCTCATTAAGTAAATTAATGTACGGTAAATGGTAAAGTCCTGCATCTGGCCTGTAAACGTTACTTTTTGTAATAAGTAAAAAAATTAAAGCTGTCGAAAATAAACAAAAATAGACAAAATTTTTATTAAAAAAATCTTTTTTCCTTATTATGATTATAATTAAACTTAACAAAATCAAAATCGAGTTATTTAGTTCATTGAGTGGTACAAAAAAATTTAATGTTAAAGCAATAAAAGAAATAATAATTAAACCAAACGTCAATTGTAATGAATATGCTTTTATAGTTCTTCCTTTATAGAAAAATATTCCAAAAGGAGTATAAATCAATGTAACTAAAAAACTGGATAATATAATATTAATCATCTAAGGTTTAAGTATGAAATTAACAGTAATTATACCTGTATACAATGAAATTGAATATATTGATATTTTGATAAATAAAGTTTTACAGTCAAAAGTCGACAAGCAAATTATCGTTGTGGATGACTTTTCTAGTGACGGAACAAGAGAAAAATTAATGAATAACTATAACGATAAAATACACAAGCTTATTTTTCATGAAAAAAATCAAGGCAAAGGTGCAGCAATTAAAAGTGCACAAAAATATATTAACGGGGACTTTGTCATTATTCAAGACGCAGACTTAGAGTATGATCCAAAACAATATGAGCTATTTTTAAATGAGATTAATAATACAGGTTATCAAGTGGTATATGGATCTAGAGTATTAAAAAAAGATAAGTATGAAAAAGTTCAAAATTTTAGCCATAAAGTAAGAATATTTGGAAATATGTTACTTACTTTTATATCTAATAAAATTAACAATCAAAATTTAACAGATGCTCATACCTGCTATAAAATGGTTAAATCAGACATTTTTAAATCTATAAAACTTGAAGAAAATGACTTTGCATTTTGTCCAGAGTTAAATACTAAACTTTCAAATATGGGTATCAATATTCATGAAATTCCAATCAACTATCAGGGTAGAACTTATAAACAGGGAAAAAAAATAAAATCTTCAGATGGTTTAAAGGCCATTAAAGCTATAATTAAATATAAATTCTTCAAATAATAGTTTAAATATTATCAAAATGAAAAAAGTTTTAGTTACAGGAGCAGGAGGTTTTATTGGTGGTTATCTTGCGTCATGTTTAATTAAAAAAAAATATAATGTTATATGCGTAGATATAAAACCTCTTAGAAAATGGTTTCAAATTTCTAAAAAATCAAAAAATTATTCTTTGGATTTAATTAACTATTCAAACTGCTTAAAGGTTACTAAAAATATAGATTATGTTTTTAATTTAGCTTGTAATATGGGTGGGATGGGATTTATAGAAAATAACAAAGCTGATTGTATGACTTCTGTTTTAATAAACACTAATTTATTAAGAGCATCAAAGAAAAACAAAATTGAAAAATTTTTATTTTCCTCTAGTGCATGTGTTTACAATGCTGAAAAACAAAAAAATACAAAAAATCCAGGACTTAAAGAAAATGATGCTTATCCAGCACAACCAGAAGATGGTTACGGTTGGGAAAAATTATTTAGTGAGAGAATGTGCAGACATTTTCAAGAAGATTATGGCCTAAAAGTTAGAATTGTTAGACTTCACAATGTTTATGGTCCTCAGGGAACTTATGATGGAGGTAGAGAAAAAGCACCTGCAGCATTATGCAGAAAAATAGCCTTAGCAAAATTAAAAAATAAAATGAAGATTGATGTATGGGGTGATGGAAAGCAAACCAGAAGTTTCATGTTTATAGATGATTGCATTAAGGGTATTTTAAAAATATTTTTTAGTAATTATCATAGTCCAATAAACCTAGGTTCGTCAGAAAGAGTTTCAATTAATGAGATGATTAAAATTATTGAAAAAATTGCATCTTTTAAGGTAAAAAAAAAATATTTACTTGATAAGCCTAAAGGAGTTAGAGGTAGATCTAGTGATAATAAATTAATAAAAAAAATATTAAATTGGGAGCCAAATACAAAGTTGCATGTTGGGTTAGAGAACACTTATAAATGGATATTTAAAGAATTATATAAAAATTCAGGTAATATTAAATTTAAAAAATAACTATTTACATTTAAAAATTATATTATAAAAAAGCTTTGCCTGGTGATTATTGCGAAAGTGTAATACCCGATCCCATTCCGAACTCGGAAGTCAAGCCTTTCAGCGCCGATGGTACTTTGTCTTAAGACATGGAAGAGTAGGACATTGCCAGGCTTTAAAATTATAAATCTTCCAACAATAAATTGTGATAAAATATATTTACTTATTAGTAATTTAATAAAAATATTAATATAAATTTAATATGAAAAAAATAGCATTAATATTTGGAGTAACAGGTCAAGACGGTTCTTATTTATCAAGATTTCTTTTAAAAAAAGGATACATGGTTCATGGAATTCTTAGAAGGTCGTCATCAATAAATACAAAAAGAATTGACGATATATATGAAGAACCGTTTACAAAAAAAAAAAACTTTGTACTTCATTATGGTGATGTAACTGATGGTACATCAGTTTTTGAATTGATTAAGAAAATAAGTCCTCATGAAATTTATAACTTAGCGGCACAATCACATGTAGCTGTATCATTTAAAATACCCGAGTACACAACAAATGCAGATGCATTAGGTTCACTAAGAATTCTTGATTCTATAATTAAAATTAATCCAAAGATTAAATTTTACCAAGCAGGTAGTTCTGAAATGTACGGTAAAGTTCAATCATTTCCTCAGACAGAAAAAACTCCTTTTTATCCAAGAAGCCCGTATGCTATTTCAAAAGTTTATGCTCATTGGATTACAATTAATTATAGAGAGTCATATAACCTTTTTGCAGCCAATGGGATTTTGTTTAATCATGAAAGTCCTCTTAGAGGTGAAACTTTTGTTACAAAAAAAATTGTAAAAGCATTATGTAAAATCAAAACAAAAAAACAAAAAAAATTATATCTTGGAAATATTTACGCCAAAAGAGATTGGGGACATGCACAAGATTATGTAATTGCTATGTGGAAAATTTTACAATATAAAAAAGCAGATGACTGGGTAATTTGCACTGGAAAACAATACTCCGTGAAGCAATTTATAAATTT
>CABZCA010000025.1 GCA_902524115.1 uncultured Pelagibacteraceae bacterium | reverse complement strand
CAGCTTTATTTCTTCTTAATGGTGTTTTTAAAATTAGTAATTACGATGGAACAGTCGGCTGGATGGAGGGTTTTGGAATACCAGGAATTTTAATTATACCAGCAATAATTTTAGAGATAGTTGGACCTATCTTAATTATATTAGGCTATAAAGCAAAAATTGCATCAGGTTTATTAAGTCTATTTTGTATTGCTACAGCTGTAATTTTTCACAACGATTTTTCGGACCAGATGCAATTAGGATCGTTTTTGAAAAATATAGCATTAGCAGGTGGGTTTCTATTTATATTCATAAATGGAACTAAAGATTATAGTTTAGATAGAAAATTTTAAAAATAAAATGTCAAATATTGAAGTTAAAAAAATTATTGAACCTACGCCAGCATCTGACGGGGCTGGAGTTAAATTAAAAAGAAGTATTGGTGTAGAGCCAAATTACTTTGATCCATTTTTAATGCTAGATGAATTTGGATCAGAAAATAGTGAAGATTATATAGCAGGTTTTCCGCCACACCCTCATCGAGGAATAGAAACAGTAACCTATATGTTAGCTGGAGATTTTGAACACAAAGATAGTACAGGTGGCGAAGGTAGAATGACTGCAGGAGATGTTCAGTGGATGAAAACTGGAAGTGGAATAATTCACTCTGAAATGCCAGCAATGAAAGAAGGTAAGTTACATGGATTTCAATTATGGATCAACATGCCAGCTAAACTTAAAATGAGCAAACCTAATTACATCTACATAGATGCAGAACAGATGCAAGCATATAAAGATGATGAAAAAATTGTAAAAGTCATTGCTGGTAAATTTGAAAAAACTGAGGGACCTGTAAAAAAACATAATGTTGAGCCTATTTATTTTGATGTAGAATTAAATAAAGACAAAGAGTGCAATTTCGATTTACCATCAACTCACAATTCGTTTATTTATTTAATTGAAGGAAAGATAAAAATTGGAAATCAGCAACATCAAAAAGTTGAAAATTCAAAACTAATTCTTTTAGAAAAGGGAGACAAACTTAAGGTTTATGGCTTAACTGATGCAAAGTTTCTTCTAATTGCAGGAAAACCAATAGGTGAACAAATAGCTAGAGGTGGTCCATTTGTTATGAACACTAAACAAGAAATCTTGCAAGCAGTCGAGGATTATCATAAAGGTACATTTGTAAAATGAAATCTATTAAAGTAACAAATACTGGTGGACCAGAAGTTCTTAAACTAGAGGATATAAATTTAGAAAAACCTGGAGCAGATGAAGTTCAAATCGAACATGTTTCAATTGGTTTAAATTTTATAGATACATATCATAGGTCAGGTTTATACCCTCTTCAATTACCAACAGGGATTGGAATGGAAGCTGCAGGTATAATTAAAGAAGTTGGTTCAAATGTTTCTAATTTTTCAGTTGGGGATAAAATTGCATATGCTGCAGCTCCTTTAGGTGCTTACTCCACTCACAGAAATTATACATCAAAAAATATTGTAAAAGTTCCAAATGATATTGATTTAGAGCAAATTTCGAGTGCAATGACTAAAGGAATGACAACATTTTATTTGTTACACAAAACATATGTTCCAAAAAAGGATGAAACTGTCTTATTTCATGCAGCAGCAGGTGGCGTGGGACAATTCTTTTGTCAGTGGGCAAAAAGTTTAGGACTGAAAGTTATTGGAACGGTTGGTAATGATGAAAAAGTTAAGATAGCAAAACAGTATGGTTGTGATGAAGTTATAAACTATTCTATGGATGACTTTGCGAAAAAAGTGTTGGAACTCACAAACGGTAAAGGTGTTTCAGTAGTTTATGATGGTGTGGGAAAAACAACATATGATAAATCCATTGAATGTTTAAAATTAAGAGGGACAATGGTTTCATTTGGAAATGCATCAGGTCCACTTGACCCAATTAATGTTTCAAAATCTTTGCAACCTAAAGGTATTTATTTCGTTAGACCTGCAATGAATCAATACTTCACAAATAGTGAAGAAATACAAGAAGCAGCTAACATGTTATTTAAACAAATTTCATCAGGAAACATAAAAATAGAAATTTTTAAAAAATATAAATTAGAGGATGCTGTTCAAGCTCATAGAGATTTAGAAGGTAGAAAAATTACAGGCCCGGCAGTAATTATTCCTTAAACTGAACATCCATATCAGAAAGATGGAGTTTTAAAGCCTTAGTAGAAATTTGTATTTCTCTAATAAAAAATACAATTGAAATCATCATAGACAAACAACACGTTCCAAAAATTACTCTAGCTACAATTAAACTTTCTAAATAAAGAGCAAATACAGTCAGCATATTAAATAGAAAGCCAAATGCTGCTGACATGATTGCAAGCTTTAATACTCCAATTCTGCTGTTTAAGTTTATAAGTTGGTCTTTCCATTCCGGGGGAGTATGTTTTTCAAAGACATACTCATCATGAATTTTTCTAATTAATCCACTTAACGTGTGAAATCGATTACTGTATACGCTCATTATAAGCGGTATTGCTGGAAACATTAATGCAGTTACAGTGTAATCTATATTCATTCGAATCAATTTGATTATGAGACTCCGCTTTGCTATTTACAAGTAAATTGTTATGCAAAACATTAAATTGTTCATTGAACTTACAAGATTAAATAGACCAATTGGATACATGCTTTTATTTTGGCCTTGTCTATGGGGTCTCACTATTGCTTATAATTTTAATTCTGAATTAGAAAAATTTTATTTTTATGCTTTGCTATTTTTACTTGGATCAATGCTAATGAGATCCGCAGGTTGTATTGTAAATGACATAGTAGATAAAAATTTTGACAAAAAGGTTGAGAGAACAAAAAATAGACCAATTGCATCAGGAAAAGTTTCTGTAAAGCTTGCAATAATTTACTCTTTTCTTTTATGCGGATTAGCATTTTTAGTCTTGATTAATTTTAATAAATTCACAATTTTAATGGCACTATTATCTATGCCTTTTGCATTTACTTATCCATTGATGAAAAGATTTACTTACTGGCCACAATTATTTCTAGGAATTACATTTAATTATGGACTTGTTCTTGCGTGGATATCGATAAATAATAGCATATCTGTGGTCCCAATTATATTTTATTTAGGGGCCATATTTTGGACACTGGGTTACGACACTATTTATGGGTATCAGGATATAAAAGATGATGAGATAATAGGAGTTAAATCTACCTCAATAAAATTTAAAAAAAACCCAAAAATATTTATTTCTTTATGTTACTCATTTTTTTTTATTTCTTTAATAATAATAGGAATTTTAATGAATTTTAAAATATTATATTTCCTAACTTTGATAATAACCTTTTTCCATTTATTAATTTATCAAATAAAAAATCTTAATGTAGATAATGCAAATCAATGTCTGCAAAAATTTAAAAGTAATAATTTTTTAGGATTAGTAATTTTTTTAAATATTTTAATAGGAAAAATAATTTAAATGAAAAATATTGAAATTCTGAAGAGACTTTATAAAGACTATACTAAAAATTACATCAATAAAATTTTACTTGCTGTTTTTTTTTCAATTTTAGTTGCAACAAGCACGTCGGCTACAGCATGGCTATTAGATCCAGCTATTGATAAAATTTTTTTGAATAGAGACCAAAGTCTATTGTTGCTTATTCCTTTTTTTATAATTATTGCATTTGCTACCAAAGGTATTTCTCTTTATATGGCCAAAGTCTTAATGATAAATGTTGCTGAGGAAGTAAAGAAAAAAATACAAATGAATATGCTTACTTCTTTTATTAAGGCAGATACAGAATACATTGAAAATAAGCATACTGGAAAATATATCTCAAATTTAAACTTTGATGTTAATCAAATAACAATGATGCTTAGTACTTCATTTCTGAATTTTTTTAAAGATGGTCTAACTTTAATAGGTCTACTTATAGTTATGTTCACACAAAATTGGAGATTATCTTTAATAGCAATAATAATGATCCCTCTGGCATCTATAACTGCAAAAAGATTGGGCAAAAGGATGGGTAAAGTTGCAACAGAGGCTCAAGAAAAATCTGGAGATTTAAATAAATATTTAATTGATTTATTTAAAAATCATAAAATTATTAAGATTTTTCAAAGAGAAGAATTTGAGGAGAATAGATCAGAGACATTCGTTAATGATTTGAAAGAAAAGTCGATAAAAATTTCTACGATATTTATCAGGGCGACCCCGGTTATGGAAATTCTTACAGGAATTATGATTGCTTTATTAATATTTTACTCTGGAAAATTAATCATGAACGATCAATTAACCTTGAATAATTTTTTCTCTTTTTTAGCAGCAATGATGTTAGCTTATCAACCAGTAAAATCATTAGCTACTATTAATGTAGGCATTGGCCAGGGTATGTCAGCTGGAAAAAGAATACTACCAATTATTGATGTTAAAAATTTGATTAAGGTAAATAAAGATAAATCAGAAATTGATTTTAAAAATGGAGATATAGAATTGAAAAATATAAATTTCAATTATTCTTCTAATCTAGAGAATACAGTTCTGAAAAATATAAATATTAAAATAAATGGAAAAAAAATGACTGCATTAGTTGGTCAAAGTGGATCAGGTAAGTCCTCATTATTGAGTTTAATTCCAAGATTGTATGATCCAAAATCTGGAATTTTAGAAATTGATGGGCAAAACATTAGAGATGTTAATTTATTTTCTCTCAGGAGAGAAATATCTATAGTTGATCAAAATGTAACACTATTTGATGATACAATTTTTAATAACATTAAGTATGCAAAACTGGATGCTACTGATGAGGAAGTTTATAAAGCTGCAGAACAATCTATGTGCCAAGATTTTATAGATAAGCTTGAAAATAAATATCAAACAATGATTGGGGAAAATGGAGTTCGATTATCAGGGGGTGAAAAGCAAAGATTGTCAATCGCTAGGGCCTTTTTAAAAGATAGCAAGATAATACTTTTAGATGAAGCAACCTCCTCACTAGACTCTGAAACTGAAGAAAAAATTCAAAAAGCACTTGATAAATTGGTATTGAATAAAACAACTGTAGTTATAGCTCATAGACTTTCAACAATTCTGAATTCAGATAAAATTTATGTAATGGATAAAGGTAATATTTTAGACTCAGGAAATCATGAAGAGCTTTTAAATAAATCTGAAACATATAAAAACTTCTACAATAAGCAGATAAACAAAAACTGATGTTTTTTATCTATAATATTTTTTTATTATTAATATTATTGATTTCACCAATAATTTTAATAATCAGAATATTTTTAGGAAAAGATGATAAAATCAGATTTAAAGAAAAATTTTGTTTATTCTCAAAAAAGAGTCAATCTGATAGTACAATATGGTTTCATGGTGCAAGTGTAGGAGAAATTTTAACTATAATACCTATCTTGAAAAAATTTGAAAAAGACAAAAATATAAAGAAAATATTAGTTACCTCGACCACAGTAAGTTCATCGTCTATTTTGTCTAAATATAAGTTTAAAAAAACTATTCATCAGTATTATCCTTATGATTTAAATATTTTAACAAGGTTATTTATTGAATATTGGAGACCAAAACTCGCAGTATTCATAGACTCAGAAGTTTGGCCTAATATGATTAACAACTTATATAAAGCTAGAGTTCCATTAATACTTCTAAATGGAAGAATTACAAAAAAAACTTTTCGCAGATGGAATTATTTTCCCAAATTTTCAAGAAAAATATTTGAAAAAATAACTGTTGCTTTACCACAAAATAAGGCTTCAAATAAACATTTAAGATTGCTTGGAGTAAAAAATGTTAGGGAAGTTGGAAATCTAAAATTTTCCAGAATTTCTCAAAAAAGTAATAATAATAATTTGAAAAAGAAATTTTTTAAAAAGACTATTTTGTGTGCTGCAAGTACACATAGAACAGAAGAGTTGTTTATAGGCAAACTTCATAAAGAATTAAAAAAAAAGATTAAAAATTTAGTAACAATAATAATACCAAGACATATAAATAGAAAAAAAGAAATAGTAAAAGAACTAGACAGCATTGGTTTAAATTCTGAATTACACACAATTTCTAAAAAATTAAACAAAAATACAGATGTATATATTGTTGATACATATGGCGATAGCTCTAAATTTTACTCAATATCGAAAATAACATTTGTAGGAGGATCCTTGATAATGCATGGAGGCCAAAATCCATTAGAGCCGGCAAGAGAAGGTAATTATATTTTTACAGGTCCTTACATTGAAAATTTTAAAGAAATATACCAAATATTAGAAAATTTGAAAATTGCAACTAAAATAAATTCTTCAAAAAATGTTAAAAAACTTTTTCTTAAAAAATTCAATTATTCAGAGAACAGAACGATCAATAGGAAATTAAACTTGTTAGGTAATAAAATAATAAATAAAAATATATTAGAGATTAAGAAATTTATCTAAATGAAGATAAGAAAACCACTATTTTGGAATAATAAGAATCTAATTTCGTTGTCTTTAATTCCATTTTCAATAATTACATTCATTGTAAATTTTTTTAAAAATTTCCTATTAAAAAAAAATTATAAAATTAAGACAATATGTATTGGAAATATTTACATTGGCGGAACAGGAAAAACATCTCTATGTATTGAGATAAATAATATTTTAAAAAAAAAATTCAAACCAGTATTTATCAAAAAGAAATATATTAGCCAATTTGATGAGAGAAAACTGCTTAAAACTAATGGAAATGTTTTTAGCGATACTGATAGGAAAATAAGTTTGATTAAGGCAGAAAATTCAAAAAAATTTAATTTGGCTATCTTAGATGATGGTTTGCAAGATAAAACTATAAAATATGATATTTCTATTGCGTGTTTTAATTCAAGCTATGGGGTTGGAAATGGACTATTAATACCAGCAGGTCCTTTAAGAGAAAATTTAGGAATACTAAGGAATTACAGTGCAATTTTTTTGAATGGTGAAAAAAATAACAAAAGTCTTTTTTCAATTTTAAAAGAATTTAATAATCATATTTTTTATTCAAAGTATCTTCCAACTAATGTTAGAAAATTTAACAAAAAAAAAAAATATCTATATTTCTGTGGCATAGGGAATCCTCAGGAATTTGAATATACACTTAAAAAATATAAATTTAATATAACAAAAAAATTTATATTTCCTGATCATCATAATTTTAAAAATCAAGAAATTGATGAAATCAAAAAA
>CABZCA010000024.1 GCA_902524115.1 uncultured Pelagibacteraceae bacterium | reverse complement strand
TATGAGCATGTGAAATTTGATAATTTTAAATTTTTTACAATTGCACAAATCAAAAAACTTAAAGACAGAACATTAACTATGAATGGTGTAAGTAAAGCTTATGCTATGACGGGGTGGAGAATTGGTTATGCGGCTGGACCAAAAAATATAATTGCTGCAATAAGAAAGATTCAATCTCAATCAACATCAAATCCATCATCAATAAGTCAAGCGGCTGCTGTAGAAGCTCTAAATGGATCACAAGGTTTTATAAAAAAAAGAGCAAAATCTTTTAGTGACAGAAGAAACTTTGTTGTTAATTATTTAAACAGTATCAAAGGAATAACTTGTTTAATGCCAAAGGGTGCCTTTTATGTTTTCCCTAGCTGTAAAGGATTGATCGGAAAAAAAACAAAAATTAAAGATGATACAGATTTTGTTCAAAAGCTCCTTGAAAAACAAAATGTAGCTGTGGTACAAGGCTCTGCATTTGGTCTAGAAGGTTATTTTAGAATATCTTACGCAACTTCAATGCAAAAATTAAAAATTGCAATGGCAAGGATCAAGCTTTTTTGTGAGAGTTTAGGCTAATTTTAGTCTTACTACTGATTTTGCAGCATCAACGACCGCAGTTTCTGATGGTAAAAATTTCATCTGAAGAATTTCCTCTGCGTATGTTTGATCTGTTTGCATTCTTAGTCCCAGATCAGGAACCAAATTTTTTGCACTTGTGTCAATGTAGCTAAGAAGTTTAACCATAAAATTTGGTAATTCTTTTTTGGGAAGTTTTTTTGCATGGCTTGGAAGATTTTCAGCCATTATTGTTGATAATTCAAGAATACTTCTTACTTCAGATCCAACAATTAATCTTCTACCACAAGCTTTTTTATTTGTTAAAGATAAAACATGTGCTTTAGCAATATCTTTTACATGGGATATCATTACTGAAAATTTTGGCGCAGCTGGAAATTTTCCTTGAAGTAATTGTTTTATATATTCCATGGATGTGCAACTTTTTTCATTTAAAAAATCTCCTAAAACAAAGCCAGGATTGATACAGGTAAGATTATTTTTTAGACCTTTACTTTCCATAAGATCCCATGCAGCCTTTTCAGCTCTTGTTTTAGATACAAAATAATCAGTAGTTTTGTTCCATTCTACATCAGTCCAATCATTTTCACCAAAAGTGTAAGGATTTGTTCTATTTGGTTTTCTAAACATACATACAATAGACGATGTCTTTACAAAGTGTTCAACTCCTGCATTTATTCCTGCATTTAAAACTCTCAAGGTTCCATCTTTTGCAGCTGGTGTAAGTGACTCTCTATCATTCGATACTTTAAATGGAAAAGGAGACGCAACATGAATAATATATTTGCAACCTTTTGCAGCCTCATTCCAACCTTCATCTTTTAGTAAGTCTAACTCTACGAACGATAATTTCTCTGTTGAAACATTATTCTCTTCTAATGTTTTTTTAGTTTGTTCAATTGAATTTTTATTCCTTACTGTCCCCAAAACTTCAAAGTCTGAATTTAATAATTCAATTGCTACATGTTTTGCTACAAAACCACTTATTCCAGTTAATAAAACTTTATCGGACATTTCTTTGAAAATTATTTAGTTTTTTTCTTTTTCTCTAAACCAAATAATGGAGAGTTTCTAAATCTTAAAACAAGAATTGCTATTGCGATTAAAACAATGGCACCTGCTTCATATAATAATACTTCTGGATTAATTGATTTTCCTTGTAAAATTATAAATCTAGAAAGGGCAGTAATTGCAATAAACAACGGGAGAGTTATTTGAATTGACTGACTTTCCCAAAATACTCTTACCATTGCTAAAACTTCTAGGTATAGGAAAAGTAAAAGCAAATCGGCTAAAGTAACTTTTTGAACAACTATCATTTGATATATTTCGATACCAAATGCTATAACTGTAGCAGCAAGTATAATTACCAAAGCTATTAATTGGATTTGTTTTACTATATTTTCCATGGATAACTTATAAATGATCTTAAATTAATTTGAAGTTAAATATTTTTCTGCTTCTAGGGCAGCCATACAGCCCATTCCAGCAGCTGTTACGGCTTGTCTAAAAATTTTGTCTTTAACGTCTCCGGCCGCATAAACACCTGGAATATTTGTTTCTGTAGAATCACTTTTAGTAATTAAATAGCCAGTATTGTCCATTTCTAATTGATCTTTAAATAGTGCAGTTGCAGGATCATGACCAATAGCTATAAATAAACCATCAATTTTTAACTCTGACATTTCATTAGTTTTAATATTTTTAATTTTTAAGCCTTTTACATTTTTTGGTTCTTCATCTCCAATTACTTCCTCAACAACAGAGTCCCAAATAATTTCAATTTTATTGTTTTCCATTAATTTTTTTTGCAAAAGCTTTTCTGCTCTTAATTCATTTCTTCTATGAATTAGCTGAACTTTCGATGCAAATTTTGTAAGAAACATTGCCTCCTCAACCGCTGCATTACCACCTCCAACAACTGCAACTGTTTTATCTTTAAAAAAGAAACCATCGCATGTCGCGCATGCCGAAACTCCAAACCCTTTAAATTTCTCCTCAGATTCAATATTTAACCATCTAGCTTGTGCGCCTGTTGATATTATAATTGAGTCTGCAGTATATTTTTGTCCACCATCACCTATCGCTTCAAAAGGTTTAGATTTTAAATTTACAGATTGTATATGATCTTCAATTAAATCTGTTCCTACCGCTTTTGCTTGTTCTCTCATTTGTTCCATCAACCATGGCCCTTGTATTACATCGGCAAAGCCTGGGTAGTTCTCAACATCAGTTGTGATTGTTAATTGGCCACCTGGTTGCATACCTGCAACTAGCATTGGTTTCAGCATAGCTCTTGCTGCATAAACTGCAGCAGTGTAGCCTGCCGGACCAGATCCAATTATTAACACTTTTGTATGTTTAGTTGGTTTTTCACTCATAGAGGTCTATATAGTTAATAATGAGCAAATTAAAAGGTATTTTATTGACAGAGGGTATGCATGGCATGTTGAGCCAAGTTGAAGGCTTAGCTAAAGCTTTAGATATAGATTTTACTCACCATAAGGTTGAACTAAATAATTTGTGGAAGTTAATTCCATCAAAATTTACGCCAATTTCTCAAAGTGTTTATAAAAAAATAAATCACTCAGATTATGATTTAATAATATCTTGTGGCCGAAAAAGTATAATTCCATCTATCCATTTAAAAAGTGTTTCAAACAAAAAAGTTTTTAATATTCATATTCAAGATCCCAAAATAAACTTAAATTACTTTGATTTTATAGTAGCCCCAGAACATGATGGAATTAACGGCTCTAATGTAATTACTACAAAAGGTGCTCTCCATTATCTTACAGAAAGTGAAATAGTTGAGAATAAGAATTATTTAAACTCTTTTATAAAAAAAGACGATAGAAAAATCTGGTGTTTAATAATGGGTGGACCCACAAAATACTATGATTATTCAACCAAAAATATGAAACATATTTTTTCAATCTTTTACAAACTTTTAAAAAAACACGAATTCCAACTTGTTGTGATACCTTCAATGAGAACTCCACTAAATACTATTCACTATGCTAAAGAATTTTTTGGCGAAAATCATACCGTTATAATGAAGGTTGATAAAAAAGCTTACTTATCAGCCTTAGCTATTTCTGAAAATATTGTCGTAACATGTGACTCTAGCTCAATGATTTCAGAAGCTGCATTGACTGGGAAACCAGTATTTATTGCAAATATTTTGCCTAGAAAAAATGATATAAGATTCCAAAGATTTAGAAATTTATTTAGAGAATTAAATATCACTAGAAACTTTGGGGAAGATATGGAAAATTGGACCTATCAAAAGCTTGATGAAACTAATAGAGTAGCAAAAATCATTAAAGAGAGAATAAGCAACTAATGTCTTATTTAAATTCAATACTTAGTGACTCAAAAAAATTTGATAATCCATTCGCACATTGGGAATTAAACAATCCTCTTACAGACGAACAAATAAATGAAATAGTTGGGGCTGATATTATTGATCCTGCAAAACATAATCTTAATTATGATGGTACTAGAGCTATAGATGGAGGAGAGGGTAAATTTAGAGAGGGCATCTCAGACGGTGGAAAAGCTTTAAAATTTAGATGTTTTATTACAAAAAAAAATTCTGATGAATTCCCAGGACTTACAAATCTAATTAAAGAACTTCAAAGTAAAAAAACACATCAAAAAATATCTGAATTAATAAATAAAGATTTATCAAATTCCTATGTACGAGTTGAAGTAATTTGTGATCGGGAAGGGTTTTGGTTAAAACCACATTGCGATATTAAAGAAAAACTTATGTCATGCTTATTATTTGTTAATAAACATAATGAAAGTGAGGATTTAGGAACAGATTTTTATGATAGTAATTTAAAGTTAATAAAAACATTGCCTTATAAAGATAATTATGGATATTTTTTTTCTAGTGGGCCCGACACTTGGCATGGAATGGAAAAAAAAGAAATAGTTAAAGAGAGAAGATGCTTACAAGTAAATTATGTTACTTTTGAAACGGATTGGAAAGTTGATTAATTTTCTTGGAGAGATTTGACTCTAAGTTTTTTTGTCTTTAGAGAGTTTATAGCTTCTAAAAAAGAATAAGCAGTTGACATATTAGTACAATAAGGAATTTTATTTGCTAAAGTTCCTCTTCTTAAAGCCAATGCATCATTAATTCTATTTTCACTATTTCCACCACCTGTATTTATAACTAAAGCAATTTTTTTAGAATTTAGTATGTCTACAATATGAGGCTTTCCACTGCTTACCTTATTAATTTTTCTACATTTCATTCCATTTTTTATTAACATCTGTGCAGTTCCCTTAGTGGCTGATAAAGTAAATCCCAGTTTTAAAAGTCTTTGGGCAACGCCAATAATTTCTTGTTTGTGAGAGTCTTTAACTGATAAAAAAGCTAAACCTTTTGTAGGCAGTGAGTTTGCTGCTGCAATTTGACTTTTAGCAATTGCCATTCCAAAATCATCATCAAATCCCATAACTTCACCTGTTGATTTCATCTCTGGTCCAAGCAATAAATCGCTGTCTGGAAATTTGTTAAAAGGAAATACAGCCTCTTTAACAGCAAATTTTTTATTGGTTTTATATTTTAAATTATATTTTGAAAGTTTTTCACCTGCCATTATTCTTGATGCTATTTTGGCTAATGGTATTCCATTAGCTTTCGATACAAATGGAACTGTCCTGCTCGCTCTTGGATTTACTTCGATAACAAATATTTCATCTTTCTTTATTGCAAATTGAATATTTAAAAGTCCTTTTACTTTTAATGCTAAAGCTAATTTCCTTGTTTGAACTTTAATTTGTTTCAAAAGATTAGCTTTGATAGAGACTGGAGGTAGACAACAAGCAGAGTCTCCTGAATGTACTCCCGCCTCTTCAATATGTTGCATAATACCAGCAACATAAACATCTTTACCATCAGATATAGCATCCACATCAACTTCCATTGCGTGATCTATAAATTTATCAATTAAAATTGGATTTTGTTCTGAAGCTTTAAAAGCTTCATTAATAAACTTTTTAAGCTGACTTTTATCGTGAACAATTTCCATTGCTCTTCCACCCAAAACATAGGAAGGTCTTACAACAACAGGGAGTCCAATTTTTTCACTTATTTTAATTGCTTGATCAAATTTGTTTGCAATTCCACTTTCTGCTTGTTGTAAATTTAATTTTATTAGTAAATCTCTAAATCGATCTCTGTCTTCTGCAAGATCAATTGAAGAATATTGAGTACCAAGTATTGGTAATTTATTTTCATGTAAGAATTTTGCTAATTTAATAGGAGTTTGGCCTCCGAATTGAGCAATAACTCCTAAAAGATTTCCCTTTGATTTTTCTTTTAGAATTATGTTTTGAACGTATTCTTCGATCAATGGCTCAAAATAAAGTCTATCACTAGTGTCATAATCAGTTGAAACTGTTTCTGGATTACAATTAACCATTATTGTTTCAAAGCCTGCTTCCTTTAATGAAAAACTAGCCTGGCAACAACAATAATCAAACTCTATACCTTGACCAATTCTATTTGGACCTCCTCCAAGTATTATTATTTTTTTCTTATTACTTGGGTCTGCTTCACACTCGGTATTTATTGAAAAATTTCTTTGGTATGTTGAATACATATATGGAGTAAAGGATTTAAATTCTGCAGCACAAGTATCCACTTTTTTAAATACTGGTAAAACTTTAAGCGCAATTCTTTTGGATCTTACAATTTTTTCTTTTATTCCAGTAATATTTGATAATTTTTTGTCAGAAAAGCCAATTGATTTTATTCTATTAAATTCATTATATGTTTTAGGAATACCCCTCTTCTTTATATTTTTCTCTTCGTTCACAAGATCTTTAATTTGATTTAAAAACCAAGGATCAACCTTCGATAATTTGTATATTTTATCTAATGAGATTTTTTTTCTAAAAGCTTCACCAATCAATATCAGTCTATTTGGAGTATTAATCTTTAAATTTTTTAAAATATCTTTTTTTGAGAAACTAAAAATACTATCTAATCCTGAAAATCCAGTTTCTAAAGATACCAAGGCTTTTTGAAAAGATTCTTTAAAGTTTCTTCCAATTGCCATTGCTTCGCCAACAGATCTCATTGAAGTTCCAAGCACAGCTTTAGTATCTGAAAACTTTTCAAATGTAAATCTCGGTATTTTTGTTACAACGTAATCAATTGTTGGCTCAAATGAAGCTGGAGTTACTTTTGTTATTTCATTTTTCAATTCATCCAAAGTATATCCTACTGCAAGTTTTGCTGCTACTTTTGCAATTGGGAAACCAGTTGCTTTTGATGCAAGAGCGGAGGACCTTGATACTCTAGGATTCATTTCTATTATTACCATTCTCCCATTCTTTGGGTTTATGGCAAATTGTACATTTGATCCTCCCGTCTCAACTCCAATCTTTCTTAAGCAGGCAATAGATGCATTTCTCATGACCTGGTATTCTTTATCTGTTAAGGTTAATGCTGGAGCTACTGTGATAGAGTCCCCTGTATGTATTCCCATCGGATCCACATTCTCTATTGAACAAATTATTATACAGTTATCTTTTTTGTCTCTGACAACTTCCATTTCAAATTCTTTCCAACCTTCTAATGACTCTTCAATTAAAACTTGATTTTGAGGGGACTCATTTATCCCAGTTTTGACAAGCTTGTAGAAATCTTTCTTATTTTTCGCAATTCCTCCACCTAAGCCACCCAATGTAAAAGAAGGTCTTA
>CABZCA010000023.1:5000-7342 GCA_902524115.1 uncultured Pelagibacteraceae bacterium | reverse complement strand
TAAAATGTGAAAGTGATTTAGTTTTTTTTTTTAATTTTGATAACATAATTATTTTGATAGACTAAAAATGTTGATTTATAAGACTTTTTAACATATTTTTTGTTTATCTAAAAACTTGATTTATAAATTATTTCCAATATAAGCGTCACACTCAACATATAAAAAATGTTAATTATTGGGCTTCATAATCCAATTAGCTATTAAAACTGTATATATTTTAAGAAGAGAAGTGTGGACGGTTAAGGTTACCAAAATTTGTCGTACACACTTCAACATTATACAAATATTATTCTTAGTATTTGTATAGAAGCTAGTGTGCGCCGTTTTTAAACTTGAGAGTTTGATCATGGCTCAGAACGTACGCTGGCGGCACGCCTTATACATGCAAGTCGAACGAAGTAGCAATACTTAGTGGCAGACGGGTGAGTAACATGTAGGTATCTTCCCTTTGGTGAGGAATAACACGAGGAAACTTGTGCTAATACCTCATAAGTCTTCACGGAGAAAGCTTTATGCGCCGAAGGATGAGCCTGCACTTGATTAGTTTGTTGGTGGGGTAATGGCCTACCAAGACTGTGATCTATAGCTGATCTGAGAGGATGATCAGCCACATTGGGACTGAGACACGGCCCAAACTCCTACGGGAGGCAGCAGTAGGGAATATTGCACAATGGAGGAAACTCTGATGCAGCGATGCCGCGTGAGTGAAGAAGGCCTTTGGGTTGTAAAGCTCTTTCGTCGGGGAAGAAAATGACTGTACCCGAATAAGAAGGTCCGGCTAACTTCGTGCCAGCAGCCGCGGTAATACGAAGGGACCTAGCGTAGTTCGGAATTACTGGGCTTAAAGAGTTCGTAGGTGGTTAAAAAAGTTGGTGGTGAAATCCCAGAGCTTAACTCTGGAACTGCCATCAAAACTTTTTAGCTAGAGTATGATAGAGGAAAGCAGAATTTCTAGTGTAGAGGTGAAATTCGTAGATATTAGAAAGAATACCAATTGCGAAGGCAGCTTTCTGGATCATTACTGACGCTGAGGAACGAAAGCATGGGTAGCGAAGAGGATTAGATACCCTCGTAGTCCATGCCGTAAACGATGTGTGTTAGACGTTGGAAATTTATTTTCAGTGTCGCAGCGAAAGCATTAAACACACCGCCTGGGGAGTACGACCGCAAGGTTAAAACTCAAATGAATTGACGGGGACCCGCACAAGTAGTGGAGCATGTGGTTTAATTCGAAGATACGCGCAGAACCTTACCAACACTTGACATGTTCGTCGCGACTCTAAGAGATTAGAGTTTTCGGTTCGGCCGGACGAAACACAGGTGCTGCATGGCTGTCGTCAGCTCGTGTCGTGAGATGTTGGGTTAAGTCCCGCAACGAGCGCAACCCTCACTTTTAGTTGCCATCATTAAGTTGGGCACTCTGAAAGAACTGCCAGTGATAAGCTGGAGGAAGGTGGGGATGACGTCAAGTCCTCATGGCCCTTACGTGTTGGGCTACACACGTGCTACAATGGCATTTACAATAGGAAGCAAGGTGGCGACATCAAGCAAATCCTAAAAAGATGCCTCAGTTCGGATTGTACTCTGCAACTCGAGTACATGAAGCTGGAATTACTAGTAATCGCGGATCAGCGCGCCGCGGTGAATACGTTCCCGGGTCTTGTACACACCGCCCGTCACACCATGGGAGTTGGTTCTACCTTAAGGCAAGGCTTTAAAACCTTGACTACGGTATAGTCAGCGACTGGGGTGAAGTCGTAACAAGGTAGCCGTAGGGGAACCTGCGGCTGGATTACCTCCTTTCTAAGGATGATTAAGAAATATTTCTTAATCTAAATAATATAACAGGTTAATGTTGACCGTCCTCATTTCTCTTTTTAAAATTGTGTTTCTCCTTTTGCACAAAAGGGCCGGTAGCTCAGTTGGTTAGAGCACACCCTTGATAAGGGTGGGGTCGAAAGTTCGAGTCTTTCTCGGCCCACCAATTTCTGGGGGATTAGCTCAGCTGGGAGAGCGCCTGATTTGCATTCAGGAGGTCAGCGGTTCGATCCCGCTATCCTCCACCAAGAAACACTTAGCTATTTTATTTGTGAATATTTAATAATTATTATCAATATCTATATCCGATTGTTCTAAAGTTTGAACAATCAAATAATATTCGAATAGATGAATATTAAAAAAAATTTGATTCAACACAGAATTTTTTTCTGTGCATAAATCAAGCGTTTAAGGGCGTGTGGCGGATGCCTTGGCACTGAAAGCCGAAGAAGGACGTGGTATACTGCGATAAGTTACGGGGAGCTGTATGCAAGTTTTGATCCGTAAATTTCCGAATGGGGAAA
>CABZCA010000023.1:0-2500 GCA_902524115.1 uncultured Pelagibacteraceae bacterium | reverse complement strand
GGGAAACTCACCTCAAAACTAGTTCTTCCTATAGAGCCGTGGTAGACCACCACGTTGATAGGCTGGGTGTGGAAGTGCGGTAACGCATGTAGCTGACCAGTACTAATAGCTCAATTGGCTTGATTTATGCACTGAAAAAAATTTTTAAAAGATATTAAAAAAATTTTATTTTGCCTAACAAATAATATATCTATGTTTTATGGCTATTTCTTTTAGTGAGGCAGCGTTATTAAAATATTTTAATAGAAATCACAATTTTAATAAGACTGCTGTTTTAGGAAGACAAAGATCTCACTCATCGAAACGTCCTAATGGAATATTAAATAAACCATCAGATTTTGATTTTGAAAAATATCATGATTTGCTTTTAACCGATATCTTTAAGGCTTCGTTAATAGATGTTTATGATATTAGATGAATTATTTGAAAAAAAAAATTGGTAATATTAAAATTGTAGCTTTTGATTTTGATAATACGCTAGTAGACGAAAGAAAACTATTAATTCAAAAATGGAAAATTATTTTAAACGATTTTTTGTTCATAAACAAAAACTTAAAAAAAACATTTTTTGAATTTTATCAGCCTGATAATAATAAAAAAATATTAGATAAAACACTATCAAAACTTAAAATTGACAATAAAATAAAATATCAAATTTTAAATAAATTTAGAAAATTAAAAATTAAAGAATTCCAAATACCCAAAACTCATAAATTGGTTAAATTACTAATTAGCAATAAAATAAAAGTTGGTATTATGACAAATGGAATTAAAGACTATCAAATAACAAGAATTAAACAGTTATCATTTTACAAATATTTAAATTTTTTCTATTTTGGAGATAAATTTAAAAAACCAAATAAAAAATTTTTTTTACAATCAAAAGAATTTAAATCTTTGAAAGATCCTTCAAATTTTCTTTACATAGGAAATGATTATAAAAATGATATTGTTCCTGCAAAAAAACTTAAAATGGTTGTATGCCTGGTCAATAGCCCAATAATGAAAAAATCTTGTAATTTCAAATCAATTGATAAACTTTATAATTATCTGAAGAAAGTATTATGAAAAAAGGTTTATTAGTCATTGGAGGAGGAATACTTCAAGAAAGAACAATATTTTGGTGTAAAAAAATAAATATTTATTTAGTTGATGGAAATGATCAGTGTTATTGTAAAAATAAGGTTAAAAACTTTTATAAAATAGATTGTTTTGATGTTAAAAAAATTTTACAGATAGCTAAAAAATTAAAAAAAGACAATAAAATTCATGGTGTCTATACTCAAGGTGCAGATTTTGCTACAACTGTTTCTTATGTATCAAAAAAATTAAGTTTTTGTAGTGTTGATTCTAATTCAGCAAAAATTTGTAAAAATAAATTTTTATTAAGAAAAGTGTTAACAAAAAACAAATTAAGTGACATTAAATATTTTAAAATAAAGACTTTAAACGATTTAAAAAATAGAATTTCTAAAATTAAATTACCAGTTTATTTAAAACCTCTAGACAATTCAGCATCGCGAGGAGTAATTAAAATTAACAAAATCAGTGAGTGTAGCAGTGCATACAATTTTGCAATTAAAAGTTGTATAAAAGAAAAAAGTTTAATTTTAGAGGAAGAAATTAAAGGCAATGAGTTAAGTGTTGATACAATAATTTATAATAAAAATTTTTATCGATGTGGAATATCAGAAAGAAAATTTTTAAAAAAAAATAAATATGCAGTCCAATATGCATCGATAACTCCGGCAAATTTAAGTGTAAAAAAAATTAATGAGACATATTCTTTAATGCAAAAAGCTGCTAAAGTATTAAAAATAGATAACTCTGCATTCAAAGGTGATTTAGTAATAGATAGCAAAGATGGAAAAATAAAAGTAATTGAATTAACACCTCGTCTTTCTGGCGGTTTTGACTCCCAATATAGAAAACCAATTAGTTATAAATTAGATTTAGTTAAATATACAATTTTAATTTCTTTGAAAATAAACTTTGATCCCAAAAATTTAGAATTAAAATTTAAAAAATTTTCTTCTACATTTTCTGTACTATTTAAACCTGGATATTTTAAAAAATTTTACAATCTAAAATCATTGAAAAAAATAAAGGGTATAAATAAATATTTTTTATTGTCAAAAAAAGGAGACAAAATCCAGGAATTGAACAATTGTTCGCAAAGAAACAATTTTTTTATTTGTTTTTCAAAAAGTAAAAAGATGTTGTATAAAATTCATAAAAAAATTAATTCAACCCTGAAAGTAAAATATTTATAGTCTCATGAAAAAATTGATTACAGGTATAAATGGGTTTGGTAGATTTGGTCTCCATTTATTGAAATATTGGCTAGAAAGAGAAAAAAATTCAAATTTTACAATAGACTATATTAATGATGAAAATTTAAATATTAATCAAATGTTAAGTATTATTAATAATGACAAATATTGTAAATTTCATAAATTAAAATTTTTTAAAGAAAAAAATAAGATAATAATAAAACTTC
>CABZCA010000022.1 GCA_902524115.1 uncultured Pelagibacteraceae bacterium | reverse complement strand
CTATTGCCAGATAAAAGACTTATCGCTTTAATTTATTAAAGAGGAAAGTCCGGGCTCTACAAAGACACAGTGCCAGTTAATGGCTGGCGGGGGCGACCCTAGGGATAGTGCCACAGAAAATAAACCGCCTTATCAAGGCAAGGGTGAAAAGGTGTGGTAAGAGCACACCGGCTAAGTTGGTAACAGCTAGCGCATGGAAAACCCCACTGGGAGCAAGACTGAGTAGAGATGACACAGTTAGAAATAACGAAAAGCAGTCTTTGGCTAGTCATCAGGGTTAGTTGCTTGAACCTTAAAGTGATTTAAGGTCTAGAGAAATGATAAGTTTAAAAGACAGAACCCGGCTTATATTTTATCTGGCATACACAAGTTTAGAAAAATCCAAAAACATTAATTGTTAATAAATAATAAATTTAAATCTACTTTTTTCCGAGAACAAAATAAGAATAAATAATTTATTTTATATATTGACGATATAATATAAAACCCATATGATCCCATAGAATCCCATACAGGGAAATTATGGATTATGTTTTTATCTTCATTCGAAAACAAATTGGACAAAAAAGGAAGGGTGTCAGTGCCTGCTAGTTACAGAGCTTATCTCTCTAATCTAGGATATAATGGTGTTATATGCTTTCCATCTTTTAACAATCAATCTATTGAGGCCTGGTCTCAAGACAGGATAGAAAAAATATCTAATTCTATAGATTCACTTAATCCATTTGACGAAAAAAAAGATTATTTTGCAACATCAATTCTTTCCGAAAGTACAAATTTACAATTTGATGGGGAAGGAAGAATACTGCTTTCTCAAAAATTATTAAATCATGCAAAAATAAAAAATAGCATGCTGTTTGTTGGTCAGGGAAAAACATTTCAAATATGGGAACCAACTACGTTTGAAAAATTTAGGGTCATTGCTAGAAAAAAATCAAATATTAATAGGACTAGCCTTAAATGGGAGCAAAAACTTAATAACTAAAATGGGGGATAAATGACAATTAATTTTAAAGCACCAGATATAAAAGAGTTGAAGCCAAGAATACTCGTTCTTGGAATAGGAGGAGCAGGAGGAAATGCTATTAATGGCATGATAGAGTCAGGTTTGCAAGGAGTAGAGTTTATAGCAGTCAATACGGATGCGCAGGATTTAAGATTGAATCATGCACAAACTAAAATTCAAATGGGGTTAAATTTAACAAAGGGATTAGGTGCTGGATCAAAATTAGATATAGGTGAAGCTGCTGCGGACGAATCTTTAAATGAAATTGTTAATGTTCTTCAAGGATCTAATATGGTTTTTATAACTGCGGGTATGGGTGGAGGAACAGGAACCGGTGCTGCTCATGTTATTGCCCGTGCTGCAAAGGAATTAAATATACTAACAATTGGGGTAGTTACACTTCCTTTTCTTTATGAAGGGCCATCAAGAATGAGAAAAGCAAATCAAGGTCTTGAGGAATTAAGAAAACATGTAGATACAATTATTGTTGTTCCAAATCAAAATTTATTTAAGATTGCGAGTGAGCAAACTACATTTGAAGAATCTTTTTTATTATCTAATGATGTATTAAAACACGGAGTTCAGAGTATTACGGATTTAATGGTAAGACCTGGTTTGATAAATCTAGATTTTGCTGATGTAGAAACAGTCATGAGTTCAATGGGAAAAGCCATGATGGGAACTGGTCAAGCTGAAGGTGAAGGTAGAGCGGTTAAAGCTGCCGAGATGGCTATAAATAATCCACTAATTGATGATTATACATTAAAAGGAGCAAAAGGACTGTTAGTTAATATTACTGGAGGCAAAGATCTTAAGCTCTTTGAAGTTGATGAAGCTGTTAATAAAGTTAGAGCTGAAGTTGATCCAGATGCAGAATTAATAATAGGTGCAATAACTGATGAGAGTCTTGATGGTTTAATGAGAGTTTCAATTGTTGCCACTTCCCTAGACGGACAACAACCAGAGCCAAAATCAGTTATTAATATGGTTCATAGAATACAAAATAGAAATCCTGGATATTCTGATTTCTCTAATGTGGGTTCCTCTCAATCATTTACATTTTCTAACCAAAATAACTCAATAATTACAAATGGTGCAAATGCACTTAAGATTGAGGAACAAGATAAAGCTGAAACTGAAAATCAAGCAACATCTGAAATCAATTATTCACAAGATTTGGTAAGTTCTACGAGTATTGAAGATGAAACTAACTCAGTTGATAATGAACTATCTACAGTTTCTGATCCTTCGATTGAAACAGATGAAAGTAACTCTTCTCCATCAAATGGACTAGAGAACTTTGATTTTGATGAAGAAACACCTGAGCTTTTTAATTCTGATGGATCAATTAATGAAACAGATGAAGAAAAATCATTATCGAAAGAGACTAGCTCGATAAATGAAGATGAAGACGATTTAGAAATTCCAGCATTTTTGAGAAGACAAAAAAATTAATGGTCTTCAAAAAAATAAATGAATGCCACCATAAATCTGGAAAACAAACATTTTCCAGTTCTGCTAAATGAATTAATTAGCATTATTTCCCCTCTTTATGGTGGCACATTTATTGATTGTACTTTTGGTCAAGGCGGATATTCAGAAAAAATTCTTCAGCATAAAACAAATAATATTATTGCATTAGATCGTGACAAAGATGTAATAATTAATACTTCAAAACTCGAAAAAAAATACAATAAAAGATTTAAATTTTACAATCTTAAGTTTTCTCAATTAGATCAAATCAAATTAAAAGACCACAAAATCAAAGGAATAATTTTTGATTTAGGGTATTCACAAAACCAAATTAAAGATTCTCAAAAAGGGTTATCATTTTCTGATAAAGGAAAACTCAACATGAAAATGGGTATAAATGATTTTTCAGCAAGCGAGATTATATCTAATATGAATGAAAAAAACCTTGCTAAAGTATTTAAAGTGTTTGGCGATGAAAAATATTCAAAAAAAATTGCAAAAAAAATTGTAGAAAAAAGAAAAGAAAAAAATATAAAAACTGAAGACTTAGTTAAAATTATAGATAATGTTAAAAAATATCAAAAAACAAAAATACATAACTCCACCAAAGTATTTCAGGCTTTAAGGATTTTAGTGAATAAAGAGATTAGTGAATTAATTAATGGTTTGATTAATTCATTTAATTTAATTCCCGTAGGCGGTATAATAGCCGTAGTTAGTTTCCACTCAATAGAGGATAGGATTGTCAAATTTTTTTTTAAACACTATTCTGAGCAAAGAAATTTCTCAAGATATTTACCTGAAGCAGATCTTTCAGAAAGATGTTTTAAATTAATAAATAAAAAACCTATTTTACCAAGCTCGAGCGAGATAAGCCAGAACCCACCTTCAAGATCAGCTAAATTAAGGTATGGAATTAAAACTAATAGTAAATGTGATTTTAGTGAATTTAGAGAAAAATTTAACAATTTAATTAATGTTGAGGATCTAAGATAATTTAATGAAAAAATTGTTTTTTTTTGCACCTATAATTTTTTTAATATTTGCAACAACTTTAACTAAAAACTCAACAAAAAAACTTGATAAAGAAATTTTTCAATTAAAAGAAAATATTAGAATATTAGATGATCGTTATGAACTTACTTTACTAGATTATAGTATTTTAACTTCACCAAAAAAACTTATGGAGTATCAAGAATTTTATTTTGATGACAAATTCGTACAAAAAAAAATTGAAAATCTTAGAAAAATTGAATTTTTAAAAGACAAACTTAAAATTGAAAAAATGGTTAGAATTGATGAGTGAATTAGATAATCACTCTCAAAGTTCCGATAAATATAATGATAGTTTTTCATTTAAAGAAAATAAGTCATATCTAAAAATATCTTTTGAGAGAATAGCATTTATTTTTTTTGTTTTTTTTATTTTGGCAATTGTTTTCTCATCTAAAGTAATATTGTTGAGTATAAAAAAAATTCCTGAAAATCAGAAAATAGTTAGAAAAGAAAATTTCAGATCTAGTATTCTAGATAATGAGGGAAATATTTTGGCTAAAAGTGTTCCTGTAGTTAATTTAGGAATTAATCCTAACTTAGTAATTAATAAAGAAAAATTGTTAATTTCTCTTAAGTTGATTTTTCCTAATAAAAGTTTTGATAAGGAAATGTATGGCAAAAAATTTTTTTATGTAAAAAAAAAAATAAGCCCTAAAAAACTAGAGCAAGTTTTACTTTTAGGTGATAAATCTTTTATTCAAGAGGATAGTATAGCTAGAGTTTATCCTAATGGAAATTTATTCAGTCACGTAATCGGTCAAATTGATAATGATAATAATGGTATATCAGGAATTGAGAAAACGTTTGATTATGAACTAACGACTACAAAAAAACCTTTAAAATTAACCCTTGATAAAGATCTTCAATATTTAATTAAAGAAGAGTTATTAAAATCCAAAGATATATTTCAAAACATTGGAAGTGCTGCAATTTTAATGGATATAAACAATGGTAACATCTTATCAATGCTGTCTCTTCCAGATTTTGATCTTAACAAAAGAGAAAAACTAAATGATGTAAAATATGTTAATAGAGCAACAAAAGGTGTTTACGAATTTGGATCTGTTTTTAAAACATTTACTTTGGCTGCAGGTATACAATACAAAGTTGTAGAACCAGAAACAGAATTTAAAGACCTTAAAAAAAGAATTACATGTGCAGGAAATTCCATATCTGAATATGATGATAAAATACCATCAGATTTAACCGCAGAGGAAATTCTGATTAGATCAGGAAATATTGGTTCAGTTAGAATAGCTGAAAAAGTTGGTATTGAAAATTATAATGAATTTCTTCAAACTATAGGAATTATATCAAATTTAGAATTTGATATCCAAGAAGTAGGTACAACACAATTAGGTAGATGGGGTAAATGCAAACTTGCAACAGTTGCTTTTGGTCATGGTATAGCTACAACCTTACTACAGCTTTCAAAAGGTTATTCAATTATAAGTAATGGAGGATATGAAATAACACCTTCATTATTAAATAAAGAAAAATTACCAAGAAAAAAAATACTTAATGAAAAATTATCAGAAACAATAAATCCTATTCTCAGGAAAATTGTATCAACAAAAGAAGGAACAGCAGGTTTTGCAAATGTGAAAGGTTATGAAATAGGCGGGAAAACAGGTACTGCTGATCAACCCTCAGAGGGTGGTTATTCTAAAAAAAAAATTAACACTTTTGCCTCTGTTTTTCCAACCTCAGATCCTAAATTTGTATTAACAGTAATGTTGGATGAACCTAAAGCAAACAGAGAATTTGTTTATCATTATAGAGATAACAGATATCCTTATAAAGGTAATTGGAGAAATACAGCGGGCTGGACTACTGTCTGGGTAACAGGTCAGATAATGGATAAAATTGGGCCAATTTTAGCCACAAAATATTAAGAGCGTAAATCATGTTGCTTAAAGACTACTTTCCAAATCTTCAGAAAAAATACCATAAATTAAGTTTTAAAGGGATAGCTTTTAATTCAAAAGAGGTAAAAGACGGGTATATTTTTTTTGCATTCAAAGGAAATAATACAGATGGAAATTTGTTTATAACAGAGGCAATTAGAAATGGATCAAAAATAATAATTAGCGATAAATTTAAGACAAATAATTGGAAAAACAATATTTTATTTTTGAAAACTGATAACCCAAGAAATTTGCTAGCTAAATTCAGTTCTAAAATATTTAACAAAAAACCAAAAAATCTAATAGGAGTTACTGGTACGAATGGTAAATCTTCTATAGCAAATTTTTATTTTCAAATTCTTACCTATAATAAAATTAAAACTGCATCAATTGGAACTTTGGGTGTTAATGGTTTAAAAGTAAAAAAAAAATTAAATAATACTACTTTTGATACTATCAAATTAAATAAAATTTTAAAAATATTAAAAGAAAAAAAAATTGAAAATGTTATTTTGGAGGCCTCGAGTCATGGATTAAATCAAAATAGATTAGATGGATTAGAATTTGATATTGGTATATTTACGAATTTAACCAGAGATCATTTAGATTACCATAAGACTTTTCAAAATTATTTTAATTCAAAGTTAATATTATTTAAAAAATTATTGAAAAAAAAATCTTATGCTATTTATGATAATGATTTAAAAATTTCATCAGATTTAAATAAAGTTGCTAGATTAAATAATATCAAAAAATTTACATTGGGTAATACTAAATCGAATTTTGCAATAGTAGATCATCAATTTTTGAAAGACGAACAAAAAATAACATTCAGATTTGATAAAAAGCAATATTCTTTTTCAACTAAATTAATCGGAAGAGTTCAAATTAAAAATTTACTAATGGCAATTATGGCAGCAATGAAAAGCAAAATTTCGTTAGAAAAAATTTTAAAAGTTATTCAAAAGATAAAGCCTGTAAATGGAAGATTAGAAAAAATTGGAAGCCTTTATAATAATGGAATTGTTATTCTTGACTATGCTCATACACCAGATGCTCTGATAACCTGTATTAAAAATGTTAAGGAACAATTTAAATCAAGAAAAATTAATCTAGTATTTGGGTGTGGAGGAGAGAGAGATAAGCCCAAAAGAAAAATAATGGGAGCAATTGCTAATAAATATTGCGATAAAATATATTTAACAGATGACAATCCAAGAAAAGAAGATCCAAAGAAAATAAGAAGGGATATAAGGTCTAATATTTCAAAGAACAAAGTATTAGAAATACCATCAAGACAAAGTGCAATAAAATCAGCAATTTTCGATATTAAATCAAACGAGGTAGTTATTATCGCTGGTAAAGGGCATGAAGCTTATCAAGAATATTTCAACAAAAAATTCTTTTCAGACAAAAGGTGTATTAAAAAATTCATTAAGATTAAAAATAAATCTTTAAATAAAAATTGGAAATCTAATATTGTTTCAGAAATAACTAAAAAAAAATTAAAAAAAAATACCAATATAAATGAGGCTTCAATTGATTCAAGAAAAGTACAAAAAAATAATATTTTCTTTGGTCTTAAAGGAAAAAACTTTGATGGAAATAAATTCGTTAATCAAGCTTTTAAAAATGGAGCTTCTGTTTCGATTAACGAGAATAAAAAAAAAAATAAATTTAAAAATGATATATATGTTAAAAACTCATTAAGAACATTTTCAGATATTGCCAAACTTGTAAGATTATCTTCTAATATTTCATCCATAGCAATTACAGGTTCTTCAGGTAAAACTTCTCTGAAGGAGATGTTAGGGCAAATGATAGGTAAAATATTTCAAACATCTTATTCAAAAAAATCATTTAATAACAAATATGGAGTTCCAATTTCTTTATTTAATATAAATAAGGAGGATAAAATTGGTATTTTTGAAGTTGGGATGGATAAGAAAGGAGAAATTGATTTTCTAACTAAAAAGATAATGCCGAATGTCGGTGTTATGACTAATATTTCTTATGCTCATATTAAAAACTTTAAAAACTTAAAAGGTATAGCTAACGCTAAATCAGAGATAATTAATAATATGCCTCAACATGGAACAATTATTTTAAATGCAGATGATAATTTTTTTAAATTTTTAAAATCTAAATCAAA
>CABZCA010000021.1 GCA_902524115.1 uncultured Pelagibacteraceae bacterium | reverse complement strand
TATACAGACTTTTAAAGATTAAACAACTATTTGAGAAAATACGTTACTTCCTCTATTATAAAAAATCACTAGACTACAGAAATTTAGGTGAAAAAATTTATATTAAGAATTTATAAAATATATTTTAAGTGATTAAAAAAATAAAAAAAAAGATTAACAAAAAAAAAATTGTTCTTTGTCATGGTGTCTTTGACTTAGTTCACACTGGACATATAAATTATCTTAAAAAAGCTAAAGAACTTGGTGACCACTTAGTGGTTTCTGTTACCTCAGACAATCATGTAAATAAAGGTCCAGGCAGACCAGTTTTTAACACTCAACAAAGAATAAGTTTCTTAACTGAACTTAAATTCGTAGATGAAGTATATGAAAGCAATAATCCTACAGCAGTAGAGATTATAAGAAAAATTAAACCAAATTTTTATTGTAAGGGTATTGACTATCCCTTAAATAAAATAATTGATGATCAAAATTTAAAAAATGAAATTAGTGCAGTCAAAAAGAATAAAGGTAAATTTGTTGTTATTTCAGAGAGAAAATTTAGTTCAAGTAAATTAATAAATGATAATGATTTAAACAACTTAAATGACAAATGTAAAGATTTTTTAAAATCAATAAGAACAACCAAAAGTTTAAATCAAATTAATTTAGATTTAAAAAAATTAAATAACCTCAAAGTTTTAGTGATTGGAGAAATGATTATTGATGAATATATTTTTATCAATCCTGTTGGAAAATCTGGGAAAGAACCTATTCTGATATATAAAAAAGATAATCAGAATAAATTTATAGGCGGTTCAGGATATATTTCCAATCTGGTTTCTTCATTTGCTAAATCAGTTGATTTAGTATCATTAATTGGAGAAAAAAAGGAAGATTTAAATTTTATAAAAAAAAATCTTAATAAGAAAGTTAAATTTACTTTTGAAAAAAAGGAAAATTCTCCCACAATAGTTAAAACACGTTATTTAGATGCTTATAAAAATAATAAGATAATGGGTATTTATAAACTCAATGATGAAGTTATCTCAAAAAAAGTTGAGATAAAACTTTTATCAAAATTAAAAAAATTATTAAAGACTTGTGATCTGATTGTAGTTGCTGATTATGGTCATGGTTTATTTTCTAAAAAAATAAGAAATGAATTACAAAAATTTTATAATAAAATGTATTTAAATACTCAAATAAATTCATTCAACAGAGGTTTTCACACATTATCAAATTATAAAAAAACAAATGCACTAATTTTAAATGAGTCTGAACTTAGATATGAAATGAGAGATCAAAATTCTAAATTAGAGAAATTATTAAAAAAACTAAAAAATAGAATTAAGTTAAATCACTTAGTTGTCACCCAAGGTAGATTTGGCTCAACACATTTTACACGTAATAAAAAATTTTTCTGCCCAGCTTTTAGCGAAACAGCCTTAGACTCTACAGGTGCAGGTGATACATATTTTGCATTGACAGCTTTAGGAATTGCAGCAAAAATAGATTTTAAATTAGTGAATTTAATTTCTAGTCTTGCATCTGCTTATTCCGTAAAAAATTTGAGTAATAAAGAATATTATAATTTAACCCTATTAAACAAACATTTAAGTCATATGTTTAAATAGAAAATTAATGAAAGCTAAATTTTTAGTTATAGGAAGCAATTCTTTTTCTGGCTCTCATTTTATTGATCATTGTATTAATAAAAATCATCAAGTTATTGGAATAAGTAGATCGAAAGAAAAAAAAAATTTCTTTTTGAGATATAAGTCAAATAAAAAGTTAAAGAGCAATTTTAAGTTTTACAAGTTAGATATAAACAACGACATGTCAAAAATAAAAAAAATGATAAAGTTTTATAAGCCAACTCATATTGTAAATTTTGCGTCTCAAAGTATGGTTGCCCAAAGTTGGGAGATGCCACTAGACTGGTATAGGACAAATGTTATTTCATCAGTCAAATTAATCCAGTCTATTAAGTCAATGAAGTTTTTAAAAAGATATGTTCATATATCTACGCCAGAAGTTTATGGAAATACTCCAAAAAACTTGAGAGAAAATACAAGTTATAACCCCACCACGCCTTATGCAATTTCAAGAGCTAGTTTTGATATGCATTTAATGCAGGAAGCAATTAATTTTGATTTACCAGTGGTTTTTACAAGAGCTGCAAATGTTTATGGTCCAGGTCAAGATCTTTATAGAATAATTCCTAGGTCAATATTTTCATGTTTTTCAAAAAACACAATGAAGTTAGATGGAGGTGGGCTTTCTAAAAGATCTTTTATTTATATAGATGATGTGGTTAGAGCCACCTACAAAGTAGCAATAAGAGGAAAGAAACAAAGCATTTTTCATATTTCTACTAATCAAGAAATTTCAATTTTAAATCTTGTGAAAAAAATTTTCAAGTTCTGTAACTCGGATTTTAAAAAGAAAGTAATTATTGGCCCTGAAAGAAAAGGAAAAGATAAAATTTATTCATTAAATTCATCAAAGATTAAAAAAGAACTTAGATGGAAACCAAAAGTAAGCCTTAATGAGGGAATAAAAAAAACAATTAATTGGTTTGAATTAAATAAAAAAAAATTGATTAAAGAAAAAGTAACTTATCAACACAAAAAATAATTTTATGAAAATTCTTGTTTTAGGAGGTTGTGGATATATCGGAACTAAACTTGTAAAAGATTTGTTAGAAAAAAATATAAAAGTAACTGTTTTTGACACTCATTGGTTTGGTAATTATTTAAAGCCACATAAAAATTTAAAAATAATTAAAGGGGATATTAGAAAAATTGATGAAAAGATTTTTAAACGGGTTAATACAGTTGTACATTTAGCTAACATAGCTAATGATCCTGGGGTAGATCTTAACCCAAATTTATCATGGGAGGTAAATGTTTTAAGTTTAATTGATATTTTGAATAAATGTAAAAAAAATAAAATTAATCAGTTTATCTTTTCTAGTTCAGGAAGCGTCTATGGTATAAAAAGAGAAAAAAAAGTTACCGAGGATTTGGATTTACTTCCAATATCTACCTACAATAAAACTAAAATGGCTGCGGAAAGAATTTTATTAAGTTATGCAGATAATTTCCGATGCCATATTATTCGTCCTGCAACTGTATGTGGTTTTTCACCAAGAATGAGATTTGATGTTTCAGTTAATAATTTAACTATTCAGGCTTTAAAAAAAAGAATAATAACTGTTTTTGGAGGAGAGCAAATTAGACCTAATGTTAACATAAATGACATATCTCGAATTTTCCAACATTTTATTTTTAAAGGAAAAAAAATTAAAACGGGCTTTTATAATGCAGGTTTTGAGAATCTATCAATACTTAAAATTGCTAAACTTGTAAGGAGTTATACGGGAGCTGAAATAAAGATTATAAAAAAAAATAATGATCCAAGATCTTACAGATTAGATTCAACTAAATTAATTAATACAGGCTTCAAACCTATTTATGGTGTCGAAACAGCAATTCAGGATTTAATTAGTATGTATAATGCAAATAAAATTACTGAAAGTGATATTAATTATACTGTCAAATGGATGAAAAAGAAAAGAATTGTATAACAAAATAATATTTTTAATAATTTTATTATCTAGTATAAGTAAATTTTATTTAATTAATAATCATGAAATGCACAGATTATATCGCAAAAAAACTATCTAATTATACTGATTGTGCATTTATTGGCCAAGGTGGATCAGTGGTTCATTTATTAGATAGTTTAAGTAAATTAAAAAACTTTAAAATAATCCCATCGCAAAATGAGCAAGGAGCAAGTTTAGCTGCTGACGCATATGCAAGATGTACAGGTAAAGTTGGGTTAGTAGTCGCAACAAGCGGCCCAGGAATAATAAATGCCTTTCAAGGAATGGCATGTTCATATTATGACTCTATTCCAGGAATTTATATTTCAGGTGCTCCTGTGAGATCAATGTTGAGAAAAAGCAATAAATTGCGTTCTCTGGGATTTCAAGAAATGGATGTTGTAAATATAGTAAAATCTTTCACAAAATATTCAGTAAGAATAACAGATATAAATAGAGTTGATTATGAGATAGAGAAATGTTTAAAAATTGCTCTTGAGGGTAGACAGGGCCCCTGTTTAGTTGATTTGCCAGATGATATCCAAAGATCGAGTCTAGAAACTAAAAAACAAAAAAAATTTTTTTACAAAAAAATTAAAGTAAATAAAAAATATGATGTTGCAAAATTTAAAAAACTTTTAGAGAGATCAAAAAAACCATTGATAATTATTGGTCAAGGAGTTGTACAATCAAAAACTGAAAAAAAAATTTCTGAATTAATTAAAAAGTTTCAAATACCTTTCACCTGTACATGGGGAGCTTATGGTTTATTCCCCGAACTTAGTAAATATAACGCTGGTTCTTTTGGAGTATATGCTTCAAACCATGGAAATTTAGCTATCAATAATTCTGATTTACTTTTGATATTTGGCAGCAGATTGAGTGGCCCTTTAATTGGAACAAAGCCTGAAGAATTTGGAGATAAAGCAAAAAAAATTCAAATTGATATTGATAACGCTGAATTACAAGGTGAAAACCGAGTAAAAATAGATTTAAAAATACAAAGAGATTTGAAAGTATTTTTTAATTCAAATCCCTTTAAGTATATAAATATAAGATCATCTCAAGAATGGAATAATCAAATTTCTAATTGGAAGAAAGAATTTCCTAATATCAAAAAAAACTATTTTAAGCAAAAAAAGTTTGTTAACCCATATATATTTTTTAATAAGTTAGGATATTTATTAAATAAAAATGATGTATTAATAAATGACTCAAGTGCGAATTTGTGTTGGTCATACCAATCTTTAGGGACTAACTTTAAAAGTAAAACATTTACATCATTTAATGCTTCTCCAATGGGTTATTCAGTTCCAGCTGCAATTGGAGCAAGCATCGCAGAACGTAGAAAAAATATCATTGCTGTCACCGGTGACGGAGCAATGCAAATGAATATTCAAGAAATTGAAAATATATCATCTATGAAATTACCAATTAAAATTATTTTAATAAATAATGATGGATATGGTTTAATGAGGCAAACCATAGATACTTGGCTGAAAAGTAATTATGTAGGTTGTGATAAAAAAAGTGGGTTAAGTTTACCAGATTTTAAAAAAGTTTTTAAAGCTTACGGAATAGATTCAATAACAATAAAAAATAATTCTCAAATTGAAAAATCATTAAAAAAAGTTTTAAGATTGAAAAAACCCATACTTTGTGAAGTCATGGTTCATCCAAATGCTCATGTGATTCCAAAAGTCAAACCAGGTTTTCCACTTCATATAATGCTTGATAAAGTAAAATAATAAATGGTCTCAAAAAAAAGATTATTAGTTATTGGATCAAAAGGTTTAATAGGAAAATCATTTATTGAAGAATATAAAAAAAAATTCAAAATATTTCAATGTGGCAGAAAAGATAACTTAAAAAAAATATTAGCCAAAACAAAACCAAATTTAATTTTCAATACCTCAGGTGAACCATATTTTGAGCCCAAAATGTTTGAGTCAAACCTCCTTTTAGTAAAAAGACTAATAGAATATTTGAGAAAAAACTCTAATTGTTATCTTTTACATCTGGGGTCCTCCTCAGAATATGGTAGATGTAATTTTCCATCTAAAGAGACCACATCTTTGAAACCTGAAACACCATATGAAGCTACAAAATCTGCCAGTTCAATGCTATTAATAGGTTACGCCAAAAGCTACAATTTAAAAGCTATAATTGTGAGACCTTATTGTGTGTATGGATATCATTCTAAACCAAATTTGTTGATACCATTAATTTTACAAACCATTTTAGATGACAGCTCTATGAAAATTTACAGGGGTTTTCATGATTTTATTTATGTTAAAGATTTTGTAAGAGGAATTTTTGTTTTACTAAATAATAGAAAAAAATGGAAACCTGGTGAAATAATTAATATGGGTTCAGGTAAGCAAATATCTAATTATCAGGTTCTCAAAGAAATAAAAAAAGTTTTTGGAAAAAAAAAAGGAAAGTTTAAAATAATAAATAAACATTTTAAAACTTTTGACAGTGATAAATGGGTCTCAAATTCAAAGTATATTCAAAAGAAATACAATTTTAAAATTAAATATAATTTTCGCTCAAGTTTAATAGATATGAAGAAAGAATTTTTAAAAAAAACAAATTTTATTTTTGAATAATGGTACCAAAAACTTGTTTAGCTGCAGTATTAAATAAGCATAATAAACCATTATCTATTCAAAAAATTGAAATTCCTAAATTGAAATATGGTCAAGTATTGGTAAAAATTTATTTTACAGCAATATGTGGAAGTCAACTTATGGAAATTAAAGGTGCTAGAAATACTAAAAAATTTTTACCACATTTACTTGGACATGAGGCATCAGCTAAAGTTGTTAAAACTGGACCAGGAGTAAAAAAAGTAAAAATAAATCAAGATGTCATTTTGAGCTGGATAAAAGGCAAAGGTATAGAAGCGCCTTTAGCCTCCTATAAAAACAAAAAACTTAAAATAAATTCAGGTAGAGTTACAACTTTCAGTCAATACTCTGTTGTATCTGAAAATAGACTGTATTTAAAGCCAAAAAATATTTCTTTAAAAAATTCTGTTTTATATGGATGTGCATTACCAACTGGTGTTGGGATGATTTTTAATCATGCCAAAGAGTTTAAAAGAGATATACAGATTATTATTGCAGGTATAGGAGGTGTAGGACTATCTTGTTATTATGCGCTTAAAATTCTCAAATTTAAAAATATTTTAATATTAGATAAATCTAAAGATAAAATCAATTTTATAAAAAAAAAATTAAAAATTAAAAATGCAAAACTAGTTAATTTGAAAAATTTACAATCAAATTATGGTTATACTAAAAAAAAATTAGATCTATTTATTGATAATACTGGAGATAAATCCATGTTAGAGCATGCTTTTAAAATAATAGATATTAAAGGAACTTTATTATTTTCATCCCACCCACCATTTCAGCAAAAAATATCATTAGATCCAAAAGGCTTTTTAGATGGAAAAAGAGTAATTGGAACAAGAGGAGGAGAAATGAATCTTGATAAGGATATTAAAAAATTCACTACTCTTCTAAAAAAAAATAATTTTAATTATAAAAGTTTTTTTTCTCAATCGTATAAACTTGTAGAAATTAATAAAGCAATCAAAGATATGAAAAATGGAAGAGTTATTCGACCTTTGATTAAATTAATGTAAATTTAAAATAAATAAAAAATTAATTAAAAATCATTATGTTAAAGTATATTATAAAAAAAAATAAAATTACTTATTTTATAGCTTTAAAAATTTATTATTTTTTAAGATTTGTTTTACAACTAGATAACAGAAAATCTTTAACACATACTCTTAATAGAAAGTTAATTTTTCTCAAAGAGTCTCAAAATTTGAGATTAAACAAAAAGAAGAAAATGGGCATAGTTTACGATTTAAATTGCTCACCTTTTACTTTAGGAGATTTTTTTAATGCAGCTATGACAGCAAGATTTTTTCAAATTAAAGGTTATAAAATTAATTTTTTTATAATTAGATATGATTTAGACCGAAAAATTTTAAAAAAAAATAAAAAAAGATTTGAATTTTTTTATCAAGAATTTCAAAAAATACTTAAATCATTATTA
>CABZCA010000020.1 GCA_902524115.1 uncultured Pelagibacteraceae bacterium | reverse complement strand
ATCTGTATATTTTGATTTAGAAAAATTAGATAAATTTTTCTTTAATGATTATAAATTTCCTGAAGGAAGAGGAGATTTAAATAAAATTAAGTTAAATAAAAAAAAATTTAATCTTATTGATGAAAGTTATAATTCTAACCCTTTATCCCTTCAATTTGCTGTAAATAAATTAAGTAGCTTAAATACTAAATCTAGGAGAAAATTAATTTTACTAGGTGACATGCTGGAACTTGGTAAATATTCTAAAAAACTTCATTTACAAGCTGCTCAGTATATAAATGCTGCTAAAATTGATAAAGTTTATGTTTACGGCAATGAGGTTATTGAGACATTTAACAAAATTAAACCACAAAAAAGGGGAAAAATATTAAATTCAAAAAAAGATATCTTAAATTTTATGATTAATGATATTAAGAATGGTGATTATCTTATGATTAAAGGTTCTAACTCCACAGGACTAAATAAAATATGTCAAAGCTTAAAAGTAGGTAAAATTAATGCTTTTTAGTCTATTTTCTAATCTAGTTGAAATTTTTAGTTTTCTTAATGTTTTCAAATATTTAACTGTAAGAACTGGCTTATCAATGTTTACATCGATGATAGTAGTTTTTTTAGTTGGAGGCCCACTTATTAATTATTTTTCTTCTCATCAAATTCATGACCCAATTAGAGAAGATGGACCTAGTGAGCACATAGTTAAAAAAATAGGAACACCTACCATGGGAGGTCTAATGATTTTATTGGGTATTTTTTCAGGTGTAGTTTTATGGGGTGATTTTTCGAATCCTTACAATTGGTTTTTGCTTTATATAACAGGCTCCTTTGGGTTGCTTGGAGCTTATGATGACTATCAAAAAATAAAAAAAAAAAATTCAAATGGTATAAGTTCAAAAAAAAAGATCGTAGTTCAAATTATTTTAGGATTATGTGGAATTTCGATACTTTATTTTTATAGTGGATCAAACGAGCTTCAAAATCTATATTTTCCATTTTTTAAAAATTTAATAATTAATTTAGGGTGGTTTTTTATTCCATTCTATTTATTTGTTATAGTAGGATCATCCAATGCAGTTAACTTAACTGATGGACTAGACGGTTTAGCTACAGTACCTGTAATTTTAGTTGCAGCATGTTTTGCTTTTATTAGTTATGTAACAGGAAATATAGTTTTTTCAGGTTATTTACAAATTACATATATTGAAGGAGTAGGAGAAGCATCAATTTTTTGTGGGGCAATAATAGGATCTTGTTTAGGATTTTTATGGTTTAATGCACCACCAGCTAAGATATTTATGGGTGATACAGGCTCCTTAGCATTAGGAGGGTCTTTGGGGGCAGTTGGCATTATAACTAAACATGAAATTGTTCTTGCGATTACGGGAGGGCTCTTTGTCTTAGAAGCTGTTTCAGTAATTGCTCAAGTGATATCATTCAAACTCACTGGCAAAAGAATATTTAAAATGGCGCCAATACATCATCACTTTGAAAAAAAAGGCTGGCCAGAATCTACTGTGGTTATTAGATTTTGGATTATCTCAATTATCTTAGCAATGATAGGTCTAGCAACATTAAAGCTAAGATAATGAATGAAAAACAAATTTATTTTAAAAACAAAAAAATTTTAATTTATGGTTTTGGTAAGTCCGGTACTGCTTGTTATAATTTTTTGAAAAAAAATAATATCTGCACAATTTTTGATGATAAAAAAAAAAATATTCCTTATAGGTTTAAGAAAAAATTAATAAATATTCATAAATTATATTCTGTAAACTTTGATTTTATTGTTTTAAGTCCAGGGATAGATATTAAGAAATGTAAAATTTCCCGTTATTTAAGGAAAAATATATCTAAAATTATCACAGAACTTGATATATTCTCAATTAGCTATCCAAATATAAATAAAATCACAATAACGGGAACAAATGGTAAGTCGACTA
Source organism: uncultured Pelagibacteraceae bacterium (assembly GCA_902524115.1). Lineage (GTDB taxonomy): Bacteria > Pseudomonadota > Alphaproteobacteria > Pelagibacterales > Pelagibacteraceae > Pelagibacter. The sequence goes on along the minus strand of CABZCA010000020.1, from coordinate 6,362 downwards.
CTTCGAAACTGCTCTACGAGGTTCTTAAAAACAGCAAAAAAGACGTAAGATTAACAGGTAATATTGGATATCCAATATTAATGGAAAAAAAAATAAAAAATAATACGATTTTTGTAATTGAGGCATCATCTTATCAACTTGACTATAGCAAATACTTTAGGTCTAAGTATTCAATTATTCTTAATTTAAATCCAGATCATTTAGAAAGGCACGGATCTTTCAAAAAATACGCTGAAGCAAAATTTAAAATAGTAAAATCACAAAGTAACAAAGACTTTACCTTTATAGAAAATGAAAATAATTTTCTAAATGAATTAGTAAGAATAAACCAAATTAAATCAAAGATAATAAAAATTGATTATTTGAAAAATAAAAAATTCTTAAGACAAATAGACAATATTTACTTTAATAATTCTAGTAACAAAAAAAATCTTAGTTTTGTTATTAGTATTGCTAAGGTATTAAAACTTAATTTAAAAACAGTTATAGATACTGCAAACAAATTTAAGGGTTTAGATTATAGACAACAAATAATTTATAGATCAAAAAAATTATTAATTATTAATGATTCAAAATCAACAAGTTTTTCATCAGCAGTCCCGTTACTTGAAAGTTATAAAAATATTTATTGGATATTAGGAGGACTTGCTAAAAAGGGAGATAAACTGATATTAAAAAAAAAATATATTCCAAATGTACGAGCTTTTATATATGGAAAAGATAAAAATTTTTTTATTGATTCACTTTCAAATCGAATTTCTTATAAGTCTTCATCAACACTTAAAAAGATTTTGAAAAATTTTATCAAGTATATAAAAAACGATAATACTAAAAAAGTAATTCTTTTTAGCCCATGCGCTGCCTCTTTTGATCAATTTAAAAACTTTGAAGAAAGGGGAAAATTTTTTAATAATATTATAAAAATAATGCTCAAAAAATTAAAACATGAATAAATATTTAGATAACTTTTATGATTGGTGGAAAAATATAGATAAATTTTTGTTATTCTTAATTTTAGGTTTATTTTTATTAGGTCTCTTCTTTTCATTAGTCTCTACTTCTCTCATAGCCTCAGATAAATTAGATACAAAATCATATTATTTTTTTTTAAAACATTCTGCTTACATAAGTTTAGCAATAGGGATTTTAATTATATTCTCATTTTTGAATCAAAAAATTTTATCAAAACTTTCATTGATTTTATTTTTAGTTGCGTTTCTAAGTTTGCTGTTAGTTCCTTTTCTAGGGATTGAGGTAAAAGGCTCAAAAAGGTGGATAGATTTGTTATTTTTACCTAGATTTCAGCCTGTTGAGATAGTTAAACCCTTTTTTATTGTATCATTATCATTAATGTTAAATATCCAAAATAGAAGATTATATTTTAAATACTTCTTAAGTACTTTATTTACACTTCCGATACTAATGTTGCTTATTTATCAACCTGATATTGGACAAACTATTCTGATATCAATGGTTTGGTTAGCCTTAATATTTATATCAGGTATGAACATTTTTATTTTTTTTATATTTTTTTTCATTGTTGGTTCAATTGTAAGTTATTTAGTTATATTTATTCCAAGGTTTGAATATATAAAAATTAGGCTCTTAGCTTTTTTAGACTCAACTTCTAAGAACAATTATCAAGCTGAAAAAGCAAGTGATGCAATTATAAATGGTGGTTTTTTTGGAAAAGGTATTGGAGAGGGTACTCTGAATTCAAGGGTCCCTGAAGCACATACAGATTATATAGTTTCAGTGATATCTGAAGAGTTCGGTGCAATAATAGTCATTGCAATAATATTTTTATATCTAATCTTTTCTTATAGAGTAATCCGAAAAATTAATTTAGTAAACGAAGACTTGTCAAAACTTATTTTAAGTGGATGTATTTCTTTAATTTTGCTACAAACTTTTATTCACATTGGTGTTAATATAAGAATACTTCCAACTACAGGGATGACTTTACCCTTTCTGAGTTATGGCGGGTCATCTATAGTTGGTACAGCAATTTTATCAGGATTAATTTTAAATTTAACAAAAAGAAAATTAGATTAAACTGATGAAAAAAATTCTTATTACAACAGGTGGTTCAGGTGGACATGTGACTCCATCATTAAGTATATTTGATGCCTTAAAGGATGACTATGAAGTACAAATATCAACAGATTTAAGAGGATCAAAATATATTAACAATGAGAATTATAATTATTCATTAATAGATGTGCCAAATTTATTCTCAAATTTATTATTACTTCCGTACAATTTAATAAAATTGTGTGTCTCGATAATTAAATCTTATAAATACTTAAAATCAAATAATTTCAATATACTAATTAGTACTGGTGGATACATGTCACTACCTTTATGTCTAGCATCAAATTTATTAAATATAAAAATTTATATTTTTGAACCAAATTCTGTTTTAGGAAGAGCTAATAAATTAATACTCAGTTTTGCAAAAAAAATTATTTGTTATGATAAAAATTTAAAGGGTATTTCTAGAAAATACTTAAATAAGATTTATTTGATCAAGCCATTACTTAGAAAAGAAATCTATAAATATCAAAAAAACCAGAAAACTACGATTGCAGAAAAAAAAAAAATATTAATTATTGGAGGAAGTCAGGGCGCAAAGTTCTTCGATGAATTTATTACTAAAAATATTATAAAACTCTCAAAAAAATACAAAATCCAAGTTTTACAACAAGTAATTAATCTCAATTCAAAAGATAATATCAAAGAGTTCTATCAAAAAAATCACATAGAACACGAATTATTTGACTTTGATGATAGACTACTAATTAAAGCGGTTAATTATGATCTAGCTATTACAAGGTCTGGCGCATCTACAATTTCAGAATTAGGTTATTTAAATATTCCTTTTGTGGCAATTCCATTTCCGTATGCTAAAGATGATCATCAATATTACAATGCAGAATTTTATAAACAAAAAAAATCATGTTGGTTAATTATGCAAAAAGATATAGATGAAAAAAGTTTTCAAGACTTGATGATAAAAATATTTGAAGATCAAAATGAATATATTTTAAAAAAAAAAAATTTAATTCAACTAAATAAAGAAAATACCTGGGAAAAAAATAAATCTAAACTAATTGAGCTTATTAATGAAAATTGATTTGGGAAAAAATGAACTTATTCACTTTGTCGGTATCGGTGGAATAGGCATGAGCGGTCTAGCGTTGATTATGAATGGATTAGGTTACAAAGTTCAAGGTAGTGATATTGCAGATAACCGAAATATTGAAAGATTAAATGAAAAAAAAATAAAAGTATTTTTAAATCATAAAAAAGTGAACATTAAAAAAATAACTATCCTTGTTATTTCTTCAGCAATAAAAAAAAATAACCCAGAATTAGTTGAAGCTATCAGAAAAAATTTACCAGTTTATACAAGAGGAGATATGTTAGGTCATATAGTATCTTTTATGAGAAATGTTGTCGTAACTGGTTCACACGGAAAAACTACAACAACATCATTAGTATCAAGTATCTTCACTGCAGGAAAATTAGATCCAACTATAATTAACGGTGGTGTATTAAATTCATTTGGTAATTCAGCGAAATTGGGTAAAAGTAACTGGTGTATAACTGAATCTGATGAGTCAGATGGTAGTTTTTTAAAAATTCCTTTTACTTATTCTATAGCTACTAATCTAGACTCAGAACATTTAGATTTTTATAAAAATATAAATAATCTTAGAAAAAGTTTTCTAAAATTTATTGAAAAAATACCATCAGTAGGTAAAGGTTTTATATGTAATGATGATCAAAATCTTAAAAAGGTTCTAAAAAAATCAAAAAACAGAAATTTTTATACATATGGTGAAAATAAAAATTCAAATTTTCAAATAATAAATATAAATCAAACTACCAATTTTTCTAACTTTGATATTAAGATTAATATTCCAAGTAAAAAAAAAATAATAAAAGGAATTAAGATTCCAATGATTGGAATGCATAATATTCAAAACGCAACTGCAGCTGTTTCTTTAGCATTTACAATTGGATTGCCTGAAAAATATATTAAACTTGGATTATACAATTTTAAAGGAGTTGAGAGAAGGTTTTCTCATTTATTCAATCATAATAACATAAGTTTTTACGATGATTATGCCCATCATCCAACAGAAATAAGTTCAGTTTTGACTGGTGTTAAAAATATCTACAAAAATAAAGAAGTTGTATGTGTTTTTCAACCTCACAGAATTTCAAGAGTAATAAACTTGAAAAAAGAATTTTCAAAATGTTTTAAAATGGCAGACATAGTTTTATTGTGTCCTATTTACACTGCAAATGAAAAATTAAGACTTAATTTCACATATGATTCCTTTGCAAAATTAATAATAAAAAATTCAAATGTTAAGCTAATACTAGTTGATAATGAATTACAATTACGAAGGTTTATAAAGCAGAACGTGTTTGGTGAAAAAATCTATATAGGTATGGGTGCAGGATCCATATCTAACTGGATGAAAAATTTGAAAAATATATTTTAATGGAAATTGAGGATATTAAAAAATCAAAATTAATAATAGATGGAGATATTTTTTTCGATCAGAGTATTAAAAATCTTAATTGGTTTAATATTGGAGGAAAAACCAAAATTTTTTTTAAACCAAACTCTCTTCAGGGATTAAGAGATTATCTAAAACTTTATGCATCAAGAGGTAAAATATTTATTTTAGGGAATGGGTCAAATGTACTATTTGATGACAATACATACCAAGGCACAGTAATTAAGTTAGGCAAAAGTTTCTCAAATATTTCTCTGCTAGATAATGAAACAATTATTGCTGGAACCGCAGCTACACAAAAAAAAACTTCAGAATTTGCAAAGAATAATAATATTTCTGGATTAGAGTTTATGTCATGTATTCCAGGTTCCATAGGAGGAGGTATTAGAATGAATTCTGGATGTTTTAAAAAAGAATTTAAAGATATTCTTATTTCTATTCAATTAGTTGATTTTAAAGGTGTAGTAAGAAGTATACCTACAAATAAAATTGTTTTTAATTATAGGTCAATAGAATTACCAAAAGATTTAATATTTTTAAGCGCAACATTTAAAGGTAAAGAAAAAAATAGTGAAGAAATAAGTAATTATATGAATGAACTAAATATAATTAAAAATGCAGCTCAACCAACCAAAATTAAAACAAGTGGCAGTACATTTAAAAATCCCGTTAATCAAACAGACAAAAAGGTTTGGGAATTAATTAGATCAAGTGTTCTTAATGAAGTAAGTTATGGGGATGCGGCTATTTCCAAGAAGCATGCCAATTTTTTTGTTAATAAAAAAAATGCAAAATCTGCAGACATGAAGTCTTTAATTAGTTTTGTTAAAAAAAAAGTAAAAGACCAAACAGGTGTAAAATTAGAATTAGAAATTGTAGTGGTTGAATAATGGATAAAATTTTAATATTGGCCGGGGGATATTCTAATGAAAGAGAGATCAGCTTAATAACTGCCAAAAGTGTAATCCATGAATTAAAAAAAATTAAAAAATATAAGCTTTTATTAATTGAACCAGATGGAAGTTTTGTCAAAAAATTAAGAAAATTTAAGCCAAAATTGGTTTTAAACCTTTTGCATGGAAGGTATGGAGAGGATGGTTATATTCAGTCTGTACTAGAGTCTGAAAAGGTAAAGTATTCACACTCTGGCGTTCTATCATCATCTCTAGCAATTGATAAGGAATTATCAAAAAAAATATTTATTAAAAATAATATTCTAACACCTCCATATATTAAGTTTTCTTTTAAAAATAATATTAATACTAAAAATATCGTTAAAAGAATTGATAAAAATTTACAATTTCCTGTAGTTTTAAAACCTATTAATGAGGGCTCTAGCGTTGGTGTATATATTTGTAACAAAAAAAAAAATTTTATTAGCTGTTTAATGAAATTAGAAAAATTTAAAGATATTTTAATTGAGAAATATATACCTGGAAGAGAAATTCAAGCTGCTATTTTAGGTAAAAAAAAATTAGGTATAATAGAGTTAAAACCTAAAAGGAAATTTTATGATTATACAGCTAAGTATAGTACTAGTGCAAAAACTGAGCATATAATTCCTGTTAACTTAAGTTTAAGAAATTTTAATAAAATCAATTCAATAGCAATGAAAGCACATAGACTTTTAAAATGTAGAGGTGTATCTAGGTCAGATTTTAGATTTTATAAAAACAAATTTTATTTATTAGAACTTAATACTCAGCCAGGTATGACCTCACTTTCTCTAGTGCCTGAAATAGCGAGTTATAAAAATATTAGTTTTATAAAGCTTATAGAAGAAATAATGAAAGATGCTGCAATCAATAAGTAAATATAAATTTTATC
>CABZCA010000019.1 GCA_902524115.1 uncultured Pelagibacteraceae bacterium | reverse complement strand
TGCAGAAAAAAAATTATTTTTTATAGTTAACTGTTTTTTAGATGAAAAAATCAAAAATTATCAAGCTAAGTATGATCAAATACAAAAAGAAATAGAAGAAATGATTTTTTTAGCAAACTATAGTTACAAAATAAATCAGTCAAAAACCATGATTTCTAAACCAAAAGTTAAATCAAATATCTCAAAAAAGAAATTCGTTAGCAATGTTACAAAAGCTAAAAATTATATTAAAATAGGAGATATTTTTCAAGTTGTTCTTAGTCAAAGGTTCGAAACTGATCTTAATAAGGAACCGATAGATATTTATAAAAAATTACGAATTACTAACCCTTCACCTTTTATGTATTTTTTTAACTTTGAAGATTTCCAAATTATAGGCGCAAGTCCTGAGATACTTGTGAGACTTAGAGATAATAAGATAACTATTAGACCTATAGCAGGCACAAGACCTAGAGGTAAAAATAAAAAAGAAGATAAATTTTATGAAATGGATCTTTTAAAAGATAAAAAAGAGCTTTCTGAACACTTAATGCTTCTTGACCTTGGAAGAAATGATACTGGAAAAGTTTCTAAAATTAATTCTGTTAAAGTAACCGAAAGTTTTAAGATAGAGCGATATTCACATGTAATGCACATAGTCTCAAATGTTGAAGGTGTATTTAATAAAAAATTCGGTAAATTTGATACATTATTAGCTGGTTTTCCTGCTGGAACAGTATCAGGTGCACCTAAAATAAGAGCCATGGAGATTATAGATGAATTAGAAACGACTAGAAGAAAAGTTTATGCTGGTGGTATTGGTTATTTTTCTGCAAATGGTGATTTTGATACTTGCATTGCGCTTAGAACAGCAATTTCAAAAAATAAAAAATTTTACGTACAGTCAGGCGCAGGAATTGTTGCTGATAGTAAACCTATTAATGAATTTAATGAAACAGTTAATAAAGCAAAAGCTTTAATTAAGGCATTAGAATAAATAAGATGAAAATAATTTTAATTGATAACTATGATAGTTTTACATTCAATTTATATCACTATCTTTCATCCTTTTCTAAAGTAGATGTTTTAAGAAATGATAAAGTAGATCATCATTATATCTTAAAGAAAGGGTATAATAAAATTGTAATATCCCCAGGTCCTGGAAATCCTAATCAATCTGGAAATTGTTTAAAGATAGTAAAAAATTTGTATAAAAAAATACCAATACTTGGTGTTTGTTTAGGTCATCAAATTATTGGTCAAATATTTGGTTCTAAAATAATTCAAGCTAAAGAACTTGTGCATGGAAAAACAAGTAATATTATAAATAAGAAAATTGGTATTTTAAATAATTTACCAAAAATTTTCTCAGCTACTAGATATCATAGTTTAGTAATTGATAGAAAATCTTTATCTAAAGATTTAAAAATTACATCTAGTACTTCAGATGGGACAATTATGGGTGTTATGCATAAGAAATACAAAATTCATGGAGTTCAATTTCATCCTGAAAGTATCAAAACAAAATATGGTTTAAAAATTTTAGAGAACTTTGTGAAGGAGTAAAAATGGATCAATTTTTAGAAAAGCTCAAAAACAAAAATAATTTAAATTTTAATGAAAGTAAAATTGCATTTGAGATTTTAATGAATGGTAAGGCCAGTGATCAACAAATTTATGATTTTTTAACTTTATTGTCAGATAAAGGTGAGGTTTCAGATGAAATAGCTGGAGGTGTATATGTATTAAGAGATAAGTCAAAAAGAGTAAAAGCTGAAAATTGTATTGATACTTGTGGTACTGGTGGAGATGGAAAAGATACTCTAAATATTTCAACAGCATCAGCGCTGTTGTTAGCAAGCATGGGTGTAAAAGTTGCAAAGCATGGAAATAAAGCAGTTTCCTCAAAATGTGGGTCTGCTGACGTTCTTGAAGCCTTAAATATAAATATTAACTTAGAGCCAAATCAAATCGAAGAGCAAATTAAAAATAACAATTTTGGCTTCATGTACGCTCCAAATTATCACTCAGCAATGAAATATGTTGGTCCAACAAGAAAAAAAATAGGAAAAAGAACTATTTTTAATATGATAGGTCCATTAAGCAGCCCGGCTCTTGTTGAAAGGCAGGTAATTGGTGTTTTTGATAATAAGCTTCTAAAAGTTTTTGCAAATGCACAAAAAAATCTAAATTTAAAATTTGCATGGATTGTAAATAGTGAGGATGGTCTAGATGAAATATCACCTTACGCTAAAACTAATGTTGTGCAACTGAAAAATAATGAAATATCTGAGTTTATAATTGATCCAAATGAGTTAAATGTTAATGCCGATAAATTTGAAAATTTAGTAGGAGATGATGCTAAATTTAATTCTGATAAAATATTAAATATTTTTCAAGGGAACGATAATGATTTTTCAAAAGCAGTATGTCTAAATGCTGCAGCAGGATTAATAGTTTCTGAAAAATATGATGATTTTAAAATTGCTTATAATTATACCAGAGGTTTTATTTTGTCTGGAGCTGCATTCAAATATGTAAAAAATATACAGAATGTCTGAAAATATTCTTCAAAAAATAATTGATCAAAAAAAGATTAAAATTGAAAAATTAAAACGTGAAATTGATATTATGAGCTTGATAGAATCAATTAATGAAAAAGATTTTTTTTTTGATTTTAAGAAAAAAATACAAACCAATAACTTAGAAAATAAGATATCCGTAATTGCTGAAATAAAAAAAGCTAGTCCATCTGCAGGTATTTTGATGGATGATTACGACCCAGTAAAAATTGCAAATATATATAACTCTAAGAACGTTACTTGTTTGTCTGTATTAACTGAGGAAGACTTTTTTTTAGGAAATTTATCTCATATTTCTGAAATTAAAAAAAAAATTGAATTACCTATTCTTTGTAAAGATTTTTTTGTTGATAAATTTCAAGTGCCTTTGGCAAAAAGTTATGGCGCTGATGCAGTTCTGATTATATTAGCCGGTATTTCTGAAAAAACTGCAGATGAAATATACGAGGAAGCTTTAAGACATAATATGAGTGTAATTGTTGAAGTTCATACTGTTGAGGAGGCAAAAAAATCAGCAAAATATCCTGAAGCTTTAATTGGAATAAATAACCGAAACCTTAAAACTCTTAAAACTGAAATAAATACAACTTATGATATATATAATGTTGTATCAAACCACTCTTCACCTCTAATTTCTGAGAGTGGTCTAAAAACAAAAGATGAATTGCTTGACATAAAAAACAGGACTTCTATCAGCTGTTTTTTAATTGGTGAATCACTTTTAAAAGATTTGAAAAATAATAATATTTTTTCTCTTTTATAGAAATTTTCCTCAATTTTTATAGCTTTTTAGCTATTGTATAAATCAAGGAACTTTTATAGAACATCGATGTACTTAATTTGTTCTATGTTAACTAAAAAACAAAAAAACCTACTTCTCTTTATCAACAAAAAGTTGAGATCTACAGGTGTGTCTCCCTCATATGAGGAAATGAAGGAATCATTAAATCTAAAATCAAAATCTGGAATTCACAGACTTATCAGTGCATTAGAGGAAAGAGGCTTTATTAAAAGATTAGCCCACAAGGCTAGAGCATTAGAAGTAATTAAGTTACCTGAAACAGCATCTGCAAACGATATTTATAATAGTTTTTCTCCAAGCGTTATTAAGGGAGGATTAGATGAGGAAAATTTTAACAATTCTAATGATGCAGAAATACCTGTGCTAGGAAATATCGCTGCAGGAACTCCAATTGAAGCTATTCAGAATGAAGTTTCAAGAATTCCACTACCATCAAACATTGAAAAAGATGGAGAATTTTTTGGTTTAAAGGTTCAAGGAGATTCTATGATTGAAGCTGGTATTAATGATGGTGATACTGTTATTGTTAAAAAAGCAGATACTGCAGATAATGGAAAAATCGTAGTAGCTTTAATTGATGATCATGAGGCTATGTTGAAAAGAATTAGAAGGAAAGGTAAGACTGTTGCATTAGAAAGTGCAAATAAAAATTACGAAACAAAAATATTTGGCCCAGATAGAGTGAAAGTTCAAGGAATTCTTGTATCTTTATATAGAAACTTTCAATAAAATAGTCTAAATAAATTCCATGAAAAAAGTAGCAACTAGATTTGCTCCTTCTCCTACCGGTCCTCTTCACATTGGTGGGGTAAGAACAGCTCTATTTAATTGGTTATACTCAAAAAATAAATCAGGTAAATTTTATTTAAGGATAGAAGATACTGATAAAGAAAGATCTAAGGAAGAACACAAAATTCAAATAATTAACTCTTTAAAATGGATGGGAATTGAACATGAAGGTGAAGAGTATATCCAATCAAAAATGATTGGTGAACACGTAACTATTGCAAAAAGGTTATTAGAAAATGGAAATGCATATAAATGCTATTGTAGTACAGAGGAAATAGAAGAACAAAAGAAAAGAGCTAAACAAAAAAAAATTCCTTATGTGTATAATCGAAAATGGCGAGATATTGCTGAAGATCAAGCCCCAAAGGATATAAAACCGGTTATAAGATTTAAAAGTAAAGTAGAGGGTACTTCTACGCTAAAAGACTTAGTTCAAGGAGACGTGGAGATTGTAAATAATACTATTGAGGATTTTATTATTTTAAGAAATGACGAAACACCGACATATAATTTATCTGCATCAGTTGATGACCATAATATGGAAATGACTCATATTATTAGAGGAGATGATCATAAAATTAATACTTTTAAACAAATACAGATATATGAGGCGCTAGGATGGGAAATTCCACAATTTGCTCATATACCTCTTATTCATACAATAGATGGTAAAAAGCTATCAAAAAGAGACAATGCCTCAACATTAGAAGATTACTCAAAAATTGGAATTCTACCTGAGTCACTTAGAAATTATCTTCTAAGGTTAGGATGGTCCTATAAAGATAAGGAAATTTTTAACTTAGATGAAAGTATAGAACTTTTTAACCTAGAGGGAATAGGTAAATCTCCTTCAAAACTTGATATGAGTAGAATTCTTTCTATGAATGAATATTACATTAAAAATAGTGAAGAAGAAATTTTGTACAATAAGTTAAAAGAATATTGTGAGATTTATAAAGATAAAATTAAAGAAGGAAAAGAAAATACAATAAAGAACTCCTTAACATTTTTAAAAAATAAAGCAAAAACACTTGAAGATATATTCAATAATTCTAAATACATATTAAATGATAAAGTTATTTTTAATGACAATGATAAAAAACTGATAAACGATGAAGCAAAAAAAATAATACATTTATTTAAAGAAAAAATTTCAGAAACAGAAGTTTTTAATAGAGAAAATTTAGAACAAATCGTAAATGGTTTAATAAAATTAAATAATACAAATTTTAAAGGTGTTGGGCAGCCATTACGAATAATCTTAACTGGATCTAAATTTGGTCCAGGGATATATGATATAATATTATCTCTTGGAAAAAATGAGGTAATAAAAAGATTAGGAAATATAGGATAAAATAATGTTTGATGCTTCCTCAGATGAAGAGCTAGGAGAAGTTAAAGTTTCAAGAGTTTTTTGAATTTCTTTTTTTTGTTTTGCAATTAAATCTGGTTTTTTTAAAAAATAGTAAACACTTTTAAATATTTCATCAGGGTTACATTCTGATTGTATCAACTCTGGAATAATTTCTCTATTATTGATAATATTAATCATATTAACAAATTTTATATTTAGTAAAAATTTTGCTAAATAAAAATTAATAAAATTCATCTTATAAATAATTATTGATGGAACATTCATTTTACATACTTCTAACGAAACAGTTCCAGATTTTACTACAGCGAAAGTTGATTTTTTTAAAACTGCAGTTTTAATTTTATCATCATTAATGATTTCTAGATTTTGTATAGATTCATTTAAAACATAACTTGATATAAGTTCTTTATTTTTATCAGTTGCATGGAATATGAAATTATAATTAGGGTCCTTGATATTCATTTTTTTAATAAAATTAATTAGAATTGGCATATGATGGATAATCTCTGAAGTTCTACTTCCAGGAAAAATTGATATGATTTTTTTTTTATCTAAAAATTGATCTATTTGGATACTTTCATTAATTTTTTTATCCAACAAAGGGTGACCCACAAATGTGCTGGTTAGTTTTTCTTTGTCAAAATATTCTTTTTCAAACTTAAAAAGTAATAAAATGTGATCTAAAAATTGTTTCATTTTCTTAACTCTACCCTCTCTCCATGCCCAAACCTTAGGAGCAATAAAATGAATTATTTTTATTTTTGGATTTTTTTCTTTTACTAATTTTGCTACTCTTAGTGTAAAATCTGGACTATCAACACTAAATAAAATATCTGGGTTAAATTTCAAAACTTCATTAACAGTATCTTTTATTTTACGTTTGATTTTAAAAAAATTTAACAATATATCGGTAAAAGCTATAAAAGTTATCTCTTTTTGTTCATAGATTGACTTTATACCTAATTTTTCTAAGTTACTTCCACCAACACTTAAAAATTCTAAATCTGTCTTTTTTGTTTTTATTTTCGATATTACTTCTGACGCTAACTTATCCCCAGAAGGTTCACCTGTAAGGACAAAAATTTTTTTCATATAGTAATGAGAAAAAGTTTATTTTGATTTGCATATTTAATACAGACCTCTTTATTTAATATAATATTTTGATTTGATTGAACAACAATTCCCTTGACTCCGACTTTGTTACAATCTTTAAATGTATCAATTCCTATTGTAGGTAGGTCTACCCTTAAATCTTGATTTGCTTTAGGTAGTTTTATTAAAATACCTTTTTTTATTTTGGATTTTGATATTGATTTTATCATCTCTTTTGTACCTTTTCTTGTTTCTTTAGAAATAACCTTATTGTCTCTTATAATTACTGCTTGTGTATGATTGAATGAATTTATTTTTTTTAATATTTTAATTCCTGTAACTATTTCCTCTCTTTCCATAAAAGTTGGTTTAATTTTTGTATAAATACCTTTCTTTAAAGTTAATTCTGGATTGAAGGTATTCAATTTAATAACTTTAATTTTATTTTCAGACAAAATTTTTATTAGAACTTTTAATATTGCTGCATCACCTTTTTTTGATGCTTTGACTATTCTCGGAATATAAAACAGTCCCCTCAAGTCTAATTTTAGCTTTGATATTTTAGGTTTATCTATATTTCCAGCAAATATAACTTTATTACATTTTTTTGATTTAATAAGTTTTAGAATCTCACCGAATTTACCTATGTTAATAAAAAAACTATTCTTATTTTTTTTAAATTTGTTATTTTTTGTAAGATCTATAATGAAATATTTTATCTTTTTTTTTTCTATTTTTTTAATAATTTCATTTGGTAAATCTTTTTCTCCTAAAAAAAGTCCAATCATTATTTGCTAGACGGAAGTGATATTGGTCTTTTTTTATCTGAATTTATAAAATTAATTATTTTTTTTACAAATTCGTTGTTTTTAAGATCATTATTAAGTTGTTCTATATTTTCTCTAAAACTTGACGTTTTAAATATTATTTCAAAGGCTAATTGCATTTTTTTAATATTTTCATTTGAAACCTTTGATCTTCTTAATCCAATAAGATTTAAACCCATTAAATAATTTCTATTACCCATTGATAATCCAAATGGAATTATATCGCTCAAAACACCTGTCATTCCTCCTATCATCGCAGACTCACCAATTCTAGAAAATTGATGTATCGCACAACTACCACCAACTATTGCATTATTTTGAATGGTTACGTGTCCGCCGACTTGAACATTATTAGCCAATATTATATTATTAGATATCAAACAATCGTGTGCAACATGACAATAAACCATAAATAAATTATTATCACCTATTCTGGTAACCCCACCACCCTGTTCTGTTCCAGGATTTATATTTACATACTCTCTAAATTTATTGTTATCTCCAATAACTAAAGAATTTTTTTCACCTTTATATTTTAAATCTTGAGGAGGTGTTCCGATAGATGAAAAAGGATATATTTGGTTATTCTTTCCTATTTTTGTATTACCAGCGACATTTACATGAGAATGTAAAACTGAGTTAGTTTCTATTTCAACCTCTGGACCTATAATGCAATAAGGACCTATGTCTACATTATCTGAAATTTTTGCTTTTGAATTAACTATTGCTGTTTTGTGGATCACAGATAATAAATAACAAATTTAATATTTAATACTTATCAACTATTACTACTGATTATTACTTTCTATCTACAATTGTTGCTGACCATTGTGCGTCTGCCATTTTTTTATCGCCAACATAGGCTGCCCCCTTATATTTCCATACTCTTCCATGCGATCTAATAGCTTCAATATTTAGCTCTAAAACACAGTCAGGTATAACTGGGTTTCTAAATTTTGCTTTTTCAATTGTCATCAAAAAAACTAATTTATTATCATAAGTAGCTTTGTCTAACCCATTTGCTGTTAAAGCTGCAGCAGCCTGTCCAAATGCTTCAACAATTAATACGCCTGGCATAACAGGCTCTCCTGGAAAATGACCTTTAACAAAAAAACTATCTTTTTTTACATTTACAATTGCAGTAGCTGAAAAAAGTTTTTTAATATCCCTTAACTCGTCAATAAGCAGCATTGGTTCTCGATGTGGCAACAAATCTTTTATTTGATCTTTATTTAAGTTATTCATTTATCTTGGTTTCTTTTAAAAAATTTCTTAAATTTTTTGCTGGGTACCCCATTACTTTCGAATTTGATGGTATATCTTTAATCACACCACTACCACCTCCAATTTGCACATTGTCCCCAATATTTATATGTCCTGAAATTCCTGCTTGACCACCGACCATTACACGATTCCCTATTGATGAACTACCGGCAAATCCAACTTGACCAGTTATAATGCAATTTTTCCCAATATTTACATTGTGAGCGATATGTACCTGATTATCTAAAAAAGTGCCATCTCCAATTATTGTATTGGATAAGGAGCCTCTATCTATTGTATTATTACATCCAATTTCAACATAATTACCAATTATCACAGCGCCTATGTGAGGATACCTCAAATTTATTTTGCCAGGGAAAAAACCAAATCCCTTTTTGCCAACTATAGAACCATCGAGAATATTGGTATTATTTCCAATTATAGAGTTTTTAATTACAACATTACTACCAATTCTACAGTTATCTCCAATCACTACATTGCTTTCAATTATTGTATTATGACCAATTTCGCAGCTTTTACCGATCTTAACATTTTTTCCTACAAGTATGTTTTGACCAATTTTTAGTTTTATAAATTTTTTTTTATTTATAATAGAAACATTATTATCAAACACATCATCTAGTGCATCTGGATAAAACATTGATGTGACTTTAGCGACTGAAAGAAGAACATTTTGTACTTCAATAATATTAATATTACGTGGTACCAAATGTTTAAGTTTCTTATGAGTAATAATAGTATTAGATTT
>CABZCA010000018.1 GCA_902524115.1 uncultured Pelagibacteraceae bacterium | reverse complement strand
CCAGCACTTATCGCCCCATCACCTATTACTGCAATTACATTTCCTGATTTATTTGACAACTTATTGGCTACTGCAATTCCTAATGCTGAAGAGATAGAAGTTGAACTATGTGCGGCACCAAATGGATCATACTCACTTTCTGATCTTTTTGTAAAACCTGATAATCCCTCACCTTTTCTAAGAGTTCTTATTTGTTTTTTTCTACCAGTTAATATTTTATGTGGATAAGTTTGATGCCCCACATCCCAAATTAATTTATCATGAGGAGTGTTGAATATATAGTGTAAGACAACAGTCAATTCTACAACTCCTAGTCCAGCACCTAAATGCCCTCCTGTTTCAGAAACAACGTCAATTAATTCTTGTCGAACCTCATCTGCCAAAATCTTAATGTCTGATTGTGATAGTTTTCTCACATCATCTGGAAAATTAATATTATTTAGGAATTTATAATTTTTGCTCACTTTGTTCTATTCAAAATATAATTTATTGTTTCTCTAAAATCGTCGCCTTTTTTGCCAAAAATTTTTAAATTTTTAAATATTTTTAATTTTAGGTTATCTGCATATTTAATAGTATTATTAGTGCCTAGTAAACTTATTAAAGTAGCTTTTCCCATTTTTAAATCTTTTTTGGTTTTTTTTCCTGCACTAGATGTTTTGCCTCTTAAATCTATCAAATCATCAGCAATTTGAAATAATAATCCAATTTCGTTACCTATTTTATTAAACTTATTCAGATATTTTGTTTTACCAGACATTATAATAGGAGCAACACAACAAAAACTAAATAACTTTCCAGTTTTTTTAATTTGCATATCAATAATTTGTTTTTTAGTTTTTTTAATTTTTTCATAACTTAAGTCTAAAAACTGCCCCCCAGCAATTCCTGTATGTCCTGAACTCTCGGAAAGTAAGTTTATTAGTTTTATTTTTTTTTGTTCATTTAAATTTAATCTTTTTTCACTTAGAATTTGAAAAGCAATAGTAAGTAAAGAATTTCCAGCAAGAATTGCTGTTGACTCGCTAAATTTTTTATGTGTCGTCAATTTTCCTCTTCTCAAATTGTCATTATCCATACATGGCAAATCATCATGTATTAGTGAATAAGCATGAATACACTCAACTGCTGCTGCAACTTGCAAAATTTGTTTTTTGTCTACCATAAATATAGACCCAATATCAAAGAGTATTTTTGATCTTACTTTTTTACCTCCAGGTAAAAGTCCATAAAGCATCGGTTTAATAAGCTCGGTTTTTTTTTGTTTGGAAAAATATTTATAAAGATAGTTGTTAGTTCTGTTAACTATTTTATTTAACTTTTTTTGCATTTTTATTTGATTTTATATCTTTAATTTTAAAATTTGTTTTATCCAATATTTCTTTAAAATTCTTTTGAAATTTTTTTTCAATCAATCTGTTAATTTTTAATAAATTTGTGTAATCTTCAGATTTATTTTCTAGATTATTTTCATGTTCTAAATTTTTAGTAATTTCGTCTGCTAAATCAGTAAGCTCATTTAAAGATTTTGAGGTAATATCATCTGGCAAATTTTTTTCATTCATATATTAGTTGGTAATATTATATGAAAAAGAATGATTCAAATATTAAAAAAGCAATAAAATACTTAAATAATAACGAATGTATAGCGATCCCTACCGAGACAGTCTATGGACTGGCAGGAAATGCGTATTCGGATAGGGCAGTTTCTAGAGTATATAAATTAAAAAAAAGGCCTAGAGGTAATCCTTTAATTGTCCACTATTATAACATTAATAACTTAAAAAAAGATTGTGAATTTGATAATACATTTATTAAACTTTATAAAAAATTTTGCCCAGGACCGATAACATTTGTTTTAAAATTAAAAAAGGAAAGTAGGGTTTCAAAAATCATTACAAATAATTCAAATTCAGTTGCTGTAAGATTTCCAGGCCATCCTTTAACTAGAAAACTATTAAAAAAAATTAATTACCCACTTGCAGCACCTAGTGCAAACATTTCAACAAGTATAAGTCCTGTTTCAAAACAGGATGTGGTTGATGAATTTGGTCCTAAATTAAAGTTTGTCTTAGATGGCGGATATTCAAAAATAGGTTTGGAATCAACGATTATAAATCTTATTGGAAAACCCCATATCTTAAGATTAGGGGGAATAAATAGTAAATTAATCTATAAATTAATTAATCCTGTAGTAAATAAGAATAAAAAAAAGATTAAAATAAAAGTTCCTGGTACTAGTAAATTGCATTATTCACCTGGAATACCAGTGAGACTAAATGCCAAAAAAAATTATCAAAATGAAGCATATATATTAATAAAAAAAAGAAAAAAATTAGACAAAAACTATTTTTATATAAGCAAGACAAGCAATTTAAAAGAGGCTGCAAAAAATTTATATAAAACGTTAAGAATTATAAAAAAAAATGGGTACAAAAAAATTGCTATTGAAAAAATACCAAATATTAATATCGGTGAAGCTATTAATGATAGAATTTTAAGAGCATCAAAAAAATGAAAAATTTAATTAAAGTTCAAAACATAAAGAAAAATTATGGTAAAAAAGAAGCTGTAAAAGGAATATCATTTAGTGTTGAGGAAAATGAAATTTTAGGTTTGCTTGGTCCTAATGGATCTGGAAAAACAACAACTATTGGAATGTTGCTAGGCTTGCTTAAACCTACAAGTGGTCAAATATTCATCAATAATCTTAGACTTGAAGAAAATAGAATTCAAATTCTTGAAATGATTAATTTTATATCCCCATATATTGAACTTCCCAAAAAACTTACTGTTAAACAAAATTTATATGTATACTCTAAACTCTATAAAGTTCAAAATATAGAGGAACGAATAGAATATTTGTCGGAAAAGCTAAGAATAGGTGGGTTATTAAACAGTATTACCGGGGAACTTTCGTCAGGTCAAAAAAATAGAGTAAGTTTAGCCAAGGCCCTAGTTAATGAACCAAAAGTTCTGCTACTTGACGAACCTACAGCTTCTTTAGACCCAGAAGTAGGAGATTTTGTAAGAACATTTTTAGAAGATTATAAAAAAGAAAAAAAAATTTCGATACTTTTAGCTTCCCATAATATGAATGAAGTCACACGTTTATGTAAGTCTGTATTAATGATGAAAAATGGAGAAATAATAGACCAAGGCAAGCCTGAAGATTTAATTGCAAAACATGGAAGAACAAATTTAGAGGAAGTTTTTTTAAAACTATCAAGGAGTAAAAGTGAGTTTTACTAGAATATATGGTTTATTTTTAAGGCATTTTTATCTAATCACTAGATCATTTCCTAGAATATTAGATCTAGTTTACTGGCCATCTATTCAAATTACATTATGGGGATTTATATCTAATTTTTTTGCTACACATACAACTTATTACAGTAATGCAGTTGGAGTAATCCTTACCTGTGCGATACTTTATGATTTTTTGTTTAGAACAAGTATTGGCTTCAATATGCTTTTTTTAGAAGAAATTTGGAGTAGAAATTTCACTAATCTTTTCATAGCACCAATGAGAATTGGAGAGATTTTAACTTCACTTGTTATAACTGCATTAATTAGATCTTTAATTGGCTTGGTTCCAGCCATCTTGCTAACTTCCCCGTTGTTTGGAATTTCAATTTTAGATTTAGGAATATTTTTATTTTTTCTTTTTTTAAGTCTTTATATTTTTGGAATTACACTTGGTATTTTAGTTTCTTCTGGTTTGCTTAGATTTGGTCCATCATTTGAAAATATAGCATGGTCAACAATGTTTTTACTCGCACCCTTTGGGTGTATTTATTACCCAATAGAGACTCTTCCAGAAATATTTCAAAAAATTGCTTATGTGCTTCCATTAGTTTATATATTTGAGGAAGCTAGAAATATTTTAATTAATCAAACAGTTAATATTGAAAATGTTTACTATGCATTTATTTGGAACGCTTTTTATTTTTCTCTTTCAATTGCTTTGTTTTATTATTCATTCAATGCAGCAAAAAATAAGGGGACTTTAATTAATATGGGTGAATAATGGTGCGCCCGCAAGGAGTCGAACCCTGAACCTCCAGAGCCGAAATCTGGCGCTCTATCCAGTTGAGCTACAAGCGCATATTGTATATTTATATCAATATGAAAAGTATTATAAATATAAAAGTTAAAAATAAAGAAAATAATTTAAGAATAGATATTTTATTATCCAGTCAGGATAATAAGTTAAGTAGATCAAGAGTAAAAAGTTTAATTTTAGAAAATAAATTAAAAATTAATAATATTATTGTTAAAGATCCCTCAAAAAAAATTAAATTGAATGATGAAATTTATTTCGAAATTTCAGAGCCAAAAAAAGAGACTCTTGAACCATTTAAATATCTTCTTGATATTGTTTACGAAGATAAAGATTTGATAGTTATCAATAAATCAGCCGGAATTTCCATGCATCCTGGACCAGGAAATTATAACAACACAATTGTAAATGCATTGATTAACTACGATAGTAAAAATTTATCAAATATTGGAAACGAGCTAAGACCTGGAATTGTTCATAGGATAGATAAAGATACATCTGGATTAATAGTTATCGCCAAAAATAATGTTTCACACGAAAATTTATCAAAACAATTTTCAGATCATTCTATTACAAGAGTTTATCAAGCTTTAGTCTGGGGTAAAATAAGACCTCAAAATGGAAAAATTGAAACGTTTATTAAACGAAGTTCAAGAAACAGACAAATGATGGAAGTATCAATCAAGAAAGGCAAAAGCGCTGTAACAAATTATAAAACTTTAGAAATATTTGAGAATGAGAAAATTCCAACATTTAGTCTTATTGAATGTAAACTTGAAACAGGAAGAACACACCAAATAAGAGTTCATTTGTCTTACAAAGGTAATAATATTTTAGGTGACAAAAAATACAAAAAAAAATTTAAGAAATTTGTTAATATTAATAGTGAGCTTGAAGAGAGTATAATTGCTCTTAATAGACAATTTTTACATGCAAAAACTATTGGCTTTAATCATCCAAAAAGTAATGCAAGACTTGAATTTAAATCAAAATTACCGTTAGATTTAGAACAGATTTTAAAAAAACTAAGGAAAATCAAGTAATAAAATCATTGTAAAAATTTATTTATTTATTAAATAAATAATTCGTATGAATAAAAATACTTACAATTTACCTGCACTTTCTAATGAAGGTGGATTAGCTGCATATCTTGCTCAAATAAAGAAGTTTCCAATGCTTGCAGCTGAAGAGGAATATATGTTAGCTAAAAATTGGCAATCAACTGGAAACATAAAATCTGCAGAAAAACTGGTTACAAGTCATTTGAGACTAGTTGCAAAGATAGCAATGGGTTACAAAGGTTATGGTTTGCCTCTTAACGAGATGATATCTGAAGGAAATGTGGGATTAATGCAGGCAGTAAAAAAATTTGAGCCAGAAAAAGGTTTTAGACTTGCAACCTATGCAATGTGGTGGATCAAAGCTTCAATACAAGAATATATATTAAGGTCATGGAGTTTAGTAAAAATAGGAACAACGACAGCGCAGAAAAAACTTTTTTTTAATCTAAAAAAAATTAAAAATCAAATAGCCCCTCGGTCAGAAGGGGATCTAAGAAAAGAACATGTTCAGGATATAGCTAATAGACTTTCAGTAAGTGAAAGTGAAGTTGTTTCAATGAATAGAAGACTTTCAGGAAAAGAACAATCTTTAAATGCACCAATAGGTGAAGATGGAGATGAATGGCAAGACTGGGTAGTTGATAATGAAATGGATCATGAATTAAAAATTGCTCAAAGTGATGAAATGGAACAAAGAAAAGATTTACTTCAAGATTCAATTAAAATTTTGAACGAAAGAGAAAAAAAGATTTTATACTCAAGAAGATTAACTGATGATCCTATAACTTTAGATGAGCTAAGTAAAAAATATAAGATAAGTAGAGAAAGAGTAAGACAAATAGAAAATAAAGCTTTTGAAAAGCTTCAAAAGCACATGCTTAACTCTGCTAAGTCAAAAAACTTATTACCAGCAAATTAAAGATTGAAAGGATCTTGAATTAAGATTGTATCCTTTCTCTCTGGACTAGTGGAAATACTTGAAATTCTGGTCTCTACAAACTTTTCTAATTCTTTTATATAAATTTTTGCATTTTCTGGTAATTCCTCAAAATTTTTAATACCTACTGTTGAAGATTTCCAACCTTTAAAGGATTTATATATTGGTTTAGCCATAAATTGGTCATCAACTGAAGCTGGGAGGTAGTCATATTTTTTACCATTTATCTCATAAGCAATACACATTTTAATTTCATCTAGTTCATCTAGCACATCTAGTTTAGTTAAGGCAATTCCATCAATTCCAGAAATTTTTAATGTTTGTCTTACTAGGATTCCATCAAACCAACCACATCTTCTTTTTCGACTTGTGACAGTCCCAAATTCTTTTCCCCTTGTTCCAAGTATGTCACCTATCTCATCTGTTAGTTCTGTTGGAAAAGGGCCCTCTCCAACTCTTGTGGTGTATGCTTTTGTAATACCTAAAACATAGTTAATGGAGTTAATACCACAGCCTGACCCAGTCGCCGCTGACGAAGCGACAGTATTAGAAGAGGTTACAAATGGATAAGTCCCATGGTCTACATCTAAAAGAACTCCTTGAGCACCTTCAAATAATATTTTTTTATTTTGAAATTTAAGTTCATCTATTTTTTTCCATACTGGCTGCGAAAATTTTAGTATTTTAGGTGCAATATTTAACAGATCTTTTTTTAAATGTTCTTTTTTAAATTCAGTTTTTCCTAAGCCTTTTCTTATTGCATTATGATGACTTAATACTACGTCTAATCTTTTATCTAAATTATTTTCTGATGCAAGATCCATTACTCTTATTGATCTTCTGCCAATCTTATCCTCATACGCTGGTCCTATTCCTCTTCTTGTAGTTCCTATTTTAGATTTTCCAGCTGCATCTTCTCTGATCTCATCCATTTCTTTATGAAATGGTAAGATAAGAGTAGCCGCTTCAGATAAAATTAAATTATCGGAACTAACTTCAACACCTTTGGACTTAATTTCATCAATCTCTTCTAATAGTGCCCATGGATCAACTACAACTCCATTTCCAATTATAGATATTTTATTTTTTCTAACTATTCCTGATGGCAACAGTCTTAATTTGTAAACTACACCATCTATAACAAGAGTGTGTCCAGCATTATGTCCACCTTGAAATCTTACAATTACGTCAGCCTCACTTGATAGCCAATCAACAATTTTACCTTTTCCTTCATCTCCCCACTGTGAACCGACTACAACTACATTTTTCATCTAAAAATTTTTTTAATTTGTATACTATTTAAATGGTTTACAGGACCGTGACCTTTCCCTAAGTTTGGTTGTGTTCTTAATGAATGATTTACATATTTAATTGCCATTTCACAAGATTTCTTTAAAGTTTTTCCACATGAGAAGTAAGTAGTTATGGCGCTAGAAAGGGTGCAGCCAGTGCCATGGCTATTTTTTGTATTTATTTTCTTATTTTCAAAGATTGTGATTTCTTTTTTACTCATAAATACGTCTTGAATTTTTTTCTGATTTAAATGACCCCCTTTTATAAGAACATTTTTTGCACCCAATTCTATTAAATGGTTACCTGCTAAAATTACATCCCGAATAGTTGAAATTTTTGAATTAGTTAAAACTTCTGCTTCAGGTATATTTGGAGTAATTAAATCTGCTTCGGACAAAAGTTTATTTTTTAAAATTTTAATAGCTGGGTCATTTATTAATTTTTTTCCACCCTTTGCCACCATCACAGGATCTAATATTATTTTTTTTGCTTTTATCTTTTTTAACGATTTTATTACTGAATTTATAACTTCTTTTGAATGAAGCATTCCTATTTTAACAGCATCTGGTTTTATATCATTTGCTGTAAATTCAATTTGATTAGAAATTTCTTTACTGTTCACTGGAATGATTGATTTTACACCTGTTGTATTTTGTGATGTTATTGCAGTTATAGCAGTCATGGCGTATGAACCAAGCGATGTGACTGTTTTAATGTCTGCTTGTATACCTGCGCCGCCAGAAGAGTCTGAGCCAGCAATAATTAAAATTTTAGATTTTATTTTCAAGTTAGATAATTGATTTTTTTACAATATTAACACATTTTGAAAGCATATTTTTATCTTCAGTTTCACACATAATTCTTACTACCGGTTCTGTTCCAGACTTTCTTACTAACATTCTTCCTTTACCTTTTATTAAACTATTTGCTTTATTAATTGCATTTTTGCACTTAGGATTATTAATTATTGATTTATCTTTTACTTCAATATTTTCTAACAATTGAGGAGTAGGTGTAAAATTTTCAAATATTTCACTTGCTTTTTTTCCTTTCCTCATAGAAAAGAGAATTTCTAATGCTACCAGCAAACCATCACCTGTAGTTGCAAATTTGCCAAGGATGATGTGACCAGATTGCTCTCCTCCTAAATTAAATTTACTTTTCTGCATTGCTTCTTTTACATATCTATCACCAACTTTAGATCTTATAAACTTTATCTTGTTTTTAGAAAAATATTTTTGTAATCCATAGTTTGACATTAAGGTTCCTACAACACCACCCCTTAAAATTTTTTTTCTTTTCCATCTTGTTGCTAGCATAGCTATTATTTTATCTCCATCAATAATATTGCCCTTTTCATCACAAACTATAATTCTGTCTGCATCACCATCCAATGAAATTCCAATATGGGATTTATTTTTTTTTGTATGATATTTAATTTTATTTGGGAATGTAGAACCACATTTTTTATTTATATTAAATCCATTTGGAGAAGTTCCAATTTCATAAACTATGGCACCCAATGATCTGAACAATTGAGGTCCTACTTTATATGCGGCTCCATTTGCACAATCTATTGTAATTATTAATCCTCTTAAATTAAATTGTTTAGGAAAATTTGTTTTTAAGATTTCAAGATATTTATTTGAGCCATTCTCTAATCTTTTAACCCTACCTAATATTTGAGGATTTGATAATTTTTTGGAAACTTTAGAGTCAATTAGTTTTTCTATTTTCTTTTCAATTTTGTCAGACAATTTTAAGCCATTTGGTCCAAATAATTTTAAACCATTATCATAAAAAGGATTATGTGATGCAGTAATCATGATTCCCATATTAGCTCTCATTTTTTTTGTAAGCATTGCAAGGCCATTTGTTGGTAATGGTCCAAAAGTGAAAACATGCATCCCAGCTGATGTTAGCCCAGATACTAATGCAGGCTCTAGTGCATATCCTGATAACCTGGTATCTTTGGCAATTATTGCTATCTGCTTAGTTTTTTTTTTATTTTTAAAATATGTACCAACAGCCAGACCAAACTTAAAAAACATGTCACCATTTATTTTATTTCCATTTACCTTTCCTCTTATTCCATCTGTACCAAAGTATTTTTTTGTCATTAATTAAAATTAAGTTTTTTAAAAACTTTTATTCCTTGGTTAACTTCATTAACATCATGGATTCTAAGTATTTGTACTCCTTGTAACATACTAAAAATACTTGAAGACACAGTCCCGCCTATTCTTTCTTTGCTATCATTATTTCCAGACATATCTTTTATAAATTTCTTTCGGGAAATTCCCAACATTACTGGTAATCCTAAAGAATGAAAAATAGAAACATTACTTATTAGAGTAATATTATGTTTCATATTTTTACCAAATCCTACTCCAGGATCTAAGATAATGTGATTATGTTTTATTCCACTTTTTCTAATTAATCTCAGCTTATCTTCAAAGTAGTCATATATTTCCAACAAAACATTGTCATAACTAGGATTTTTTTGCATTGTTTCTGTGTTACCTTTCATATGATGTAGAACGAATGGTAATTTAGTTTTTTTTAAAAAATTAATAGTCTCCTCGTCATAACTTAGACCTGATACATCATTAATTAGGTCTAATTTATATTTTGAAGCCTTTTTCATGATGAAACTTTTTCTAGTATCTAAAGAAACAAAAAAATTTTTAGATTTTAAATAATACATTACTTTATTTAATCTCAGCCACTCCTCTGATTGAAGAATTTCTTTAGAGCCTGGTCTTGTAGACTCACCTCCAATATCAATTATCTTTGCTCCATTGGCTATTAATTTATTAATATGTTTTATTGCAGAATTTTTTTTATTAAATTTTCCACCATCAGAAAAACTATCTGGTGTAATATTTAAAACACCCATGAATATTGGTAAATTATCAAATTTTAATTTAGGAATTTTTTTAGCTTTTGATATATTATTTATATCACTTAAAACTTTTTTTTTAATTTTTGACGGAAGATATTTAATACTTTGAATATTTATTTTTTTTTTATTAGTCCTGGTAATGATTTCTATAGTATCGAACGAAAGTGAATTGTTACCACCGATTGGAAGTGAAACCTTCTTTTTAACTTTTTCTCTGGATATCTTGTTATAATAAAAATTACACGCTCTTGTGTAATATTTTTGCATTAAATTTTAATGAACAATCTTCGGTTTCAATCCCATTGAACCTAAAGCAGAACTTTGATCATCTTCTTCAACTTTTAAATCTTCTTTATTTTTTGGATATATGTTTTTATTAACTATGTCCTCAATTTCCGCACCTGATAATGTTTCATAAGTAAGCAGAGCTTTAGCTAATTTGTGTAAATCATCAATTTTATCAGTCAAAACTTTTTTTGCTCTTTCATAGCCTTGATCAACAAATTTTCTTATTTCAGTATCTACCTTTCTTGCAGTCTCTTCGGACATATTTTGTTGTCTTGCAACTGATCTTCCAAGGAAAACTTCCTCCTCGTTTTCTCCATAAGCAACTGGACCAAGTTCCTTACTTAATCCTGCTCTCATCACCATAGCTCGTGCCCTTTTTGTTGCTTGCTCTATGTCACTTGCAGCTCCAGTGGTTACTTTATCATCTCCAAAAATAATTTCTTCTGCCACTCTTCCACCCATTGCAATAGCCATTTGTGCGTGGAGCTGTTCTCTGGTCTGGGATACTTCGTCTCTTTCAGGAAGTTGCATTACCATTCCCAATGCTCTTCCTCTTGGAATAATTGTTGCTTTGTGAATTGGGTATGCTGCTTTTTCATTAATAGTAACGATAGCATGACCAGCTTCATGATATGCAGTCAGTTTTTTTTCTTCTTCGCTCATCACCATTGATCTTCTCTCAGAACCCATCATCACTTTATCTTTCGCTTCCTCAAATTCCATATAAGTAACTATTCTTTTATTCTTCCTTGCAGCTAACAATGCAGCTTCATTCACTAAATTTGCAAGATCTGCACCTGAAAACCCAGGAGTCCCTCTTGCTATCGTTCTTAAATTTACATCAGGCGCCATTG
>CABZCA010000017.1 GCA_902524115.1 uncultured Pelagibacteraceae bacterium | reverse complement strand
CTTTAGAACCAGTTGGCGATCCAAAGCAAATAGGATTTGTACCAAATAAAGATTTTATAGCTCCATGTGGGGCAATAGCAGGTGGTGCATTAGTAAATACTAAGGCAATCATATTTTTTTTTACAGCTTGCTCAGCGTAGTATCCCGACATTCCGTAATGGCCACTATTTTTAACTGCCACAAGTCCTATTCCTGTTTTTTTAGCATTTTTTATGGCTTTTTTTATGGCTGTATCTGCAGCAACAAATCCAATGCTATCATCAGCATTTATATGAGTAACAGATTGGGAAATATTTTTTAGTTTGATTTTAGGTCTTGGATTGATCAGCTTTTTTTTGATCCGATCACAATACATTTTTAATCTAGATAATCCATGAGTTGGGGCACCAACTAATTCAGCATTAATTATTGCATCAGCACAAATACCTGCGTGTTTTTTTGAAAGATTAAACTTATGGAATATTTTTACAATAGTCCTTTTAAGTTTGTTTTTTTCCATCTTAAATATTTAAATCTTTATTAAAAAATGACCTTATATCATTAACCAATAAATCTGGTTCCTCAAGAGCTGCAAAGTGTCCACCTTTTTTCATTTTTGTCCATCTTTTAACATTAAAAATTCTATTTACATACGATTTAGGCGGCCAGCTCAACATTTCTTTTGGAAATTCTGCAATTGCAGTAGGTATTCTAATTTTTTTAAAATTTTTTGGGAAAGGTCTCCCGCCTTCTTCTCTTCTGCCAAAATAAATCCAAGCTGCAGAATTAAAAGTTTTTGTTAATATATAAATCATAATATTAGATAGTAGCAAATCCTTTGAGTAAACATTTTCAATATTACCTTTTTTTAAGTCTGACCATGAGTAAAACTTTTCTAATATCCATGCAGCAGTACCCACAGGGCTATCTATCATTGCATAACTTAACGACTGAGGTTTGGTTGCCTGTTGTGTCCTGTATCCCTCTTGCATAATTTGCTCTTTAGCAAATCTTTGTTCCCATTTTTTTTCTTTTGTAGTTATTGCTCCTTTTGGATGCCTCATATTTAAACAATTTACATGAATAGCTTTACAGTTATTATAATAATCATGACCTAGCCAATTACAAACAGCAGAACCCCAGTCTCCTCCCTGAGCAAAATAATTTTTATAACCTAGTTTTTTAGTCATTAATTTATTCATAATTTTTGCAATTTTTTTTGGACCAATTGGTTTTTTAGGCGTTCCAGAAAATCCAAATCCAGGTAGAGAAGGTATTATTACATCAAAACTCTCTTCTTTATTGCCTCCAAATTTTTCAGGATGAGTTAGTTTTTCCACGATATGTAAAAATTCTACAAAACTTCCAGGCCATCCATGAAGAATAAGCAATGGATTTGGTTTTTTTCCACTACCATTTTGCTTAATAAAATGAATATTAATTCCATCTACATTAGTAATGTAATTGTTAAATTTATTGATTTTTTTTTCTTGTAACTTCCAATTAAATTTTGATGTCCAATACTTAGAAATCTTTTTTAAATAAGCATAATTTGTTCCATGTAACCATCCATTCATCTTTTGGATGTCATTAAATGGAAATTCTCTAACTTTTTTGTAGATATTATTTAAGGTTTTTTTAGAAACATTTACCTTAAATTTTTTTATCATTAATTATTGTATTAACCCTTTCCTCGCCAAGGAATAGTCCTATCAATTATTTTTCTTAAAGTTATATCAAATAATAATCCTAACATTCCCATAATGAAAATTGTTATCCAAATTACCTCATATTGAAAATATTTTTTCGCAACATTTTCAACAAATCCAATACCTGTAGTTCCAGCTAAAAATTCAGCAGCTACTAAAGTTCCCCAACACATTCCAACAGCGACTCTAATTCCAGTAAGAATTTCAGGTAAAGAATTTGGAAATATAACATGTCGAAGTATTTGTCTTTTAGAAGCACCTAACGAGTGTGCAGCATGAATTTTAGAAAGTTGAGTCCCTGATGCTCCAGCTCTAGCAGATATAATCATAATTGATAAAGAAACCATAAATAATAAAAATACTTTTCCAGTATTATCAATTCCAAGTACTGAAATTATAAGTGGAGCCCAAGCTAATGGAGGTACTGGTCTGTATAACTCAATCAAGGGATCAAAAAATCCTTTAGCAAATCTGTTTAGTCCCATAAATAAACCTAATGGAACCCCTATAATTATTCCAAAAACTAATCCTAAAAATACTCTTAAGAACGAGTCCCAGATATGACCATAAGGAACAGGTATCTTGAATAGTTTAAAATCACCTGTAACAACTTTTAAAACTTTACCTTTAAAGTTTTCTTTAACTATCCCTTCGCTTGTATGAACAGGGTATTCGCCTGGTAAAATATCAGCAATCCAATCTGGTAAAATAAATCCAACTATTGAACTAATATCAATCATTTCTATCCAGAGAAGAGGTATATTTTTATAACCAACACTTGGATTAGACATTAGGATAAATTTATTTAATGTGTCTGACGGTTTGGGTAACCATCTCCCAGAACCTTGTTCCGAGCAACTCGGACCACTTGCAACAATTGTTCCAGCTGGAAATAAAACAATATCAATTAATCTAAGACCAGCTTGTTCTTTCTCCTGAAGGTCATCAAATTCAATAATCGCTTTTTGCATTTCATTTAGTGCATTTGGCGGATAAATGCTTGCAAATTCAATTCTTCTTGCAATTTTGACTATATTTTTTGCGTAATCTGAGGCAATTTCCTCATTATCATCTAAACTTTTCCTATAAGCTTTAACTTCATCTTTCAGATCTTTTATTGAACTTTTGAACTGTGGATTATGATTTCTTAATTTAAAAAATTTATCATTAATTTTTTTTAGTTCCTCTGCAGCAGCTTGAAATTTTAAACCTTTTGAGGTTTCTGCAACAAATGGAACTTCAATAGTGTTTTCTATAGTACCAGTTCCTGATCTAACTGTTGTTATGCCCCAGTTACCTTGTTCAGATATTGCTTTTAAACGTTCACTTTTTTCAACTTCTGTTTCAAATGGATAATCTTCTTTTTTAAAATTTGAACTTAATTGTTTAATCTCATTTGTCATTTCACTTATTTTAATTTTAGTATCCATTTCAATTAAATCTTCATTAGTTAATAAAGGAATTAATTTTTTTGTTTTATTTATATATCCAACCAAAATTGTTTTTTGTTGATTGTTAAGATCTTTTGAATTTTGTATTTCAGCTGTTATTTTTTGAAGATTTTTATTTTCAATTTTAATTATAGAGGTACTTTTAAATTCACGTTCCTCTATCGGAAATTGATATTTTAATCCTAACAGTGATTCATTTATTTTAGCAACTTGACATAATTCATTTGCTGATTTTGGATAAAAACCTTTTGCTATATCCCAAGAGTAATAAAGCCATACTAGTAATATTGCAGCACTTCCAACAATAACCCAATGGGTTCCACCTTTAGCTCTTTCAGGATTTCCAAATACAGCATCAACTTTCTCAGTTTGTATTAATCTTCTGCCGTACATAATGCATCCAATTATGGATACAAATATAAGTATGGTTATTATTTGAGTTAACATTTAGTTTTCTTTTCCCATAATTTCTTCTTCCATATTCCAAATCATGGATAAAATTTCTTCACGCTTAGATGAAAATTCTTTATTTTTTTTTATTTCTCTTAAATCTTCCTTTAAACCCATTTCTGCAAAAGGTAGATTATATTCTTTATGTATCCTTCCTGGTCTTGGTGCCATTACATATAGTCTTTCACCAAGTAATAACGCTTCCTCAACAGAGTGAGTAATTAAGATGATAGTTTTTCCTGTTTCTTTCCAAATTTTAAGAACCAAAGATTGCATCTTTTCTCTAGTTAATGCATCTAACGCACCTAAAGGCTCATCCATTAATATTAAATCAGGGTCATTTATTAGACATCTAGCAAGAGCCACTCTTTGCTGCATTCCACCTGATAATTGGTAGGTAGGAGTATTACCAAACCCTTTTAAGCCAACAATTTCAAGCCATTCTTCAACTCTTTTAGAAGTTTTTATTGGATCTTCTTTTTTCATTCTAAGTCCAAAATCAACATTTTCAGCAACTGTTAACCACTCAAATAAAGCCCCTTGTTGAAAAACCATTCCTCTTTCAACTCCTGGACCATTAATTTCATTGCCAGCTAAAACAATAGAGCCTGAGGTAGGTCTCAAAAACCCTGCAGCAATATTTAAAAGAGTGGTTTTTCCACATCCTGAAGGTCCAAGAACTGTGAGAAGTTCTCCCTTCTTTAGAGTAAAATTTACATCTTTTAAAGCGTGAACAGTTTCTCCTTTGGGAGTTTTAAAAATCATATTTAGATCTTTGGAAACTAAGTCACTCATAGAAACTTTATATAAAACTTATGTTAAAAAAAATAGGCGCTAAATAATTAGCGCCTATTAAATTTATTTACTCTTTAATATTATAAAGGTAAAAAACTAGTATCAACGGCACCGCCTGGAGTTCCCATACCTTTTAGGAATCCATCAAGATTACCGCTCTCCATTGACTGTTTAGTCTCCTCTGGAGTAAGAAATTTAAATCCATCTAATGTCTCTTTCATGTCAGCAACTTTCATTTCTGAAGCTTTAGACATTGAATTCATATCGCTTTTACCAGCTCTATATCTGTCATTTGCTTCATGAGTTACTTCTATAAAAGTTCTAAGCATACCTGGATTTTCTTTCATGAATTTGTCAGTTACAGATGTAATATCTATTCCTAAGATACCAGCATCTCTTGCTTCTTGAACTGTTAAAAGTCTTGAACCAACTGCAACTGCAGCTTTGATAGAATTTCCACCAAATAAACACGCCATTACAACATCACCACTTACTAATGCTGCAGCACCTTCTTCAGGATCCATTTGAATTATATCCATTTTACTTCTGTCAGCTCCAACAACTTTCATACTTTCGTCAAAGACATACTCAGCCATAGTTCCAAGTGGAACAGCAACTTTTTTGCCTTCTAGTTCAGAACCGTTTGCTTTTGTAATTCCAGAAGCATTTGATGTAACACAAGTTGTTCCACCCATTCCGTATTCCATTGCAATATCAACTAATTTGATAGGTGCATTTGATTTTACAGCATTAATAAAAGGTACTAAACCTTGAGAATATGAAATATCAATATCCCCAGCTAGCATTGCATCAGTCATAGCTCCACCGTTAGTGAAGTTAGTCCATTTTACTGGAACTCCTAGTGCTTTAGCAAAATTCTTTTTTTGCATGTCCTCTAAATTTGGACTTGGCCATTCTAGAAAGTAAGCAACTCTTACTTCATTTGCAGCAGCATTTGCAGCTGAAATAGACAAGTTAAGAGCGAATAAACTTCCTAAAATAAAGCTAATTAGTTTCTTCATTTTATCTCCTTAATTAAATTTAATTACCCTTATTTAAGTTCAATTTTGATTATAAGTAAATGTATTTTCTAAGCATATTAATCATAGGTGATTTGAAGATGTCTAAAATGGGTTCAACTTTTGGTTGTATTTAATATTACGTAATGACATACTAATAATGCACAGAAATTATTTTCTATTTTTTTATTTTAGTCTATGAGAAAGTGATAATAACAATTTAAAAATTTTTTTATGAGTTCAGAAAAGCCACAAATACCTAATTCATTAAATGAGCATTGGATGCCATTCTCTTCAAATAGAGATTTTAAAGCAAACCCAAGGTTAATAGTTGAGGCAAAAGGTGTTTATTTAAAAAACCACCACGGTAAAACACAAATCGATGCAAGTTCAGGATTATTTTGTAATCCATTAGGACATGGTAGAGAGGAAATTATTGAGGCGATAACTAAACAACTAAGAACAGTTGATTATGCACAACCTTTCCAACAAGGATTTGGTGGGTCATTTGAATTAGCAACAAGAATTTCAAAACACACACCAGGAAATTTAAATAGAATTTTTTATACTATTTGTGGATCAACTGCTGTTGAGACAGCAATAAAAATTTCAGTTGCTTATCACAAAGCTCGAGGAGAGGGGCAGAGATTTAGATTTGTCGGAAGAGAAAGAGCTTACCACGGCATGAATATTGGAGCAACATCAGTTGGTGGTATGATCAACAATGTTAAAACATTTGCTAGTGTTTTAATGCCGGGTGTTGTTCATATGAGACATACTCATTTACCTGAACATAAATTTGTATCAGGTCAACCAGAAACGGGAGCAGAAATTGCAGATGATCTAGAGAGAATTTGTACAAACTTTGGATCAGAAAATATTGCTGCGTGTATTGTTGAACCGATTGCAGGATCAACAGGAACACTTGTTCCACCAAAAGGATATTTACAAAGATTAAGAGAAATTTGTGACAAACACGGAATTCTTTTGATTTTTGATGAAGTAATTACTGGATGGGGAAGAACAGGTTCTCCGTTCGCATCACAAGAATATGGTGTTACCCCAGATATTATTACAATGGCAAAAGCAACAACAAATGGAATAAGTCCTTTAGGCGCTGTTGCTTGTAAAGAAGAAATCTATGATGCAGTAATGGATGCATCACCTCATGGGTCAGTTGAATTATTTCATGGTTACACATATTCTGGAATTCCAGTTTCAGTGGCAGCTGGATTAGCAGTACAAGATATATTTGAAAAAGAAGATATATTTAATAGAGCTAAAAATTTAGCTCCATACTTCCAAGAAGGATTGATGTCATTAAAGGATATTGATGTTGTGGACAACATCAGAGGATATGGAATGATGGGTGGAATAGATATTAAAATGGATAAAAAACCTGGAGCAGCTGGATTTACATGTTTTAAACATTGTTATGATTCAGGTGTTAACTTCAAAGCAACAGGTGATTGTTTGATTATTGCTCCAATGTTTATCTGCGAGAAAAAACATATAGATGAAATAATTGATAAATTAAGAACTGGAATTACGAATTATTCTAAAAGTAAAAAAAATTAATTCACTTATATGAAAATAGGTGTTCCTAAAGAGATAAAACCTCAAGAAAATAGAATTGGATTAACACCTGATAGTGTAAAGACACTTACTTCAAATGGTCATGAAGTTTTAGTTGAAAATGACGGTGGTTTTGAAGCAGGCTTTGATAACAATCAATATAAATCTGCAGGAGCTAAAATAGTTGATAAGGCAGAAGATATTTTTAATGATGCAGAGATAATTGTAAAAGTTAAAGAACCTCTTTCAAATGAGGTAAAAATGTTAAGAGAAAATCAAATTGTTTTTACTTATCTGCATTTAGCTGCTGCCAAAGAATTAACAAAAGGTTTAGTAGACTCTAAAGCTGTTTGTATCGCTTATGAGACAGTAACTGATAACAACGGCAGGTTACCATTATTAGCTCCTATGAGTGCCGTTGCTGGAAGAATGTCAGTTCAAGCAGGCGCACATTGTTTAGAAAAAAATCAAAAAGGTAGAGGTATTTTGTTAGGAGGCGCTCCAGGTGGAGAGCCTGCGGAAGTTGTAATTCTTGGTGGAGGAGTTGTAGGAGAAAATGCTGCAATTATTGCAACTGGAATGAGAGCAAAAGTTCACGTTGTAGATAAGTCAGAGGCAAGACTAAAACAACTGTCAGAAATGTTTGGTGATAAAATTATTCCCCAGCTAAGTGATAAAACTGATTTAGAAAAATTAATTTCAGAATGCGATTTATTAGTTGGAGGAGTTTTAATTCCAGGAGCAGAAGCACCAAAATTAGTTACTAAAAATATGATTAAGAATATGAAACGAGGATCAGTAATAGTTGATGTTGCAATTGATCAAGGTGGATGTGTAGAGACCAGTAAACCTACAACTCATGCTGAACCAACTTATATTGTTGATGATATTGTTCATTACTGTGTAGCAAATATGCCGGGTGGTGTCCCCAGAACATCAACCATCGCATTAAATAATGCCACGCTTCCTTTTTTAAATAGATTAGCTAGTGATGGTTATTACAAAGCTTTAAAAGATGATCCAAACTTCTTAGCTGGCTTAAATATCCATAAGGGTGAAGTAACATACAAAGCAGTTGCAGATGTTTTTGGATATAATTATTTAAGCGCTGGTGAGGCTTTAAATTAATTAATCAAACTAGTTATCTTTTTTTCAATATTTTTACTTATAATTTGAACACCTTTAGGATTTGGATGCATTCCATCCTCTAGATTTAGTTCTGGCTTTAAGGCAACACCTTCCAGAAGAAAAGGTAAAAAAGTTAAGCTATATTTATCAGAGAGGCTAGAATAAATTATATTAAATTTATCCCTGTATTCTTTACCATGACTTTCAGGTGCAACCATACCTGCTAATATAATTTTAATATTTTTGTTAATTACAATTTTAATTATTTTCTCTAAATTTTCTTTTGTCTCGATTGGCTTTATACCTCTTAACATATCATTTGCGCCTAGACCCAAAACCAAAATGTCAATATTCTTTTCAGATAAAGTCCAATTTATTCTATTTAAACCTCCTGCAGTTGTATCACCTGAGACACTCGCATTTATAATTCTGACATCTAATCCATTATTATTTAAATTTTTTTGAAGCACTGTAGACAAATGATCTTCTTTATTAAGTCCATATCCAGCCATTAAACTATCTCCAAATAAAACAACTTTATTCTCAGCATTTACCCCAAATGCAACTAGACATAATATAATTATTTTAATAATACATTTTTTAAACATGACTAAACTTCTTAAACTTACAGATGTGAACTTAAACTATAATACTGATAACAATCTTATAAATGTTTTACAAGATGTAAGCTTTGAAGTTGATTATAAGGAAACAATATCTGTAGTAGGAGAAAGTGGGTCAGGAAAGACAAGCTTAATAATGCTCATAGGTGGTTTGGAAAAAGCATCCTCAGGAAAAATTGAATTTAAAGACTTTGAGATTTCAAGTTTAAAAGAGGATGAGATTTCAGAAATAAGACGAAAGGATATTGGCATTGTTTTTCAATCATTTTATTTAATACCCAATTATACAGCTATAGAAAATGTGAGTTTAGCATTAGAAATTAATAAAATTAAAGATCCAATTAATAAAGCAAAAGAAATTCTAGATAAATTTGGCCTTGGAAATAGGTTAAATAATTTACCCAGTCAATTATCTGGAGGAGAACAGCAGAGAGTAGCAATTGCACGTTCAATTATTATGAAGCCTGAATTAATTTTAGCAGATGAGCCTACTGGAAATTTAGATAGTGAAAATTCTGAGCTAATCTCAAACATTCTTTTTGATTATGTGAAAGAAGAAAATGCAAGTTTAATTATGGTTACGCACGATAGTGAATTGGCAAATCTTTCTAAGAGAATTATTAAAATAAAGGATGGTAAAATTGAATAAAAATCAAAATTTTGGTCTTTATTTTAAATATGCTCTTAGAGATTTAACAAGAAGTTATAATAAGATCTCAAGTATAATTATTACTCTTTTTATAAGTCTCTTTATTTTAAGTTCTATAATGACAATTGAAGATAGTCTAGAAAATGAACTTAATGAAAATGCAAAATTATTATTAGGGGGAGATATAGA
Organism: uncultured Pelagibacteraceae bacterium; assembly: GCA_902524115.1. GTDB lineage: Bacteria > Pseudomonadota > Alphaproteobacteria > Pelagibacterales > Pelagibacteraceae > Pelagibacter. The sequence continues at coordinate 4,772 of CABZCA010000017.1, read as the reverse complement.
AATTGACTATAACAACAGAGAGGGTGATCAAACTAAAATAGATAAAATTACTAAATTTGCTACTGTCTCTCAAATGGTTGAATTCAGCACAATGATTTCAACTGTTAATAAAAAAATCAATAAAACTTCATTTACTAGAGTAAAATCAATTGATCAATTTTATCCATTGTATGGAAAAGCACTCTATGAACCCAATGACGCTTTAGAAAAATTAAATCAGATAGAAAGTTCAATATTAGTAAATGAAAATATTTTTAAAAATTTAGACTTAAAAATAAATGATATTGTAAAAGTTCAAGACAAAGAGTTCAAAGTTGTTGGTATAGCTAAAGTTTTACCAGATATAGGTGGTGCATTTGTATTTGGAGATTTTGCATTAACAGGAAAAAAAACCTTAGATAAGTTAGATTTAAATACCCTCGGTAGTTTTTTAAATTATGAATATAAAGTAAAATTTAACAAATCTGTTAACATTAAAGAGGGCATTAAAAGAGTGGAGAGCTTATTTAAAGATCAAAATAGAGTTAGATTAAGATACCCTGAAAACTCAGCAGGAGGTATTAGACGGATTGTTGATAATTTTTCTCAATTTTTATCACTTGTATCAATAAGTGCTATGTTAATTGCTGGTATTGGTATAGCGAATACTCTTTTATCATTTATAAATCAAAAAAATTCATCAATTGCAGTTCAAAAAGCAATAGGTATATTTTCTGGAAATATAAAGACAATCTATTATTTGCAATTAGCTATTTTATTAGTTTTAATCACCGTATTTTCATATGGGTTAAGTTTTTTTTTAATTCCAATAGTCGATAAATATATTTCAGATGGTTTGGGCTTAAATATAGAAGCAAGTTTTTCTATTATAAATTTAATTATAGTTTTTTTAGTTGGAATGTTGGTAATGATAATATTTTCTATACCAACTGTTAATTCTATAGATCAAGTTAAAGCATCAAATTTATTTAGAAATGTATTTCAAAATCTGCAATTTAATTATTCAGTGAAATCAGTAATGATTAGTATAGTATTATTGCTAATATTAATTAGTCTTTTTGCAATTAGGTCTTCAATACCATTTTATAGTGTTGCATATTTCGTATCATTTTTTATTTGTTTATTAATTTTTTATTATCTTTCTGTAACAATTATTTATTTATTAAAAAAATATAAAAATTCTAAGATTTCAGTAAAAATAGCAGTTAAAAATATAACTCAATCAAAAAGTATCACACCCATTACAATAATGTCTCTAGGTCTTGGAATGACACTTTTGTTAACACTGGCATTTGTAGGCTCAAATTTTAAAAGAGAAATTTCCAAATCTATTCCAGAAATTGCACCAGATTATTTTTTCTTAGGAATTCAAAATGATCAACGAGAAAAATTCGAAAAAATAATATTTAATTCTGATAATAAGTCAAAATTAGAGATAGTTCCTATGGTTTCAGCAGGTCTTGTAAAAATTAATGGGATAGATCCTAATTCTTACATCAAAAATACTAATGACAGTTATTGGGTTATAATGAATGATAGAAGAATATCTTGGTCAGATGAGATACCAAAAGATAATTCTTTAACACAAGGTAACTGGTGGGATTTATCAAGCCCAGACAAATTACAAATTTCTTTGGATAGCAAAGTGGCACAAGATTTTGGAGTAAAAATTGGAGATATATTCACTCTAAACATTTATGGGAGAGAAATAGATGGTGAGGTAGTGAATTTTAGACTCGTTGATTATAGTGATCTGAGCATTAATTTTGCTATGTTACTAAACCCTCAATTTGCAAATAAAATTCCACATGAGTACCTTTCGACAGTGAAGTTTAATAATATTAATAAATTCGATGATATTAATTTTCTAGATGAATTCCCCAGTGTTTCTATTGTAAAAATCTCTGATTACTTAAAAAAAGTTACCGATGTTCTTAATAAAGTATTTATAGCGGTCATTATAATTTCAACTGTAACAGTAATAATAGGATTGGTTGTTATATCCAGTGCAATTATAGTGCAAGGAAAAATAAAAACTTTCCAAAATTTAGTTTTTAAGATTTTGGGATTTTCAAAAAAAGAAATAATTTATTCATCTTTAATTGAATTTATAATTACATTTTTTTCTATAATTCTTTTTTCTACAATTTTTTCCATAATTTCATCAAAATTTATTATTGAAAATATTTTTCAACTTAAATGGTTATTTGAATTTGATATATTCTTAAATGTAACAATTACAGTTGGATTAGTAACAATGATATTGATAGTTTTTACAAACCTTAAGTATTTAAGTCCAAAAGTTTATCCACTTGTCAGAAATGAATAAGATTTAATATTTTTTAGATTTTGGTTTTAAATAGAAGCTTTTAAAGCTTCATAAATTAAATCCTCTGTAGTTTCACCAATACTTCTATAAACTTCTGTATCACCTTTGAAAATTAATAGAGTAGTTTGATAAAGCACATCAAATGAATTTGCTATATCTCTGTTTGTTACATCAAATGCAAAATATTCGATGTTATCAAATTTAATATCTAATAATTCACCCTCCTTTTTTGCTTTTTGCAAAACTTTCATTTGATTTGCACAAGATCCACAATATTCGATCCAAGAACTAATAACTATAATTTTACCCTCAGATTGGGCCTTGCTAAACAAATCTTTATCAAATGTAGTTTTCTTTTCCATTGAATTTGCAGCAAATGCAAAAAAACAGAAAATAAAAATAAAAAACTTTTTCATAGTTAGTACAAATTTACACTCTAAGATAACTAAAGAAAATAATTTATAGTGACACATGTGTTTTCAATTAAGGCTGAAATTCAACAAAAATTTCTTCTCTAGGCTTCACTATTCGAAGCCTAGTATTATAATTAACTTATAATAAGAGAGAGAGATTAATTACTACAGCATCAATCATATTTTAGGAGCGCTAAATGTGAATAATAGCTATGTATAATTCATATAGTTGTTTAACATCTCTCTTTACTTATTTGTCATTTGATATAAAAATTATTTGTGGGGTGCCATATGGCTGAGAAATACCCAAGGAACCTGTCCGGTAATTCAGAAAGGGAAAAATGGATCAAATAAACATCTTAAATCAATCATCTGCAATTTTATTAACCTTAATTATTAGTATCATTTTTGTAATAGTTGGCCTTGTATATTCAAAAAAATATCAAGGGTTAAACAATTATTTAGTTGCAAGTAGATCTGTAGGGACTTTTTCACTAACAACTAGTTTAGTTGCATCTGCTCTAGGTGCATGGATTTTATTCGGTCCGGCATCAGCAGCAACCTGGGGAGGAGTAGGGGCTGTTATTGGATATTCTTTAGGGACAGCGTTTCCTCTTTTTTCATTAATATATTTAGGAAAAAAATTTAGAGATAAATACCCAACAGGAAAATCTTTAATTGAGGTAATTAGATCAAGATTTGGTTCACAATTATTTAAATTAATTTTGTTTTTATCAATTTTTTATATGACTATTTTTTTAATAGCAGAAGTTACCGCCGTTTCAATTTTAATTAATTATATTTCAGGAACTGATCTATGGATCACGGCATCTATTGTAATTGTCAGCTCACTTGTCTACACTTTGTATGGAGGACTTAGAGCTTCAATATTTACAGATAATATACAATTTATAGTTTTTAGTTTGCTCTTAATAATTGCATTTTCTTATTTAATTTCTTTTAATTCAAATGATTTTAGTTTTGAGTTTGTAAAACAGAACAAACCCTATTTGTTAAGCTCAGGTTATTTGCCTAACTTTACTGCAGGCCTAACTTTTTTTATAGCTGTTGCAGCAACTAATCTTTTTCATCAAGGTAACTGGCAAAGGGTTTATGCTGCTAAAAATAATAAAGTTTTAAAAAATAGCTTAATAGTTTCTTTTATAATTATTATACCAATAGTATTCATGATGGGCTTTTCAGGTTTAGTTGCAACCTCCCAAAATCCAAGCGTAGTTCCTGACCTTGCATTCTTTTCTTTATTGTTAAAAGACCAAGCCATCTTTTTATCAATAATAATAACTATTTTAGCAATTTCACTGACAGTGAGCAGTATAGATACACTGGTAAATGCTATCTCTAGTTTGATTATTGTTGATGGAAATAAAGTTATAAAATTTAAAGGTAATTATTTAAAATTATCTAAACAAATTATAATATTTTTATCCTTGATTTCATTTTTTGTTGCATCAAAAGGATTAAGTATTTTATATCTATTTTTGTTAGCTGATTTATTTTGTTGTGCAGCAGTATTAAGTGTATTTTATGGTTTTTATTCAAAATCATTTAATGAAAAAAATGCATATGTTTCAATAATAGTTGGTTTAATTGGTGGTATTCTATTATTTCCTAGTCCCGATTTCTCAAAATCAATACTTGTAGGAATAATGTTACCTGCTGATTTTTTTCCAATATTTGTCTCACAATCTTTGTTGTTTTGCTCATTTATTGTTGCAACACTCTTACCTATGGTTACGTGGAAATTGAGGTAATTTAATTTTTTTTAAATTTTTTAAAGGAGAAGTTTCTTGGTCTTTTTCTATTCTTAAATTTTTTCTTAAATTTAAATTTTTTTCTACTATCAGGATTATCACTTTGCTCTTTTAAGTTATCAGTATGAAATTTTTTAAATTTTTTATTTTTAAACTTAAAATTCTTTTTTTTATCAAATTCACTACCACTGTTGTTTGGCTTATCTGAATTAGATTTTTTAAATTTATTACTTTTAAACTTAAATTTTCTTTTGTTAT
>CABZCA010000016.1 GCA_902524115.1 uncultured Pelagibacteraceae bacterium | reverse complement strand
ATTTTTATCCTTTAATAATTTTTTGAGTTCATCATTTGCTTCACGTCTAATATTTCTAATGGAAATTTTACACTTCTCACCCATTGATTTTATAATTTTTTTCATTTCTGATCTTCTCTCCTCACTTAAATCTGGGACTGGTAATCTAATTAATTGTCCATCTATTTGTGGATTAAGACCTAATTCTGATTTTTTAATTGCTGAGTCAATCAAGGGTACATTATTTAAATCCCATACTTGGATATTTATACTTCTAGGTTCAGGTGCTGTGATGCTGCCTAATTGATTTATTGGCATTTTTTGACCGTAAACATCAACTTTAACAATGTCTAACATGTTAGCGTTCGCTCTTCCTGTTCTTAATGAGCTTAACTCTTGTTGAAATACCTCATAAGTTTTTAACATTTTGCTCTTATATTTACTATCTTCGAACATTATTCGCCTATTTTTAGTCTTATAAACTCGTTAATTTTTAATTCAGGCATATTCATACTTTTTATTACATCTTTAACTTTTAATTTTGGATCCATAACCCAATCCTGGCTTAGCAAACTATTATCATCTTTAAATTTATTAATTTTACCTAAACTAATTTTTTTTGCAATTTCTTCAGGTTTTCCAGATGTTTTTAATTCTTCAGCTATTAATTTAACCTCTTTATCAACTATTTCTTGTTTTATTTTATCTGAAGACAGAGCAATTGGGTTAGATGCTGCAATATGCATTGATAATTGTTTACCAAATAAATCAATTTTTTCAGATTTCTCATTTACATTCAAAGAAACTATTACTACCAACTTTGAGACATTATCTTTAATTAAAGAGTGCTGATATGAAAAATTTTTTGATTTGTCGTTACATATTGTTTTCAATCTACCTATTGTGATTTTTTCACCAATTTTTGCAATCAAAGCTACCAAATTTTCATCTACAGTCTTATTATTCTTCATCATAGATTTTTTTAATTCGTCAAGTTTTGAGGAATTTGTATGGTTTAATTCACTTAATTCTTTGACAAATTCTATAAAATCCTCATTTTTTGCAACAAAATCTGTTTCACAATTAACCTCAATTAATGATTTTTTTATTTCATCTCCTGAAACTACAATCACACCTTCTGACGCATTTCTATCCATTTTTTTTGAGGCCTTAGCTATTCCTTTAACTCTTAAAATCTCAGCTGCTTTATCCAAATCACCATTGGACTCCTTAAGAGCGGCATTACAATCTTTAAATCCTGCACCAGTAGATTTTCTTAATTGTTTAACTTTTTCAATATCACTCATTTCAATACCTTTTTATTTTTTAAAGATTTAATTTAGCTTTGTCTCAGATTTTATTTCACCTGAAATTTCTTTCTTTAAAGGTTCATTTTGTTTTTCAGCTGAATCTGCCTCTAAATTAGATATTTTTGATTCTTTTTTCGCGTTTATTATAGTTTCCTTAAGTAGCGAACAATACAAATCAATTGATCTTCTGGCATCATCATTTCCTGGTATAGGAAAATCAATACCGTCAGGATTTGAGTTTGTATCTAAAACTGCAATTATAGGTATTCCTAGTTTTATGGACTCTTTAATAGCTAATGATTCATAGTTTGTATCAATTATAAAAACAAGATCTGGAATTTTTTTCATACTTGATATTCCACCTAATGATCTTTGCAATTTATCTCTTTGACCACTCATTTTTAAAAGTTCTTTTTTTGTGAAACCTCTATTTTCAGATTTAAGATCAGAATTAATTTTATCTAATTTTTTAATTGAATTTGATATGGTGCCCCAATTTGTAAGCATTCCACCTAACCATCTATAATTTACAAAATATTGATCAGTTTCATTTGCTAGCTCAGCTATTGCCTCTGAAGCCTGCTTCTTAGTAGATATAAATAATATTTTTCCACCAGTTGCAATTGTTGAGTAGACTTTTTCTAAGGCGACTTTGGTTAGTTCTAATGTTTGTGTTAGATCTATTATATGAATAGAATCTCTTTTGCCAAAAATAAATTTTTTCATTTTTGGGTTCCATCTTAATGTTTTGTGGCCAAGATGAACGCCAGCCTCTAATAGTTGCTCAATTGTAAAGTTAGGTATTTTCATATTTTTTCCCGGTTATGCCACCACAATTGCTGCCTAAAAAGGACCGGAGGTATAAAACCAGAAATTGTGTGCGTGTTAATTTAGGAAACTAATTACAAAAAAAATAAAAAAAAACAAGTTTTTTTTATGATATTTCGATATTTTCCTCATTTCTCATCAAATTAAGCATTTTATGATCTACTTTTCTCTTCTGACTTAATTGAAATAATAAGGTTTTATTATCATTCTTAATTTCAAATCTAACATTTGTTTTACCGTCCTCTAAACTCAATTTATTAATTTTTTGAAGATCAGCTAAATTTTTGACTTTTATTAAAATTTCTTGAATGGGTTTATCAATAACTTCTTTCATAGAAATAATTTTTCTAATATTAATTTTTTTTTGTACCTTACTTTCATCAACATAATTTTTAACAAGAGTAATCATAACTGAATTTCCTTCTATAAGAATTTCTCTATTTGCTTCAAAAATATCCGAAAATACAAATAGTTCAAAAACACCAGATAAGTCAGAAAACTTAATTATTGCATAGGAGGTTCCTTTTTGGGTTTTTTTTTCTTGAACTTTTAATATTGTAGATGAAATATTAGAATTTAGAATATTTTCATTGTTATTAAATTCCTCATAGTCAATAATATTATATTGATTAAAAAGTGATTTATATTGATTTAAAGGATGGTCAGAAATGAAAAAGCCCAAAGTTTCAAATTCTTTTGATAGTTTACTATCAATATTCCAATCTTCTACATCAACTATATAAGAATCATCATTATCTTCTTCAAATAAATCTATTTGATTTGCAGAATTATTTTCAAAAATATTTTTTGATTTTAAAATAATATTAGGTATTGAGCTATATAAAGATTGTCTGTTACTATTTAAATTATCAAATGCGCCTGCTTTAGCTAAACCTTCTAGCTGTAATTTATTTATATCTTTAGGGTTTACCCGTTTTATAAAGTCATTTAGATCTTTATATTCTCCATTCTTGGTTCTCTCTTCTACAATTTTTGAAATGGCTTCAAAACCTACACTTTTAATTGCACCTAACGCGTAAAGAAAATTTTTTCCATCAGAGGAGAAGTCTGCATAACATTTATTAATATCTGGTCGAACTATTTCAATATTTAGTCTTTTTAGTTCTTCATAAAATTCACTTAATTTTTTTTGATTTGAAAGCTCCATCGACATAGAAGCTGCAAAAAACTCATGCGGGTAGTATGTTTTTAAAAAAGCAGTTTGATAAGCTATAATTGCGTAAGCTGCAGCATGACTTTTGTTAAATCCATATTCTGCAAATGGTTCAATTTTTAAAAAAATACCAGCCGCAATATCTTTGCTAATTCCATTTTTGTAAGCCCCTTCAACAAATCTTTCCTTCTGTTTTTCGAGTTCAGCTCTTTTTTTTTTACCCATAGCTCTTCTAAGTATGTCAGCCTCACCAGCAGTAAACCCTGAAAGCGTTTGTGCTATTTGCATAACTTGTTCTTGATATATAATTACTCCGTAGGTAGGTTTTAGAATATTCTCTAGTTTAGGGTGTAAGTAGTCTGGTTCTTTTTTACCATGTTTACAATCATTATAAGTTGGAATGTTGCTCATAGGACCAGGTCTATATAAAGCAACTAAAGCTATAATATCCTCCAAATGATTAGGTTTCATGTTTATTAAAGCATCCTTCATTCCAGAACTTTCTAATTGAAATAATCCAACAGTTTTACCACTTGATAATAGGTCAAAAACTTTTTGATCTTCATAATTAATAGTTTCAATTTTGAAATTTGGCTGTTTTTTTTCTACAAGTTTTTGTGTTTTGTTAATTACCGTAAGCGTCTTAAGACCAAGAAAATCAAATTTAACTAACCCCGCATTTTCAGCTGAGTACATATCAAATTGTGTAGAAGGAAGTAATAAATCTGCTGCAGAGTCTTTATACAAAGGAACAGTTTCTGTTAATTTTTTATCTGCTATGACTACTCCGGCTGCATGTGTTGCAACGTTTCTATTTAGACCTTCAAGTTTTAAAGATAGTTCTATTAGACGACTAACTCTTTTGTCTTCATTGATTAACTTTTGTAATCTTGGCTCTATATTAATACTTTCTTGTAAGGTTAATGGTCTAGATGGATCAAATGGTATCATTTTACAGATACTATCTATAAAACCATATGGTAGTCCTAAAACACGTCCAACATCTCTTATGACCATTCTAGCTTTAAGTTTTCCAAATGTAATAATATGGGCAACACTATCTTTATATTTGGCTGTTAAATATTTGAAAACTTGATCTCTTTTTTCCTCACAGAAATCTATATCAAAATCAGGCATAGAAATCCTATCGGGATTTAAAAATCTCTCAAAAATTAAATTAAATTTTATTGGATCAACATCTGTTATAGATAGACACCAAGCAACTAATGAACCTGCTCCTGATCCTCTTCCAGGACCAACCGGTATATTATTATCTTTTGCCCACTTTATATAGTCCGAAACAATTAAAAAATATCCTGAATAATTCATTTCAGTTATAATTTTTATTTCATGATTTAATCTGTCTTTATAGGTTTCTTTAATTTTAATATTATTTGATATTTTATTTATTAGCTCAGGATCTATTTTAAATTTTTCTTCTAAACCTTTTAAAGAGTCATTTTTTAACTTATCGTCGATATTGACTGTATCTGTAATAATATTAGGCAGTATGGGTTTAGATGGAATAGGTCTAAAATTACATCTAAAAGGCAAATTATAATTATTTTCTAATGCCTCAGGTAAATCTTTAAAAATCTCATCCATTTCGGCCGATGATTTTAAATAGTGATTATTAGTCAGTTTTAATCTTTTTTGATCGTTTATATAAGTTTTTTGACCAATGCACATTAAAGCATCATGAGCTTCATGCATTTCTTTATCCAAGTAATAAACCTCGTTAGTAGCTATGATTGGTATTTGATATTTTTTTGAAATATTTAGGTTAAAAAATTCAAATTCTTTTTCGTTCTTGTCTCCATGTCTTTGAATTTCTAAATAAAAATTTTCTTTAAAATTGTTATTTAATATTGTTATTAATTCATCTAGTTCTTCAAATAATCCTTTATTAAAAATACTTCCAATCAAATTATTAACTGATCCAGAGAGAACAATTATTCCGTCACTATATTTTATTAAATCATCAATCGAGCAGTGTGGTTGATCATTAGCTGTATTTTCTAAATAAGGTTTTGAAGACAGTTCAATTATATTTTTATAACCAACATAGTTTTTGGCTATAAGTGGAATAAGTCCATAAGTATTTTTAAATCTAAATTGAACTTGTGTTCCAATGATTGGTTGTGTTCCTACAGATGAAATATTTTCAGAAAATTCTAACGCACCGGATAGATTATAAGTATCACTTAAACCAACAGATTGTATCTTATTTTTTTTACAATACTCTTTAAGATTTTCAATTTTTAATGCACCCTCACAAATTGAATACTGTGAGTGAATTTTAATTTGATTGAAAGATTTTTTTTTAGATTGTAGCATTGATGATTTGTATATTACCATCATTCATCATAATTTTACAATCTGCCATATTTGCAAAATATCTATTGTGAGTTGCAAAAATTATGATTCTATTTTTTTTTTTTAAATTAAATAGGATTTTAAAGATAAGTTTTGCATTATCAGTATCTAGACTACCAGTTGGCTCATCAGCTAATATAATTTCAGGATTGTTAATTAATGCTCTAGCTATAGCAATACGCTGATTTTCACCGCCAGATAATTCATTTGGAAAATGGTTTATTCTAGATGACATGCCTATATTTTTTATTAATTTTTTTGCAAGGTCTACAGACTTTTGTTTTTCTTTCGAAACTAGTAAGTTAGGCAAGTAAACATTTTCTAAAGCTGTAAAATCAGATAATAAGTTTTTGTCTTGATATATAATGCCTATTTTCTTAGCTCTAATTAAATCATTTTCAACTTTATTATTTGATTTTATTTTGTCGCCACTTATTTCGATTGAACCTGTAGTAGGATTATCAATCAATGATAATAAATTAAGTAAAGTTGATTTTCCTGACCCAGATGGTCCCATAATAGAGTAAGTTTTTCCAGGTTCAAAATTAAATGAAATATCATTTAAAACTTTTATAGATTTATTTTTCTCATATTTTTTTGTTAGATTTTTTATTTTAATAAAATTATTCATACTTAAGAGTTTTAACTGTATCTAAAGAAGATGCTTTTGAAGCTGGATATATCGATACTAAAATTGTAGCAAATATTGAACAAAGAGAGATTATTATTATTGAATTTATATTTATTTCAGAAGGCAAGGTATCTAAAATATAAATATCTTCTGGAAAAAGAGAAATGCCAAATATATTTGAGATAAATTGTCTAATATTCTCAACATAAATAGAAAAAAGGGTGCCAACAACTACTCCAAATAATGTCGCCGATGTTCCTATGAAAAAACCGACCAAAAAGAAGATTTTTTTTATCGATTTACTACTTACCCCAATTGATTTTAGAATGCCTATATCTCTTGTTTTGTTTTTAACTAAAATTGTAAGTCCAGATATTATATTAAAAGCTGCAACAATAATTATCAAAGAAAGAATTATAAACATTACGTTCCTTTCAACTTTTAAAGCTGAAAATAATGATTTATTCATATCTGACCAGGTATAGACCAGTGCATCTGGAAACAAAGCTATTAAATTTTTTTTATGAATTTCTATATTTTTTGGATCTTTAAAATAAAATTCTAAGAACCTATCTTCTTTATTCTTATTAAAAAAACTCTCAAGTGTCTCTAAATTTATATATGCAATATTTTCATTATAGTCTGACAAACCACTGTCAAAAATTGATACTATTTTAAATTTTTTTTGTTTGGGAAGTGTGCCTACTAAAGTTTGTATTCCTGCAGGAGACATAACTGTAATAGTATCACCTATTTCAACATTTAAATTAAAGCTCAATTCTTTACCAATTGAAATATTATTATCATTTAAGTTTTGCGATCCAAAAAATTCCTTATTTTTAACTATTTGAAGATTTCTAAAATCACTTTCTAAATATCCTTTTAAAAAGACACCCTTCGTAATATTTTTACTCAATATTACTGCTTCTCCATCATTTGAAACTATATTTTTTGCCAGATCTAAATCTTGAATATTTTTCAGTGGTTTGTTTTCTGCTTGAACTACCGCATGAGCATTAAAACCTACAATTTTAGTTATTAGTTCAGTTCTGAAACCATTCATTACTGACATAACAATGATTAGAACTGCAACCCCTAATGAAATACCTATAAAAGAAAAAATTGAGATAATGTTAAGAAAACCATCGTTTTTTCTGGTCCTTAAAAATCTAAATGTAACTTCACTTTCTAACTGTGAGATCAATTTGATTTAGCTTTTAAAATTTGTGACACAACTTCTTCGATATTTAATTTTTGAGTTTCTCCATTAATTTCTTTAAACTCAAATAAATCTCCATCTGTTTGATTTCCCAAAATCAACTGATAAGGAATACCAATTAAATTAAATTTCCTAATTTTTGCAGAAATATTTTCTTCAGTATCATCTATGATGGCATCTATATTTTTAGACTTTAAATATTCAAATATTTTATTCGATTTTTCTAAATTTGATGTATCATTTTTTTTAATCATTGGAATTATTGCACAATGATAAGGAGCAACTGATATTGGCCATTTCATTATTTCACCTTTATCGTTGTATTTAGCCTCAATTATGGCACCTACCAATCTTGATACACCTATTCCATAAGATCCCATTTTAACAAATTCTTTTTTACCATTAAAATCTACTGCAGCATTCATTGGTTTTGAATATTTATCTCCAAAATAGAATATATGACCTACCTCTATTCCTTTTGTATTTACTCTAAATTCTTCTGGAACTATTTTTTCAAATTCTTTCTGGTCAAACTTCTCGTCTGTAACAGAATAAAATTTTTCATATTGCTGTCGTAAATTAGTAAGCGAATTTTTTTTCTAATAAAGTAGATGAGCTATTCACATCAAATATCCTTTTATCTGTGTATATTTTACTTTCCCCAGTATCAGCAAGAATTATGAATTCATGGGAAAGGTTTCCACCGATAGGTCCTGTATCTGCTGCCATTGGTATTGCTGATAAATTTAATCTTTTAAAAGTCCTTAAGTATGAGAGAAAAAATTTATTATATGAAAAAAGAGCTTCATCGTCATTTAAATCAAAAGAGTAAGCGTCTTTCATATAAAATTCCCTGCATCTCATAATTCCAAACCTTGGTCTTAATTCATCTCTAAATTTCCACTGAATATGATACAATAGCTGTGGGAGTGATTTATAAGATTTAATACTTGATCTAAAAATTTCTGTTACAAGCTCTTCATTGGTAGGTCCATACAACATTTCTCTATTTTGACGATCTTTAATGCGCAACATCTCTTCTCCATAATCATCATATCTTCCACTTTCTTTCCAAATTTCTGATGATTGAATTGTTGGCATTAGAATTTCCTGAACGCCAATTCTATCCTGCTCTTCTCTAACAATTTGCTCTATTTTTTTCATAACTTTGAAACCAAGTGGTAACCATGAATAAATCCCTGCTGATGATTGCTTAATCATTCCAACTCTTAACATGAGCTGATGAGATTTAATTTTGGCTTCTGTAGGATTATTTTTAAGAATTGGTACAAATGATTTTGAAAAATACATTTTATTATTTAAATTCTTACCAAGTTTATATTTGTTAGTGGTTTTTTCCCAGTTTTTTCTTTTGAAAATTTACGACAAGTTATTTTAAGAGCATCTATAAGATTATCTTGTTGTTTTGAGTTATTTAAAGAAAATGTTTTAACAGTTTTTTCTATTTCTTCCTCTAATCCATAAATAAACTCATCATTCTCGTATACTGGTAAACCTTTAAAAGTTAACAAAGGTTTATTGTGAATGTTGCCTTTTGGTGTGATCATAATTGTAGCTTCTAAGAATCCATTTGATGAAATATTTCTTCTTTCTTTTATTGATCTAGAGTCTTCCTCTACTGGAACATTTCCATCTAAATAAACTCTTCCACTTGGTGCTTTGTCATAGACTTCTGGTTTTTCTCCAGGATATAACTTTACAATATCTCCATTCTCTACTTGAACTGGATATTTTACCTGCATTTCTTTAGCAAATTCTATGTGCTCCATCATATGCCTGTGTTCTCCATGAACAGGAATAACAGCTTTTGGTTTAACCCAGTTATACATATCTCTCAAGTCTTCACGGTTAGGATGACCAGAAACATGAATATACTCATTATCTTCAGATATAACTTCAATACCTTCTTTGACTAAATTGTTATGAAGTTTATATAATTTTTTCTCATTTCCAGGGATAATTTTTGAGGAAAAAATAACTGTATCATTTCTCTCAATAAATACGTCTGGGTGAGTATATTTAACTATTCTATTCATAGCACCCATTGGTTCACCTTGACTTCCAGTGCATAAATAAACAATTTTTTCTCTAGATATATTTTTTGCATCTCTTGGATCTATAGGATCAATAACATTTTTAAGATAGCCACATTGTCTAGCTGCTTTAAATATTCTGTGCATCGATCTTCCAACTAGTGAAATATGTCTTCCTGTTTGTTCTGCACAATAAAAAACAGTTTCCATCCTAGCTACGTTAGATGCAAATGAAGTAACGATTATTCTTTTTTTTAATCTTTGAAAAACTTTAAGTAAATTTTTACGCACATCAAGTTCTGAACCTGCTCTACCTGCACTAAATACATTTGTAGAGTCACAAATCATGGCCAATACACCTTCGTTGCCTATTTCCTTTAATCTTTCAGAATTTATGTTTCCACCTATCAAAGGATCTGGATCACATTTCCAATCTCCAGTATGTAGTATATTACCAGCTGGTGTTTGTATTCTAAGACCATTAGGTTCTAATATTGAATGAGTAAGTGTAACGAACTCTATTTTAAAGGGATCTAGATTAATTGTACTATTAAGTTCTACTATTTTTAAATAACCAGTTATATCAATTTTTTTTTCTTTAAATTTTTCAGTAATTAATACTGATGTAAAAGGTGTAGCATAAATTTTACATTTTAATTTTGGCCAAACATGAGCAATAGCTCCAATATGATCTTCATGTGCATGTGTTAGGACTATGCCTAGCAAGTCATCTTTTTTATCTATTATAAATCCTGGATCTGGGTATATGATATCAACACCAGGAACTGTATCATCTGCAAATGTAACACCAACGTCAACAATAATCCATTTTTGATTGTCTGGCTTACCATATGCAAATAGGTTCATGTTCATTCCTATTTCACCAGATCCTCCTAGAGGACAAAATAATAATTCATCTTTCATAATTTTTTAATTTATAGCTACTCTTAAGATACCTTTAATTGTTAAATTTTTATCAACCGTTTTAATACCTTTAATTGATGATTTAAATAAGTGTGCAAATCCACCTGTAAGTATAATTTTAAACTTCTTTCTAGTTTGTTTTAATATAAGCTTAATTATATTCTCAATTAAACCAGTATAACCATGATAAAAACCAGCTCTTACAGCAGTTTTAGTGTTTTTGCCAATGACATTTGCTGTCTTTTCTAGCTTAATTTTAGGTATTAAAGAGGCTTTATCTATTAAATTTTTCAAGGAAAGTTCTACACCCGGCGCTAAAACACCACCAATATAATCTTTTTTAATAACGATATCAAAATTGGTAGCCGTTCCAAAATCAACGATAATATAATTAAACCTACTATCAATAACTGCAATAGCATTAGCTAATCGATCAGAACCAATTTGTTTTCTATTGACTTTTATATTTATAAATTTTTTTAAATTACATGTTTTTAACTCAACACAGTTCAATTTAGTTATTTCTTTAATGGTTTTTTTTATTATTTTATAAGAGTTAGGGACAACCGAGCTAAAGAGTACTTTTTTAATTTTAGAATTATATTTTCTTAAAAATAATAATTTTTTATTGATAGATTTTTTGTTTAAATTTTTCTTATGAATTTTAATATTTTTGATCAATTTTAAGTTGTTATTAAATAAGCAAATTTTAATTGCAGTATTTCCAATATCTCCAATTAAATACATATATTAAACTCCAAATGAGTGTAGGTTTTTTTCATACAGCAATTTAATTTCTTTAAATAATTCAAGTCTTTTTAATTTTTTATTTGTATAATTATTTAAAAATGTAGTTGGATAATTATTAATTTTGGGACTACTAGAAACATTAATTCCAATTCCTACAATTAAGTATTTTCTATTCTGCATAAAAATTGTTTCTTGTAAAATTCCACAGACCTTTTTTTTATTTATTAATATATCATTAGGTTTTTTTATTAGAATTAAAGTATTTATTTTTTTATATATTATTTTTTTAATTATTTTTAAATTTAAATTTATTATTTTTGATAAAGATATTTTTTTACTAATTTCAAAGAAGACTGATAAAAACAAATTGCCTTTTATAGATATCCATTTATTTTTTCTTTGTCCTTTACCTTTTGTTTGTTGATCAGTTAAAATTATTCCTCTTTGATTGCCTTGCTTAATTAATCTTAGCGCTACATTATTAGTGCTTTCAACTTTTTTGTATAAATATTTTTTTAATTTCATTAGATCATGGTAATTTTAGATACTATTTCTGTTATGCCGCTCGGATATATAAAGTATGCTAAAATAAATATTGTTGAAATAGCCAAAGTAATTTTTAATCCTAAATTATGAGATGTTTCGTATTCTTCTTTTTCTGGATCAAAATATATAATTTTTATAATTCTTAGATAATAAAAAGCTGCAACTACAGTTGCTAATAATCCAACAATTGCTAAAAAATACATTGACTGTTCTATAACAGCTAAAAAAACATAAAATTTTGCAAAGAAGCCTGCTAGTGGTGGTATTCCAGCTAAAGAAAATAAAACTATTAATAATGAGAAAGATAAAATTGGATGTTTTTTAGAAAGCCCAGATAAATCCTCTATATTCTCATAATATTTATCATTTCTCTTAAGCATAAATAAGCAGCTAAAAAAGGCTAAATTCATTACTAAATAAATAGATATATAAGTAATAGAACTTTGTATTCCTTGGTTGCTAACTGTTGCTAATCCAGCCAACGCATAACCCATATGACTGATTGAACTATAAGCAATTAATCTTTTTAAGTTTTTTTGACCTATGGCTGCCACAGCACCAAATATCATTGAAGCTATTGAAATAAATACAATAATAGTTTGCCACTGATCATTCATATTAGCAAAAGGTGTGTATAAAAACTTAATGAATACAGAGAGCGCAGCTATTTTTGGAAGTATAGCAAAGAATAATGTTACAGATGTTGGGGACCCTTGATAAACATCTGGAGCCCACATATGAAAAGGTACAGCTGATATTTTAAATGCAAGACCAACTAAAATAAAGACTATCCCAAAAGTGGTACCATAATTAAATTCTGTAGAGTTTATAAGTATTTGATCAAAATTTGTACTTTCAGAAAATCCATAAGTTAATGAGCACCCATATAACAGCAAGCCAGAAGATAATGCGCTAAGAACAAAATATTTTAGTCCAGACTCTGTAGAAAGTAAATTGTCTCTATTAAATGATGCAAGAACGTACAAAGCTAACGATTGAAGCTCAAGACCCATGTAAAAAACTATTAAATCATTTGAACTTATCATTATCATCATTCCCAAAATGCTGCTTAAAATGAGGATTGGGTATTCGATTTTATTTAAATTGATCACTTGGATATATTTAGATCCAGTTAGCATTACAAAAATTCCAGATCCTACAAGTATAATCTTCATATAATTAGATAAATTGTCTATTAAATATGAATCATTAAATAAGTAGATTGTATCTAATGAGCTGAGATTTATTATTAGAGCCAATAAAATAACTAAAGATATATTTGATAAATTATAAATTAAACTTGCGCTATTTTTTTTGAAAACTCCAACTAGTAAAAATAACATTATAGATATCGATATAAAGATTTCTGGTAATATATATTGAAAATTTTCCATTAGTCCTTTGATGCAAGGTTATTAATTAAGTCAAAATTATACATATTTAAAGTATTCTCGACCGATGCTTCAATTGAATTCATTAAAGGCTCTGGGTAAAAACCAAAAAATAAAATTGGTATCACTAGAGCTGATAAAGTTATAATTTCAAAGGTTTTTAAGTCTTTCATACTTTTAAGCTCTTGTTTATTCATTTCGCCGAAAACAACTCTTTTAAATAGCCACAGCATATATGCTGCTCCTAAAATTACTCCTAAACTTGCAATCATTGCTACTAAGATATTTTTTTCAAATGCACCCATCAAAATTAAAAATTCTCCAATAAAACCTGTTGTTCCAGGCAGTCCTAAAGCACCTAGTGTGAACACCATAAAAACAATTGCATATCTTGGCATTATAGAGACTAAACCTCCATATTTATTAATTAACCTTGTGTGATGCCTTTCATAAACAACTCCAACACTTAAGAAAAGTGCAGCTGATACAAGTCCATGACTTATCATTTGGAAAATACTTCCTTCAATACCTTGTTGGGTCATTGTAAAGATACCTAGTGTTACAAACCCCATATGCGCAACAGACGAGTAAGCTATAAGTTTTTTCATATCTTCCTGCATCAAAGCTACAAGAGATGTATAAATAATTGCTATTAAACTTAACACGTAAACTAACATAGTAAAATTCTCCGAAGCTATAGGAAATAGTCCTAGAGAAAATCTAATAAATCCATATCCAGCCATTTTGAGAAGTATTGCTGCTAGTAATACAGAGCCAACAGTTGGAGCTTCTACATGAGCGTCAGGTAGCCAAGTATGTACTGGCCACATAGGAGTTTTTACTGCAAAAGAACTAAAAAATGCTAGCCATAATAAATTTTGATATTCAGCCTGAATACCAAGTTCATAAAGTTTTTCAACATCAGTAGTTCCTGTTATCCAATAAATTGAAATAATAGCAACCAACATAAGAACTGATCCTAATAATGTGTACAGAAAAAATTTAAAAGCCGAGTATACTCTTCTTTCTCCACCCCAAATACCAATTATTAAAAACATTGGAATAAGACCTGCCTCAAAAAATAAATAAAATACTACCAGATCAAGTGAGCAGAAAACACCAATCATAAAAGTTTCCATTATTAATATGGCAATTAAGAAATCCTTAAGTCTATTTGTAATTGAAGCATTAACTGAAATAATACAAATTGGAGTTATGAAAGTTGTTAATATTATAAATAAAATTGAAATACCATCTATTCCAACTTTATAATTTATAAATCCTGATAACCATTCTCTATTTTCTACAAACTGAAAGTCTACTGAATTTTTTATCAAAAACATACCAAAGATATAAAGATAATAAAAAATTTGCTAAAGAAATAAATAAGGCTACATATTTGGAACTTTGATATTTTCCACTTGAAGATTTTGTGAATAAAATAAATAAAGCTCCTATTGTCGGCAGCAATATTAAAGACGATAAAATTGGAAAGTTCATTAATTTAATATCAGTATTGTTAGTAAAACTGAAAATCCAATTAACATAACAAATGCATATTGATAAATAAATCCAGATTGGAATTTGACTGCTTTTGTTGATAAATTTTTAATTACACTTGAAACCCCATCAGGGCCAAATTTATCTATTATAGATCCATCAACTTTTTTCCATAAAAACTCCCCAATTTTTTTTGAAGGATTAACAAATAAGTAATCATATATTTCATCAAAGTACCATTTCTTAACTAAAAATTGATAAATTGGTTCATTCATTTCTTTCAATCCTGTAGCTATGTTTTTATTTTTTAGATATATATAATAAGAGAATGGAATTGCAGCGGTAACAAGTGTAGGTGTTAAAAACAAAAACCATGTTGGTGGATGATTTGTGCTCAGTGGTACTAAAAATTTTATAGATTTACCCCAAAATTCATATGCTATTTCATGTCCTATAAATAAACCTTTAAACGCCATACCTGCAAAAATAGCTCCTATTGCCAAGATTACTAACGGGGCGATCATAACCAAAGGAGATTCGTCTATTTTATCAACACTAAGTTCTTTATTATTAAATTTACCATGGAATGTTTTAAAAATAAGTCTCCAAGAGTAAATTGATGTTAATAAAGCTGTAACAATACCCACAAAAGCTGCAAATATTCCAACTCCATTTCCTCTTAGGTACGCAAATTCTATTATTGCATCTTTAGAATAAAAACCTGATAAAAAAGGGAAACCTGTTAAGGCAAGAGTCCCAATAAGCATTAATACATATGTGTATGGTAGTTTCTTTATAACACCACCCATTTTATTTATATCTTGTTCCTCATGAAATGAATGAATTACAGCACCAGCTCCTAAAAATAGCAAAGCTTTAAAAAAGGCATGTGTAAATAGATGAAACATCGCAACATTATAAGCACCTACTCCAGCAGCAAAAAACATATAGCCCAATTGACTACAAGTAGAATAAGCAATAATTTTTTTTATATCATTTTGAACAAGTGCAACTGTTGCCGCAAAGAAAGCAGTAGTCATTCCAATTATGGTTATAACTGTGAGAGCTAATTGAGAGTATTCGTATATAGGTGAGCATCTAACAATCAAAAATACTCCAGCGGTTACCATAGTTGCAGCGTGAATTAATGCAGATACTGGCGTTGGGCCTTCCATAGCATCAGGTAACCATGTGTGCAATAAAAATTGAGCTGATTTACCCATTGCTCCAATTAATAAAAGTAAACAAATCAAATCAATAATTTCTATATTAATACCAATAAAATTAATTTTTTTATCTAAAACATTTGGTACTTGTTCAAAAACCTCATCATAATTGACTGTACCAAAAATATAAAAAATCAAAAAAATTCCAAGTGCTAAACCAAAGTCACCAACTCTATTAACAACAAAGGCTTTTATTGCAGCCTTGTTTGCACTCTCTTTTTTAAACC
>CABZCA010000015.1 GCA_902524115.1 uncultured Pelagibacteraceae bacterium | reverse complement strand
AAAACTAAAGAAGCAACAACTAAAAGATGAAGAAAGAATAGAAAAATTAAGAGCAAAAGACTTAAAATTATTTTTGAGAAAAGAGCAAGCTCTCCTAAGAAAAGAGCAATCTGAGAGACAAAAGAAATTTTTACAAGAATTAAGGATACAAAAACAGATTGAAAGATTTAGAATTAGAGAAGTAAAAGAATTAGAAAAACTTGAGAAAATTTCCTTAAAAGAAAAAAGGGAAGACTATGGAGAATTACAGCAAAGAATAGAGAATTTAAAAAATAAGTACAGACTTATAAGAGACCAAAAAATTAGAGAGAGAGTTGAGGCTCTTGGCGTAAAGACAGATGAGGCTGATGATAGATCGGCTCTCCTTCAAAAAGAGAGAGAATATAATTTAGCAAGACAAAAAATTGAGTTTGCTTTAGAGAGTTTTTATAGAAGTGCCAACAGTTTAGTTTTTCAATTAAATAAAAGATATATTACCAGACACATGTCAATATTTAGATGTATAGATAAAAGGTTTGAGACAGGAGAAATATTTATTAAATGGGACGAGTCCGCAGATGATGAGTGGTTAATTCTAATATATATAAAGGATAATTCACCTGATAAAGGAATAATAATAGAAGATAAGACAAATGAAGAAAAAAATATGTCTCATGAATTTAAAGCCAATGAAATATTTAAGGCTTCAGATCTAATGGTCGACTCTCTTACTCAGCTTATTTCAAAGAAAAGGCAAAAACAGCAGTAAGCTATTTTTTACTCATTTACGTAAACTGAAACACCTCTAGCATTAATGTCTACATCAAATTTTTTATGAAGAGGGGGGAAAGCCCTTTGAGAACAATCTAGTCTATCACATGTTCTGCAAGATACACCTATAGGTAATTCTGATTTTTTATCGCTAAGATCTAAATTTTCAGTGTATACAAATTCTTTTGCATATTTTGCTTCACAACCAAGACCTATTGATAACATACTTTTTTTTTGTCCATATCTTCCAACACCCTTTTCTACAGTTTTTGCTATGCAAACATATTTCTCCCCATTAGTCATCTTACTAACTGCTGCTTGAATAACACCTGGCCTTGAAAAGGCTGAGTAAACGTTCCATCTTGGACAGGCTCCACCGTATCTTGGTATCTCTATACCTGATAATGAAAATCTTTTTGAAATATTTCCAGCAACATCTACTCTTAAAAAATGAAAAGGTATTCCTGGAAGTTTTGGATCTTGCAAGCATGTTACTCTATGAGCAACCTGCTCAAAAGAAGTGGCAAAAGTATTTTGTAAAAGTTCTAGATCATATTTTAATTCTTTACATTCTTTATGAAAAAGAGAGTAGGGCATTAATATTGCAGCACCACAATAATTCAAAAGTGCAACTCTTGTTAATTTTTTAGACTCTTTAGTTGGAAAATTAAAAGTTGATAGATATTCATCAATTTCTTTTGATGCACCTTCTTGTGAAATTTGTGCTGCAGCAAAAAGTTTTTTAGTTTCAAGAGAAAGATAATCAGATAATAATAATTCTTTATCTTTTACTTTATATATTTTTGAAAAAGGTTTTCCTTCTTTAGGTATTACATCTTTTACAGTTATACCATATTCATCTTTTAAAAACTGACATAAGGCAATATATCTTGTTCTATTATTTTGTTTAACTTTATCAAATATCTGATTTGCAAATTCTTCTAATTTTGGAAAAAAATTTTTATTTTCTTGTAAAAAATCTGAAATTACTTCTCCAGGAAATGCGTTTTTTCTCCCATCAATAATTTTGCCTGAAATATTTTCGAATTTATTAAAAATTTCATGATCTTTTTGTTTAAAGTTATCACCTAGTTTAATTAAAGCTTTAGCAATTTTGGGATTTGTATTAACTAAATCTTTTACTTCTGGTCCAAGAATATCAAGATCCTCAAAAAGTTCATCACCCAATAATTCAGAAATATTGTTCTCAAGATTTATGTCAGTTTTACTTGTGAGGTCTGAAAGCTCTATTTTTAGCTTGTCACAAACCCTTAAAAGTAAATCTCCATCAATTTTTCTTTTTCCACTCTCTATTAGATTTAAATAACTTGGTGAAATAGACATTTCTTCTGCTAGTTTGTTAGCTTGAATTCCTAGTTGCCTTCTAAATGCTTTGATTTTTGGACCAATTTTTGTATCAATTTGACTCATTTTACCATTTGTAAATTTTGTAAATTTAAATTTACACAAAATTATTCGATTTTACAAGCAAATTCAATTTAATTGTAGATTTTGTAAATATTGTAAATTATAAAGTTTACATGGAAAAAAACAAAATTAACAACATCGAAAATAACTACCAAATTACTAATAAAGAAGAGCATTCTGAGCACAAGTCAAAAGGTATTTACATTAGAGACGATCATTGCGATTGGGGATCCAGCGGAATGAACGAATTTACTGAAGAATACAGTTCAAAATAGTTATTAGTCATTTCTAGTCATTTAATCAAAAGAGAGGGGTTTAAGTGTCCGCTGAAAATATTTCGTACGATTTACAAAGATTTGCCGGTATTGAAAGAGATTATACTCCCCAAGAGGTTGAAAGATTAAGAGGATCGATCAAAATAGAGTATTCTATGTGTAAAATGCAGTCCCAAAAGCTTTGGAAACTGCTTAATACAGAAGCTTATGTTAACACCCTTGGGTCACTTTCAGGAAATCACGCAGTACAACATGCAAAAGCAGGTTTAAAAGCAATTTATTTAAGTGGTTGGCAAGTTGCAGCTGATGCTAACAGTGCTGGAGAAATGTATCCTGATCAATCTTTATATCCATATGATAGTGCACCAAAATTAGTTGAGACAATGAATAATTCTTTAGTTAGAGCTGATCAAATTCAACATATGGAAATGATAGATGGTGATATGGATAAAAGTAAGAGAACTGATTACATGTTGCCAATCATAGCTGATGGTGAAGCAGGATTTGGTGGACCACTAAATGTATTTGAATTAACTAAAAAATTTATTAGAGCAGGCGCTGCTGGAGTTCACTTTGAAGACCAATTAGCTAGTGAAAAAAAATGTGGTCATATGGGTGGAAAAGTTCTTGTGCCAACTGGAACAATGGTTAGAAATTTAAAGGCTGCTAGACTTGCTGCTGATATTGCAGATGTACCATTAATAATTTTAGCAAGAACAGATGCAAATGCTGCAAAATTAATCACAAATGATTTTGATGATAATGATAAACCATTCTTAACTGGCGAAAGATCTCCTGAGGGTTTCTTTTATGTTAAAGACGGAATAGAGCAGGCAATTTCTAGAGGTCTTGCTTATGCACCATACGCAGATTTAATTTGGTGTGAAACTGCTACTCCAAATTTAGAAGAGGCAAAGAAATTTGCTGATGCTATACATGAAAAATTTCCTGCTAAAATGTTAGCTTATAATTGTTCACCATCATTTAATTGGAAGAAGCATTTATCTGATGAAGAAATTGGTTCATTTCAGAGAAAGATTGGGGAAATGGGATATAAATTTCAATTCATTACATTAGCAGGTTTCCACACTCAAAACATAGCAATATTTGAATTAGCAGAAAAATATAAATCAGAAGGTATGACTGCTTACTCAAAAATTCAACAGCATGAATTTGCTAGAGAAAAAGATGGATATACAAGCGTGAAACATCAAAGAGAAGTAGGTACATCTTATTTTGATGCAGTTTCAAATACAATAAGTTCAGGTAAAAGCTCAACTACAGCAATGGAAGGCTCAACTGAGTCAGAACAGTTTTAGATGATAGATTAATGTTTGCTAGTGGTCTTCTTTTAATAGTAAGCTATCTTTTATTTAAATATACAGTTCAATGGATTCAATATTATAATCAAACCGATCCTAGGATGCCTGACTCAATATGGCGTTATACCTGTGATTATAAAGTTGTTGGCATAAGAGATATCTGTGACTTGGATGATAAGCCATTTGTAAGACAAAGAAGGAAAAGAGATAAAATTGTTACAATAATGTATTTTATTGTGGTTCTTGCTTTTGTATTTTCTATGTATTTTATGGCGAGTTTATTAGGATTAATTCTTTAATTTTTGAATCTGGTCCCATGCTGAATTGACAGCCCTCATTTTAGCTTTGCTCTCATCTATTACTTCTTGAGGAACACCTTTACTTAATAAAACATCAGGATGATGCTCTTTGCTAAGTTTAATATAACGTTTTCTTATTTCTTCGAGTGAGTCATCGGGCTTACTCTCTAAAACAATATAAGGATTAAGTTTGTCTGATGACTTTCTGCTTTCTTTAATTCCATTAATTTGAGTTTGATTTAATCCAAAAATTCTTGCTATATCTTCTATCATCATTAATTCATTATCACTTACGTGTCCGTCAGCTTCTGCAATATAAAATAAAGTATTAATTACCTCTTCTAAAATATTTAAATTACCCCTGTAAACTTCTGCAATTTGTTTTGCATATGGTTCATATCCAGTACTTTCCTCTTTAGCTTTATTAAAAATTTTACCAACCTGATCTAATTCGCTTTCAGGTATTTTTAATTTATCTTTTACTGCTATTAGTTCTTCACGACTAACTTGTCCATCTGCTTTACTTAGCTTTGCTGATAAAACAATTAGTGAGAGTGCAAAAATTTGTTGAGGCTGTGCAAAAGATCTAAATCCACCACTTGATCTGGCTCTAGACATTTTTCCTCCAATTAAGGATCCCAAAAGCATACCAAAAGGTCCTCCAATTGAAAAACCCAGCATTCCACCAATTATGCTTCCCCATATTGCCATTACTCAAAACTCCTTAATCTATATTCCCAGTTTCCCATTTTATTATAAGTTACTTTTAATATTAAATTATTTTCAGGATTATACCAAACATCAAATTCAAATTTTTTTTCATCAGAAAGATCTTCGTCATTTGACTTAATATTAAAGTGTTCAGTTAAATATTCTTTGCCATTAATGGTAATATTTTTAGTTCCAATTAAACTTACAGTCTGTTTTTTAATACTACCAGATAAAGGACTGATTTGTTTATTAGCTTTTAAAATTTTGTGGTTCCACCAATTTCCAATTGTACAATCTAAACTAGCTTCACCTTTATAAGATGATCCATCTATAATAAATTTATTTGTACCCTTATCATAATTTAAATTCACATATTTTTCCTTATCATTTTGAAAAGTATTTGATTTAAAAAAAACTAAATTTTCATCTTTATATTTTTCTATTGTTTCACTTAATATTGAAAAAACTGTTACGCCAAATAACTCTACTTTAAAATTAGTATAATTTTTTACGACAAACAAATCCTCGTCAAATTCAAAGAAGTAGCTGGTGCTTCCAATTATTTCATTATTTCTTAGAACATCCATCTCAATTTTTTTAAGACCTTCGTAATGACTGCTATGTGCCATCACTTTAGATGGAAACATAATAATTATTAATGTGGTTATAAAATGTTTCATTTTCATAGATTTTAGTTAAAGAAAGTATAAATAATAGCTAAATATATGTTCCTTACTATCAAAAAAATTCCTAAAGTCTCATGGAGTTCTCAAGACACTTTTAATTTAAAGCCAAAATTATCAACATTATTTTTTCTGTGTTTTGGCCTTATATTATTTGGTTTTGGTGAAGCCTTAGTCGTTATTTCTTTTATTGGCAATTCTCCATGGACTGTAATGGCACAAGGAATTTCAATTAATTCAGGATTATCCATTGGAATTGTCACTTTTATAGTAAGTGTTGTCGTTTTATGTTCATGGTTTTTCTTAAAACAAAAACCTGGTCTTGGTACCATATTCAATATCGTAATTATTGCAGCTATGTTAGATATAACAATTGCATTAATACCAACCCCTGAAACTTACATTATGAAATTATTAATGGCTGCAGTCGGTGTAATGATAGTCGGGGTGGGTAGCGGTATATATTTAATTGCCAATTTAGGTCCAGGACCTAGGGACGGGTTAATGACTGGTTTACAAAAAAAAACTAACCTACCAATTGCCGCTGTAAGATCTTTTATTGAGATTTCTGTAGCTTCAGTTGGTTGGTATTTAGGAGGAACAATCGGAATTGGAACTTTAATGTTTGCTTTTGGAATTGGTCCTTGTATTGCTTTAAGTTTATATATTATTGACAGAATAATTAACTAAGTAGCAGTATTTTGTTTTTCGCTTCTTTTTCTTTCGTGAGGGTCCAGAATTGCTTTTCTAAGTCTGCAAGATTTAGGCGTGATTTCTAATGCTTCATCAGTATTAAGCATACTTAACTGTTCTGCAATCGACATTTGTCTTACCGGTGTGAGAACTATGTTTTCATCTGTGCCTTGTGTTCTCATATTCGTGAGTTTTTTTCCTTTCATGACATTAATTATCATATCACCTGGTTTAGGAGCTAAACCAACAATCATTCCTGTATAAACTGGATCATTATGCGTAACAAACATTTCTCCTCTAGCTTGCAAATTAAAAATTGAAAATGCAACGGCCTTACCTTGATCCATAGAAATTAACGCACCATTTCTTCTTCCTTCCATGTCTCCCTCGAAATCTCCATAAGAGTGAAAAATTCTATTGATAACACCAGTCCCTTTGGTTAAAGTTAAAAATCTACTTGTGTATCCCATTAAACCTCTTGTTGGAGCTTGAAAAATAAGTCTTTTTTTATTTTTTCCAGTATCTTTAAGTTCAATTAATTTACCTTTTCTTCTATTCATAGAATCAATAATTCTTGATGAGTATTCTTCATCCAAATCCATAGTTATTTCTTCAATGGGTTCTAACTTTTTTGAATTTTCATCAGTTTTAAATAAAACTTTAGGAGGACTGACGGTCATTTCAAAGCCCTCTCTTCTCATTTGTGTTAATAATATTTCAAGCATTAATTCTCCTCGTCCACTTATCTCAAATGCATCTTTATTTGAGTTTTCTGAGAAAGAAATTCCAACGTTGTTTTGGGCCTCTAAAATTAAACGATCTCTAATTTGAGTACTTGTTAATTTTTTCCCCTCAGTTCCTGCTAGTGGTGAGCTATTTACTGTTATTTTTATCGACATTGTTGGTGGATCGATAGGTGTTGCCTCAATTGGTTCATTTACCTCTAAATCACAAATCGTATCTGCTACATTTGCTTTTTCTAATCCTGCTATGACTACAATATCTCCAGCTTCTCCAACTTCAATCGGAACTTTTTTTGTGCCTTCGTATCTAAAGATTTTTGTAAGTCTACCTTCATCTACTTTTTCACCATTTAAATTGATTGCCTTAATTTGTTGATTTGCTTTTGCCGTCCCTTGTGAAATTCTTCCTACTAAACTTCTACCCAAAAAATTGTCAGCATAAAGTAGTGTCGATAGCATCGCAAATGGCTTTGATCTATCAAATTCAGAGGGTTTTACGTGATCTAAAACTAAATCTAATAGTGGGTTAAGATTTTCTCTTGGCCCATCAATATCCTTAGACGCCCAACCAGATCTTCCACTTGCATATAAAACTGGAAAATCTAATTGCTCCTCATTAGCGTCTAAACTAACAAACAAATCAAATGTCTCGTTTAAAACTTCATCAGCCCTTTGATCACTTTTGTCTAATTTATTTATAACAACAATTGGTTTTAACCCTTGTCTTAGCGCTTTGCTTAATACAAATTTTGTTTGTGGCATGACGCCTTCTGCAGAGTCTACTAATAATAATGCACCATCTGCTAAACTTAAAACTCTTTCAACTTCTGCTGCAAAATCTCTGTGACCGGGAGTATCAATAATATTTATTCTAATATCTTTCCAATTAATCGAAGTCGGTTTCGCAAGTATTGTAATTCCTCTTTCCTTTTCTAATTCTCCAGAGTCCATTAATCTTTCATCAACTACTTCATTCTCTCTAAAAGAACCACTCTGTTTCATCAAATTATCAATCAACGTTGTTTTTCCATGATCAACGTGAGCAATGATAGTGATGTTTCGAATATTGTTATTCATAATTGAGCTTCTTATACATCTAAACCTTGAATTGAAAACAAAAAAAAAGGGCAGAAAAATCTGCCCTTTTAAATTTTTTACTTAGACTTTTTTGGGTTACATTCCCATGCCGCCCATGCCGCCCATGCCGCCCATTCCTCCTGGAGGCATCCCTCCAGCAGCCGCATCCTTCTCTTCAGGTTTATCAGCAACCATTGCTTCTGTAGTTACTAATAATCCAGAAATTGAAGCTGCATCTTGTAAAGCTGTTCTTACAACCTTAACAGGATCAATAATTCCTTCTTTAAACATATCAACATACTGTTCTGTTTGAGCGTCATAACCTTGAGAAGATTTATTGGCTTCTAAAAGTTTTCCAACTATAACTGAACCGTCGACACCAGCATTTGTTGTTATTTGTCTTATAGGAGCTTCTAAAGCACTTTTAACAATTGCAACACCTGCTTTTTGATCAGAACCTTTAACTTTTAAATTATCTAGATCTTTTGAAGCATAAAGAAGAGCACATCCACCACCAACAACTATTCCCTCTTCAACAGCTGCTCTTGTAGCATTTAAAGCGTCTTCAACTCTGTCTTTTTTCTCTTTAACTTCTACCTCAGTTGCACCACCAACTTTGATAACTGCAACACCTCCAGCTAATTTAGCAAGTCTTTCTTGAAGTTTTTCTCTATCATAATCTGATGAAGTTTCTTCAACTTGTTGTTTAATTTGATCACATCTTGCTTCGATGTCTGATTTTTTTCCAGTACCACTTACTATGGTGCTATTTTCTTTGTCGACTTTTACTCTTTTAGCTGAACCTAGATCATTAATTTTAACATTTTCTAATTTAATACCAAGATCCTCAGAAATAACTTGTCCACCAGTTAAAATTGCTATGTCTTCAAGCATTGATTTACGTCTATCTCCAAATCCGGGAGCTTTAACTGCTACAACTTTAAGTCCACCTCTTAATTTGTTTACAACTAAAGTTGCCAAAGCTTCACCTTCTACATCTTCAGATATAATCATTAAAGGTCTACCCGCTTGAACAACGGCTTCAAGTAGCGGAACCATAGGTTGAAGATTAGTTAATTTCTTTTCGTGTAAAAGAATTAATGGATTTTCTAGCTCTGTTGTCATTTTTTCAGCATTTGTAACAAAGTATGGTGATAAATATCCTCTATCAAATTGCATTCCTTCAACAACATCAAGTTCTGTCTCAATACTTTTTGCTTCTTCAACAGTTATAACACCTTCGTTACCAACTTTCTGCATAGCCTTTGCAATCATGTTTCCTATTTCTTTATCTCCATTAGAAGAAATAGTTCCAACTTGAGCAATTTCATCACTATCCTTTACTTTTTTAGCCGAGGATATAAGAGTATTTCTAACTTGTTCAACTGCAGCTTCAATTCCTCTTTTAACATCCATAGGGTTCATACCAGCTGTAACATACTTACAACCTTCTTTTACAATAGCTTGAGCTAAAATAGTTGCAGTTGTTGTACCGTCACCTGCTTCATCATTTGTTTTGCTCGCAACTTCTTTAACCATTTGCGCGCCCATGTTTTCAAATTTATCATCTAGATCTATTTCTTTAGCAACTGATACACCATCTTTAGTTGTTCTTGGTGCGCCATATGCCTTGTCTATAACAACATTTCTTCCTTTTGGACCAAGAGTAACCTTAACTGTATTTGCAAGGATATCTACTCCCTTCAGCATTGCTGATCTAGCATCTGAATCGAATTTTACTATTTTTGCCATTATTAAACTCTCCTTTTATTAATTTTATTTAGAAGTAGAGATACCCATAATGTCTGACTCTTTCATTATGCTGTATTCTTTACCATCAATTTTAACTTCAGTTCCTGACCATTTTCCAAAAAGAACTTTGTCACCAACTTTAACATCCATTGGTATAATTTTTCCATCCTCAGTTTTTGATCCACCACCAACAGCAACTACTTTACCTTCTTGTGGTTTCTCTTGAGCAGAATCAGGGATGATAATTCCACCAGCAGTTTTTTCACTGCTGTCTAAAACTTCGATTAATACCCTATCGTGTAACGGTTTAAACTTCATATTTACTCCTTTAAATTACTGTTCATATAGATGCATGTGACTATTATTTCAAGATCTGGCCTCAAATATATAGATGAGAAAAATCAGGTATTTATTAGATTTTTAAGCTATATCTGAAATATGAGTAAAAATTTAGATGAATTAGGGTTAAAATCGATATTCAGTGAATATGACTTATTTTTCATTGATATCTGGGGAGTAGTCCATAACGGAATAAAGCTATATGAGAATTCTATAAAAGTTTTAGATGAATTATCTAATAATAAAAAAAAATTCATATTATTGACAAATGCTCCAAGACCCAACTTAACAGTTATTAATACTTTAAAAAAAATGGGGTTAAATAATTTTTCTGATGCAGTTTTTACATCTGGAGAAGCATCAAAAAGATATCTTTTAGAAAATTTTAATAATAAAAAATTTTTTCACTTAGGACCACCAAGAGATTTTGATTTATTTAAAACTTTTGAAGATAATAAAGTACTTAACATAGACGACTCAGATTACTTATTATGTTCAGGTCTATTTGAGGATCATGAAGATGATTTAGGATATTACAAAACTCTTTTATCAAAACATATAACTAAAAAAATGATATGTACTAACCCTGATTTAATAGTTGATCGAGGAGACAAAAGAGAATATTGCGCAGGGTCTATTGCAAAATCATTTGAAGAAATTAATGGTGAGGTTATTTACTTTGGTAAACCCTATCCTCCTGTTTATGAAATTGCGGCAGATGTAAATAATAAAAAAATATTATGTATTGGTGATAATCTAAATACAGATATAAAAGGTGCTAACATTCAGAATTTTGATTCATTACTAATTACAGGTGGTATACATAGACAAGAAATTTCAAAATTATCAATTAACAAATTACTTAAAAATTATGAAACAAAAATTAATTATTTTCAGAAGGAATTAAAATGGTAAAAAAATTAAAGATTTTTAATAATTTTAATATTTCAAAAAAGTTTAAAAAATCAATTATATTAATCGGTAACTTTGACGGTTTACATTCAGGCCATCAAAAATTATTTGAATTAGCCAAAAAATATAAAACAAAATATAAATCTAAATTAGGTGTGGTTACGTTTGATCCTATACCTAAAATGTTTTTTAATAAAAACATTAAAAATTATAGAATATCAAATTTAAATCAGAAGGTAATTTATTTAAAAAAATTTAGTGTTGATTTTGTAATTAATAAAAAATTTGACAAAAATTTTTCCAAAATTACCTACTACAAATTCATAAAAGAGATTTTATCGAGAAAGCTTAAATCAAAATTTATATTTGTTAGCAATAACTTTAGATTCGGCCATAAAAGAGAAGGTGATGTAGCACTGCTTAAAAAATATGAGAATGATTTTGGTTATAATTTAATAAATCCAACACCTTTGATGAAAAACAAAAAAATAATTTCATCAACAATTATTAGAAAGTTACTTGAGGAGGGAAAGCTATCAAAAGCAAATACTTTTTTAAAAAGAAACTGGGAAATTGAAGGAAAAGTTCAAAGAGGCAGAATGATGGGTCAAAAAATTGGATTCCCAACCTGCAATATCGATATTGGAAATTATGTTATAGCAAAACCTGGTGTTTATGCTGTTAATGCAAGAATTAATGATGGAAAAAAATACTTTAAAGGAATTGCTAATTTAGGCTATAGACCCACTTTTAATCAAAAAAAAATACTTTTAGAGGTAAATATTTTTAATTTTTCAAGAAATCTTTATAATAAAAAATTATCTATAGAATTTTTAAAATTTATAAGAGGAGAAAAAAAATTCAAAGGTATCAGTGAACTAAAAAATCAAATTAAAAAAGATATTTTAAAAGCTAAAAAAATATAATGAGTAAGGAACATTTAAATTTACCTAAAACTGCTTTTTCTATGAAAGCAAATCTACCAAATAAAGAACCAGAATATTTAAAATTTTGGGATAAGATTAATCTATATGATAAACTAAGATCTCAAAGCAAAGGCAAAGAAAAATTTGTCTTACACGATGGACCTCCATATGCAAATGGAAATATTCATATGGGTACTGCATTAAATAAAATTCTAAAAGATATAATAATTAAATTTCATCAAATGGATGGCAAAGACTCAGTTTATGTACCCGGATGGGATTGCCATGGATTGCCAATTGAGTGGAAAATTGAGGAACAATACAAAAAAAATAAAAAAAATAAAAACGATGTACCTATTATTGAGTTTAGAAAAGAATGTAGAGATTTTGCAGGTAAATGGATTAATATTCATAAAGATCAATTTAAACGATTAGGAGTAATTGGTGATTGGGAAAACTATTACTCAACTATGAGTTTTGATGCAGAAGCCCAAATTGTAAGAGAACTTGGAAAATTTTTAAAAGAGGGTAGTTTGTACAAGGGTTACAAGCCTGTTTTATGGTCAACAGTTGAAAAAACAGCTTTAGCAGATGCAGAAGTTGAATATCAAGATCATGTATCTGATACAATATATGCAGCCTTCACAGTTAAAAAATCTAATATTAATGAATTAATTGGTTCGAACGTTGTTATTTGGACAACAACTCCATGGACGATACCAGCTAACAAGGCATTAGCATATAATCAAAGTTTGGATTATGTTTTATGCGAGATAGATAACAAAGATATTTTAGAAAACGAAAAAATAGTTATTGCAAAAGAACTATTGGCGTCTGTTGCAAAAGATACTGATTACAAAATTGAGATATTAAAAGAATTTAAAGGAAAAGAATTTGATGGAACTATTTGTAGCCATCCATTTCATAAAATTGGCTATGACTATGATGTTCCAATGCTCGAGGCAAGATTTGTAACAACTGAACAAGGAACAGGAA
Source organism: uncultured Pelagibacteraceae bacterium (assembly GCA_902524115.1). Lineage (GTDB taxonomy): Bacteria > Pseudomonadota > Alphaproteobacteria > Pelagibacterales > Pelagibacteraceae > Pelagibacter. Next base: position 6,573 of record CABZCA010000015.1, on the reverse strand, counting down.
TTGTTCATTGTGCACCAAGCCATGGACCTGATGATTTTAATTTGTGTATCAATAATGGAATAAAAGCAGTTGAAACAGTTGATGATGACGGAAAGTACACGAAACATATACCTATATTTGAAGGAACTCATATTTTTAAAGCAAACGATATTGTTATTGAAAAGCTCAAAGAACTAAAAGGTCTTTTAAACAATGGCAAACTAACTCATTCTTACCCTCATTCTTGGAGGTCTAAGGCTCCCTTAGTTCATAGAGCAACACCTCAATGGTTTATTTCAATGGAAAGCCATAAACTAAGAGACAAAGCACTCAAAGCAATAAATGACACCACTTTTTATCCCAGTAAAGGAAAAGAGAGAATTAAAGCAATGATTGAAACTAGACCAGATTGGTGTGTCTCTAGACAGAGGGTATGGGGAGTTCCACTTCCAATATTTATTTCAAAAAAAAACGGAGAAATTCTTATCGATGAAGAAGTTTTTGAGAATATTGCAAAAATTTATGAAAAAGAAGGCTCAGACTGCTGGTTTGAAGATAATTTTCAGAGACTACTTGGAGATAAATTTAAAGCAGAAGATTTTGATAAGACTAGTGATATTGTAGAAGTATGGTTTGATAGTGGATCAACTCATTCTTTCGTTTTAGAAAAAAGAGAAGATTTAAAATGGCCTGCATCAATGTATCTAGAGGGTTCAGATCAACATAGAGGATGGTTTCACTCTTCGTTGCTAGAGTCTTGTGGAACAAGAGGTAGAGCACCATTTGAAAGTATTTTATCTCATGGGTTTGTAGTCGATGGAAAAGGACTAAAAATGTCTAAATCAACTGGAAATGTAATAGCTCCAGAAGATATTTTGAAAAAATATGGTGCTGACATACTTAGAATTTGGGTCGCCTCGTCAAATTATGCCGAGGACCTAAGAATAGATTACTCAATTTTAGACCAACACTCTGAGTCTTATAGAAAAATTAGAAATACTTTTAGATATCTTTTAGGAAATATACAAGATGAATATTCAAAAGTAGACTTTGAAAAAATTGATCTAAATAATATTCCTGAATTAGAAAAGTATATGCTGCATAGATTGTATATGATCAATGAAGGTTTTAATGAATACTTTAAGTCCTACAATTTTCATAATTTATATAAAGAGTTATTAAATTTTTGTACAGTAGAACTCTCAGCATTTTATTTTGATATTAGAAAAGATCTTCTTTATTGTGATCCAAAAGACTCAAAAAAGCGATCTGATTGTATTTTGATACTAAAAGTAATTTTAGAATGTTTATTAAAATGGTTTGCGCCAATCTTATCATTTACCACTGAAGAAATTTATCATTTAATTCATAAGGAAGACAATAATGGAAGTATTCATTTACAAAAATTTGTTAAAATTCCAAATCAATGGAAAAATGAGGAATTAAATAGTAAATGGGATAAACTAAAAGTAATCAGAGACGAAGCAAACATTAGTATTGAAAGTAAAAGGGCTGATAAAATTATTGGCTCAAGTTTAGAGGCAAATATTGAGATAAAAATTAAAGATAAAGACATGTATAGTTTAGCTCAGAACCATGATTTTTCAGAAATTTGCATAACATCCTCTGCTTCAATATCGAATGATATTAATTTAGAAAAAGAAATTGAGATCACTAGTTCAAAAGCTGTTGGAAATAAGTGTCCTGTTTGTTGGAAAATTAGTAAGGAAATATGTGAGAAACATGGACACCTCAGTGTTCAATGAGAAGTGAAAATATAAAAAAAATAGTAATAAGTATTTTAATTTTATTATTCATTTTCTTTTTAGACAGAATATCAAAAATACTTATTCTAAATATACTAGAGGAAACTGGACAAGTAGATATTTATATAAACTCATTTTTAAATTTTTATTTAGTTTGGAATAAAGGAATAGGTTTTGGCTTATTATCCTCAGACCAGGATCTTTTTTACAATGTAGTTACAACTTTAATTATTCTAATTAATTTTGTTATAATTTATCTATTATTTAAGGAAAAAGGACTAAAGTATTATTTTTTAATTATTATTTTAGGTGGCTCATTAGGTAATTTATTTGATAGAGTATATTATAGAGCTGTCCCAGACTTTTTTGACTTAAATTATAATGGATATCATTGGTTTATTTTCAACGTAGCTGATATATTTATAACAATTGGAATTATTTTGCTTATTCTGGCTGAACTAATAAGTTATAAAAAAATAAATGAATAAATTCTTAAAATTTTCAAAGTTATTATTGCTCTTAATATTTTTATATTCATGTGGTTCAGTGGGAGAGGCTTTGCAGGGAAAAAAAAGATCAGATCAAGGAGATGAATTTTTAATCGACAAAAAAAATCCGCTGTCTATGCCACCTGACTTTGATAAGTTACCTAAACCTGGAGAAGCTAATATAAAATCTACTAAGGATATTGAAAACGACCAATCTAATATAAAAAATTTACTAAAGAATACTGATGATGAAAATGTTTCAAAAACAGATGAATCGACATCTATTGAAAGTTCCATATTGAAAAAAATTAAATAAAAAAATGTTTTCAAAAAACATAATATTTAAAAATTTCCACTTAAAGAGAAATATTAAAAATATAAAAAAAATAAAAAAAATTTTAAAAAAAGAGTTAATCACGAGCTCTCTTTTACTGAATTCATTTACCAATAATTATAAATATAGTTTTAAAAAAAGTATTATTAAAAAATATAAAACTTATAAAAATATCAATTTAATTGGTATGGGGGGCTCAATACTAGGTACAGAGGCAATCTATGATTTTTTAAAATTTAAAATTAAAAAAAAAATAAAATTTTTTAATAATCTCAATAATCAAATTAAACTTGATACAAGTAGAAAATCTATAAACTTAATAGTTTCTAAATCAGGAAATACGCTTGAAACTGTATCAAATTTAAATTTAATTCTTAAATCTCAAAAAAAAAATATAAACATTGTAATAACTGAGGATAAATCTAGTTTTTTAACTTCATTAGCCAAAAAATTAAAAGCAGAAATAATAGAACATAAAAACTATATTGGAGGAAGGTATTCTGTATTGTCTGAAGTAGGAATGTTGCCTGCTCAATTATTGGGTTTGAATGATACAAAATTTAAAAGATTTAATAATCTAATTAAAAATAAATCATTTATAAACTCGTTAATTAACAATGTAAGTTTTATGTCAAAATGTATCTCAGAAGGAAAGAAAAATTCTGTAATTTTAAATTATGACGAAGGTTCAGAAAACTTATTTAAATGGTATCAGCAATTAACAGCTGAGAGTTTAGGTAAAAAAAATAAAGGTGTTTTCCCCATCATATCATCTATGCCAAAAGATAATCATAGTTTACTGCAGTTATATTTAGATGGACCTAAAAATAACTTTTTCACATTTTTTGGAGTTACAAATGAAAAAACTAACAACCTAGATAAAAGTAATTTATTCGATAAATTTTCAAATTTAAAAAATAAAAGCTTGAGTCAAATTGCACAAGCCCAAAGACACGCAACTCAAATAGTTTTCAGAAAAAAAAAAATACCATTTAGAAGTTTTGAAATTCTTAAAAGAAATGAAGAAACCATAGGAGAACTTTTTTCTTTTTTTGTATTAGAAACAATTTTACTTGGAAGACTAATGAAGGTAAATCCTTTTGACCAACCATCAGTTGAATTGATAAAAACTGAAACATCAAAAATACTTAATTAATTAACTTACAAAAAAATATTTTTGATAAACCATAATTTTTTTCTTCTATTATATTTAGATATTGCCAAATTTTATCATCCGATTTCTTATTTCTGTGAATAATTAATATTGAATTTACATCTACAATTTTAAGTCTCTTAATTTGATGTATTAAACTTTTTATTTCTCTATCCTTAAAAGGAGGGTCTAAAAAAATTATGTCAAATACCCTACTTTCTATGTTTGAGTTTTTTAAATTATAAGCACTATAATTATATACTTTACTTTTACTTTCTAATTTTAGGTTAAAGATATTCTGTTTTAGAATTTTTAACGAATTATGGTAATTTTCAAAAAAGATCACTTCTGCTGCTCCTCTGGACAAACACTCAATTCCAAATGATCCAGTTCCAGAAAATAAATCCAAGACCTTTGAATTATATATTTTTGCAGATACTTTGTTTGAGTGATCTAAAATATTAAAAATTGACTCCCTTACCATATCTTTTAATGGTCTAGTTGATTTGTCTAATGGATCCGATAATTTTTTTCCTTTTAATTCACCTGAAATAACTCTCATTTATCTATTATTCTAAAACCAATATCTTTTCTATAAAAACCATTTTCCCATCTTAAATTTTCAATTTCGTTAATCACTGACTCTCTCGATTTCTTTAAATCCTCAGAAATATTTACAAAATTAAGCACACGCCCTCCTGTTGCATAAACTTTGTTATCAATCGATTCAGTGCCAGCGTGGTAAATAAAAGTACTATTATTCTTTGTAATTTTTTCTAAGTGAGGAATTTCTATATTTTTTTTATATGTATCTGGATATCCATTAGAGCACAGCACAATGCACATACTTTTTTTATTTTTCCACTTTATTGTTTGATTTTCTAAGTTTCCTTCACAGCAAGATATCATTAATTCTAATAGATCCGAGTTTAATAATGGTAAAATTGTTTGACATTCTGGATCTCCCATTCTCACATTATATTCAATTAGATATGGATTATTCTCTTTAATCATGAGACCGACATATAAAAATCCCTCATATGTTTTTCCCATTTCCTTAATTGCTTTAAAAGTTGGTTTGACAACACTTTCAATAATTTTTAAGTCCAAATCTTCATTTATAAGCCCTGAAGGAGAATATGCTCCCATACCACCAGTATTTTTACCTTTGTCGCCTTCACCGACTCTTTTATGGTCTTGAGCAGTATTAAATTTTTTAAATGTTTTCCCATCAGATATTACAAAGTAGCTCATCTCTTCACCTTTTAGAAATTCTTCAATAAGAACTTGATTGGCTCTACCAAATTTTCCATTAAAAATTTCATCTACAGCATTTTTTGCACTGTCAGTATTTTCGCAAATATAAACACCTTTACCTGCTGCTAAACCATCTGCTTTAACAACAATAGGCTTATTTGCTTTTTCCAAATATTTGTGTGCATCTTTAACTGAGCTAAAAACACCAAATTGAGCAGTTGGAATTTTATATTTTTCACATATTTTTTTTGTAAATATTTTAGATCCTTCAAGTTGTGAGGAAATTTTATTAGGTCCAAATACTTTTATTCCTTTATTTGTGAGAAAGTCGACGACACCATCAACAAGAGGTTTCTCTGGTCCTACTATTACCAAATCTATTTTATATTCATCAACAAAATTCCCTAATTTATCAAAATCAAAAATATCGATTTTTACATTCTCAGCAATAAATTTAGTTCCAGCATTACCTGGTAAGCAATATAATTTGTTAAGTTTAGGAGATTTTGATATTTGATCTGCTATAGCATGTTCTCTTCCACCATTCCCAAGAATTGCAATTTTCATATATTCAAATATATATCCTATAAACCATGAACAAGTTAGCAAAATTAAAATATCTCCCGAATAATTTTGAAATAATGGAAGAGGGTGATCACGTGGTATGTGCAATTTCAGGAAAAAAAATTCCTTTAGAAAAATTGAATTATTGGAATGTCGACGATCAAGAAGCTTATTTTTCTTATGTTGAGGCTTCAGTCAAAAAAGAAAAATAACTAAATTATGAAGCTATTTTCTCCACCTATCGTGCGTCCAAATCCATTGATCAGGGTTTTTTAGTATCATTTTTTCTAATATTTTATTTAAATGAATAGAAATTTCTTCATTAGATTTTTCTGAATTTATTACAATTGGTTGGGAAACATACATTTTGAAATAATATTTATTAGTTCTCTTTATATAAATTGGAACCAAATCACATTTATATTTTTTTATAATTTGTGCAGGTATAGTTGTAGTAGACGCCAAATCTCCAAAAAAATCTATTTTAATTCCTTCAGTGACCCTCTGATCAATCATTAATGCAATTGAGTTACCTTTCCTAAGATTTTCTAATATTTGCCTATTTCCCGTCCTTCCTTTTTTTATTTGATTCTTACATATATAATTTTTTCTAATGTATTCCATGTCTTTATTTAAGAAAATATTATTTAAAGGTCTATATATTGCAGCTAAATTAATCTTTGACTTTTCTATTTGCATAGCCATTAATTCAAAATTGTTAAAATGTCCTGAAATGAATACTACAGGTTTATTTTTTTTTTTTATATTCTCCAAATTATTAATCCCGTCAATTTCAATATAATTTGACAGATTATTATTTCTAAAATCTTTTAAAAATGGATATTCTGCTAAAATTCTTCCATAATTACCTAACACATTATTCGCAAATTTATTTTCGGAGATATTAATTGAAATTTTAGATTTTTTTAGATTTTTAATTATAGATGTTTTTTTTCTAAAAATATTACCAAAATTTTTACCAATATAAAAACCTAGATCTGATGAAAATTTATATCCAAGTAATTGACAGAT
>CABZCA010000014.1 GCA_902524115.1 uncultured Pelagibacteraceae bacterium | reverse complement strand
TCAAAGGCTAAAAGATTATTAAATTGGAAACCTTCAAAAGATATTAATCTTTTAATTCAAGATATGGTTAATTATGAATTAAACGAATTATCAGATGAAAAATAAAAAAAAAATTTTTATTGCAGGCCATAATGGTATGATTGGCTCTGCGATTTTAAAAAAACTGAAAAAAAATAATAAATACACTATATTGTGTGAAGATAAAAAAAAACTTAATTTAACTGATCAAGGAAAAGTTTTTAAATTTTTGAAAAAACATAAGCCAGATGGTGTGATTTTAGCAGCTGCAAAAGTCGGTGGTATACTAGATAACAATATTAATAGAGCGTCATTTATTTATGAAAATATTTCTATTCAATCAAACGTTATACATGGAAGTTATCTTGCGGGTGTTAAAAATTTAATTTTTTTAGGGTCTAGTTGTATATATCCAAAATCATCAAAACAACCAATAAAAGAAAGCTATTTACTATCTAACTACCTTGAAAAAACAAATGAACCATATGCGATAGCAAAAATAGCTGGGTTAAAGTTATGTGAAAATTATAGTTCTCAATACAGTTTAAATTATAAAACTTTAATGCCATGTAATTCCTATGGTGAAAATGATAATTATAATTTAAAAAGTTCTCATTTCCTTCCAGCGCTTATTAAAAAAATTATTGAAGCAATAAGAATAAACGAAGATTCAATTATATTGTGGGGTAATGGTAAACCATTACGAGAATTAATTTTTAGTGAAGACATAGCTTCAGCTTGTATTTTTTTCTTAAATAAAAAAACTAAATCTCAGATTTTTAATATAGGCACTGGAATTGAATATAGCATTGAGCAATATGCAAAATTAATTATGAAACATTTAAATATAAATCTTAAAATTATATATGATAAAAAAAAACCAAATGGAACATTAAGAAAATTATTAGATAGTTCATTGGCAAATAAAAATGGATGGAAGCACCAAATATCATTTGAAAAAGGAATTTCAATTGTAATAAATGATTATCTTAAAAATCATATTAAAAAAATTTAATAAATTCTATGAATTAATATTATAAGATATTTATGAAACGATTTATTGTAGTAACTGGTGGAGCAGGTTTCGTAGGTTCCAATTTAATCCGATTATTAATAAAAAAAACTAACTTTGGAATAATCAGTTTAGATAATTACTCTTCTGGTTCAAATAGTAACCATATTATTTCAAAAAGAATTATTTATATAAAAGGGAATACCATAAGTATAAAATCAAAATTAAAAAAATATAAAAATAATATTAATTCTCTTTTTCATTTTGGTGAATTTTCTCGAATATTTCAAAGTTTTCAAAATTTTAATGAGTGTTTTGAATCAAACTCAATTGGAAGCAAAGAAGTCTTTAAGTTTTGTTTGGATAATAAAATTAAAATAATTTACTCAGCCACTTCTGCGACGCTTGGAAAAAGAGGTAATGATAAAAATTTATCTCCTTATGCGTTCACAAAATCAAATAATCTCGAATTATTGGAAAATTTGAAAAAATGGTTTAATTTAAAATTTGAAATTATTTATTTTTATAATGTTTATGGAAAAAATCAAATAGAGAAAGGCAAAATGGCGACAGTTATTGGAATTTTTGAAAATCAATATCAAAATAATAAACCTCTCACTGTTGTAAGACCAGGCACACAGACAAGAAGATTTACTCATATTTCTGATACAATTAATATTTGCCTTAAAGCTTGGAAAAAAAATAAATGTAAGCATTATAGTATTAGTCATAAAAAATCACACTCAATTGTTGCTGTAGCAAAAATGTTTAAAACTAAAATTAAGTATCTTCCTCAAAGATCAGGTGAAAGATATGCCTCTGCTTTAACAAATATGTCCTATAATAATGAGGTTATTAGACATTATGGAAAAATAAATTTGAAAGATTACATAACTTCGTTTATTAAAACTAAAAAAAAAAAATTATGAAAATTGCAAGTTCACTAAAATCTTTAAAAAAAAGAGATTTAAATTCTAAATTAGTTAGAAGAAGAGGAAGGGTTTATATAATAAATAAAAAAAACCCCAAATTTAAGGCAAGACAAAAATAACAATCATTAATTATGATTATTGGATCAATTTCAGAGAATAATAGCATCGAAAAAAGAATTTCTATAACACCTGAAATAGCAAAGAAATATATAAATTTAGGTTTTGAAGTTCAATTGACCAAAGAATATGGAAATCACCTAGGTTTTAAAAAACTTGATTTTGAAGAAGTAGGTACAAAAATAATTGATGATGAAAAAAAAATTATTGAAAATTCTGATATACTTATACAAATGGGATTGTTAAACAATGACATACTTTCTCTTCTGAAATCCAAACAAACTTATATTGGTGTTTTAGATGTGTACGAAAATAAAACAAAATTATTAGAACTATCTAAAAAACAAATTAATTTTTTTTCTTTAGAATTGCTTCCTAGAATAACACGAGCTCAATCGATGGATATTCTATCTTCTCAAGCTAATTTAGCAGGGTACAAAGCAGTTATAGAGACTTTTTCAGTATTTGAAAAAGCTATACCAATGATGATGACTGCAGCTGGAACTATTCCTGCGGCAAAAGTTTTAGTTGTAGGAGCGGGTGTAGCTGGCTTACAAGCTATTGCAACAGCAAAAAGAATGGGTGCAATAGTATTTGCTACTGATGTAAGAGTTGCATCTAAGGAGCAAGTAGAAAGTTTAGGTGGAAAATTTTTAAGTGTTGAGGGATTTGAAAATTTAGAAACAGAAGGTGGTTATGCAAAAGAGACAACTGAAGAATTTAAAAAAAAACAAGAGGAACTTTTAACAGAAACTTTAAAGAAAATTGATATTGTAATATGTACAGCATTAATTCCTGGTAAAAAAGCACCACTTATTATTAAAGAAAATATGATAGATAATATGAAATCTGGATCAATAATTTATGACTTAGCATCCGTTCAAGGAGGAAATTCAGCTTTTTCTGAAGTAGATAAGATTATTATTAAAAATGGGGTTAAAATCATGGGAGAAAGAAATATTTTAAATAAATTACCCTCATCCTCATCAAATTTGTATGCAAAAAATATGTTTAATTTTGTTAACAATTTGTATGATAAGGAAAATAATAAAATAAATATTAATCTTGAAGATGAAATTATCTCAAAAACAATAATTAAATAATTTTATGGAAATCGACCCATTTATATTTAGGCTGAGTATTTTTATATTATCAATTTTTATAGGTTATTATGTTGTATGGAGCGTTACTCCCTCATTACATACTCCTCTGATGTCAGTGACAAATGCCATTTCTTCTGTCATAATTGTAGGTGCCATAATTGCTGCTTTAGCAGGTGATAATATAAATATATTTGATACAGCAAACATATTCGGTTATTTAGCAATCATATTAGCATCAATAAACATTTTTGGGGGCTTTCTTGTAACTCAGAGAATGTTAGCCATGTATAAAAAAAAAAAGAAAGATAAAAAATGATTTCAGCAAATCTGTTAGCCATTTTTTATCTCATATCAGGAGTTTTATTTATTTTAGCGTTAAGAGGTCTTTCTTCTCCAGAGACATCTAGACAAGGAAACTTGTATGGAATTATTGGTATGGCTTTAGCTATCAGTGTAACAATATTATCAGTCGGAAATTTTTCGTCAGGTTTGATCTATTTAATAATTTTTTTAGCAATAGGTGGTTCTATAGGAGCTTTCATCGCATTTAAAATACCAATGACGGCAATGCCAGAGCTGGTTGCTGGATTTCATAGCTTAGTAGGGCTTGCAGCTGTATTTGTTGCAATATCTGCTTTTTTAAATCCTGCAGTATTCAATTTAGGAGTTCCAGGTAAAATCAAAATAGCCAGTCTTATTGAAATGTCTTTAGGTGCAGCAATAGGAGCAATCACATTTACTGGATCTATAATTGCATTTTTAAAATTGAGAGGAATAATGTCGGGCTCTCCCATTACATTTTTAGGACAACATTACTTAAATCTAGTATTAGGTTTAGGACTTTTATTTTTAACTTTCTATTTATGTAAATCGCAAGAGCCAACTCTATTTTGGGCTTTAATAGTTATCTCATTATTGGTAGGTGTTTTACTAATAATTCCTATTGGAGGTGCAGATATGCCTGTAGTCATATCTATGCTCAACTCATATTCAGGTTGGGCAGCTGCAGGAATTGGTTTTACTTTAGAAAATACAGCTTTAATTATAACTGGTGCTTTAGTTGGATCATCAGGTGCCATTCTTTCATATATAATGTGTAAAGGTATGAATAGATCCTTTTTCAATGTAATTTTAGGTGGATGGGGAGCTACAGATCAAGAAGTCTCTAAAAAATCTGGCGAACAAAAGCCTGTAAAAAATGGTAATTCTGATGATGCTGCATTTTTAATGAAAAATGCATCCTCTGTAATAATTGTTCCAGGTTATGGTATGGCAGTCGCGCAGGCTCAGCACGCTCTAAGAGAAATGGTAGACGCATTAAAAAAAAATGGAGTAAAAGTAAGTTATGCAATACACCCAGTGGCAGGCAGAATGCCTGGACATATGAACGTGCTTCTTGCAGAGGCAAACGTTCCTTATGACGAAGTTTTTGAACTAGAGGAAATAAATAACGATTTTGCAAATTGTGATGTTGCGTATGTAATTGGAGCAAATGATGTAACAAATCCAGTAGCCAAATCAGATCCCCAAAGTCCTATATATGGAATGCCAGTTTTGGATGTTGAGAAAAGTAAGTCAGTTTTATTTGTTAAAAGAAGTTTGTCGCCTGGATATGCAGGAATTGATAATGACCTATTTTATAGAGATAACACATTGATGCTATTTGCAGATGCAAAAAAAATGACAGAGGATATAATAAAAAGTCTATAGATAAAAAAACTTTATTATATATAGTATTAAGAGATCTTATATGTCTGATAATATAAAAATAAGTTCAAATCGTAGTTTTGGAATCGTATTTTTTATAGTTTTTTTTGTAATTGCTGTTTATCCACTATTAAATCAAGACGAAATTAGATTATGGTCATTGACTATTTCTTTAATATTTTTAATTCTCGGCACTATTAACTCTAAAATTTTATTACCATTAAACAAGTTGTGGTTTAGATTCGGCATATTATTAGGAAAAATAGTTTCTCCAATTATTATGGGTATAATATTTTTCTTAGTTGTAACTCCAATTGGATTGATAATGAGGTTATTCAATAAAGATTTATTGAAACTTAAATACAATAATGATCAAACTTATTGGATAAAAAAAACTGACACAAATAACAGAATGAATAAACAATTTTAATATGGATTTTATAAAAGAATTTTGGGAATTTTTAAAAATTAGAAAAAAATACTGGCTTTTACCAATAATATTTGTACTAGTTTTATTTGGTGGTTTAATAATTTTAAGTCAAGGTTCAGCAGTCGCACCATTTATATACACAATATTTTAAGTTTATGCATATTTTAGGTATCTCTGCCTTTTATCATGACAGTGCAGCATGTATTTTAAAAAATGGAGAAATAATCGCTGCAGCACAGGAGGAAAGATTTACTAGAAAAAAACATGATGCAAGTTATCCATTTAATGCAATAGAGTTTGTTCTTGACTCTGCATCAATAAAATTAAGTGATGTAGATAAAATTGTATTTTTTGAGAAACCATTTTTAAAATTTGAGCGTTTGTTAGAAACTTATGTAGCATTTGCTCCAAAAGGTTTTTTATCTTTTAGTAAGGCTATGCCAATTTGGATAAAGGAAAAATTGTTTCAGAAAAATATGATTTTTAATTATCTAAAAAAGCATGATAAAGATTATAAATCAGATAAAAACTTACATTTTTCAAATCACCATTTAAGTCATGCTGCAAGTGCTTTTTACCCATCGCCTTATAAGGATGCTGTTATTTTGACAGCCGATGGTGTTGGTGAATGGGCAACTACTACTGTTGCTGTTGGAAGCGGTAATCAATTGGAGATCAAAAAAGAATTACACTTTCCACACTCATTAGGTCTCCTGTATTCAGCATTTACATATTATACGGGGTTTAAAGTTAACAGTGGGGAGTACAAATTAATGGGATTAGCTCCATATGGCACTCCAATCTATGTAGACAAGATAAAAGAGTTAATAGATATAAAAAGTGATGGAACATTTAGACTTGATCAAAGTTTCTTTAATTATGCAACAGGACTTACAATGACAAATAAAAAATTTGAGAAATTATTTGGTCAAAAAAAAAGATTGCCAGAAAGTGAGAAGTTAACCCAATTTCACATGGACATAGCCTCTTCTATACAAAAGATCACAGAGGAAATTATTATAAAATTATCTAAGTCAATTAGTGAGGAATATCAAATTAAAAACTTATGTCTTGCGGGGGGTGTTGCGTTGAATTGTGTAGCAAATGGTAAACTTATTGAGGAAAAAATATTTGAAAATATTTGGATTCAGCCTGCAGCAGGCGATGCAGGTGGATCTCTAGGTGCAGCATTAGCATTCTGGTATTTAGAAGAGGGCAAAGAAAGAAATATTAACCCTCAGGATAGCATGAAGGGATCATATCTTGGTACTGAGTATTCACATGATCAAATTTTAATTGAGTTAAATAACTTAGGAGCTAAATTTGAGGTATTAGAATATGATGAAATAATTGAAAAAACAGCTCAGTGCTTATCCAACGGTGATGCTGTAGGTTGGTTTCAAGGTAAAATGGAATTTGGTCCAAGAGCACTCGGTAATAGGTCTATTCTTGGTGATCCAAGATCTAAAAGTATGCAAAAAAATCTTAATTTAAAAGTCAAGTTTAGAGAAAGCTTTAGACCATTTGCTCCATCAATTTTAATAGATGATTTAGAAGACTGGTTTGAGTTAAAAACTAAAAGTCCATACATGCTAATTGTTGCAAATATCAATTCAGAAAAAAAATTGGAGATGACAGAAGAGCAGAAAAATTTATTTGGTATTGATAAATTAAATATAAAAAGATCAGGAATTCCAGCTGTAACTCACGTTGATTACTCAGCAAGAATTCAAACAGTAAGTGCTAAAACAAATAAGAAATTTTATGATTTAATTCATAAATTTAAAGAGAAAACTTCTTGTCCAGTCCTTATAAATACTTCTTTTAACATTAGAGGTGAGCCAATAGTCAACAGCCCAAAAGATGCTTTTAATTGTTTTATGGGAAATGAATTAGATTTTCTAGTAATTGGAAATTGCTTTATTGATAAAAGAAACCAAAATCTAAATCTAAAAAAAAACTACAGGGATAAATATGAATTAGATTAATTGGTTGCGGGGGACGGATTTGAACCGCCGACCTCAAGGTTATGAGCCTTGCGAGCTACCAGGCTGCTCCACCCCGCGGTATTTAAATTCTATTTTTGAGTTTATTCAACTTTTTAACTCTTTTAATATTTTCTTGAAGTATTCTCTTTTTTTTTTCGGACGGTTTTTCATAAGTATTCTTTAACTTTATTATTTTAAAAAAACCATCTCTTTGAAGTTTTCTTTTTAAAACTCTCAAAGCTTGCTCAATATTATTATCTTTAACCTCTATTTTAATAACTACCTCCAGAAAGGACTTTTGTTATCACTTTCAAATTAATTTGTCTATTACATTTCATAGCTTTTAGTTTGATAATTTAGATTTTTCTTTTTCTCTTTTTTCTCTTTTTTGTCTTCTTTCTGCTTTCTCAAGTGCATCTGTTAAATCCTTTTGAGTAAAGAGACCCATTGCAACAGGGTCTTTTGCGTTCAAATTATTAAAGTTCCAATAACTTTTGTTTCTAATTGCTGTGGTTGAATTTTTAGTTATGCCTACTAGTTTTGCAATCTGCGAGTCTTTTAAATTTGCGTGTTGTTTAATTAACCATAAAGCAGAGTCTGGTTTATCTTGTCGTTTCGACAATGGTATATATTTTTTAATTTTCTTTTCATTATTTTCGATTTCAATTTCATTTATTTTTAAAACTAGAGGTCGATTAGAATCTTCTGATGAAAGTTTTATTTCTTCCCTTGACAATTGTCCAGCTATTATGGGGTTATAACCTACAATGCCTTTTCCAACATCTCCATCAGCTATGCCTTGAATTTCAACTTCATGTAATTTACAAAATTCTGAAATTTGTTTAAATGTTAAAGATGTATTTTCAACTAACCAAACAGCAGTAGCCATAGGCATTAATGGTGCATTACTCATCTAATTATTTTTTGATTTAAAGCTTTGGAATTTTTTGTTAAATTTACTTACTCTACCTTTATCAAGTATTTTTTGTTTTCCACCAGTCCATGCAGAATGAGATTTAGGATCAATTTCTAATTTTAAAATTTCTCCTTCAGAACCCCAAGTAGATCTAGTTTCAAACTGAGTTCCATCAGTCATCTCTACTTTAATAGTATGGTAATTAGGATGTAAGTTTTTTTTCATAATCGGCTTTATAGCAAAAAGTTTAATAAAAACAATTAAAAGTTGAGTAATTTTTCCATCATTTTACCATAAATATTACTACTTGCTGCTCTAATATTTATATCATTATCCTCATATTTGCTTATATCATTAATACTGCCACCAGCCTCTTTAACAATTAGTATTCCTGCAGCTATATCCCATAAATTTATATTGTTGTGAAAGTATCCGTCTAATCTTCCAGAACCAACATATGCCAAATCTAATGATGCACATCCAGTATTTCTCATATTTAATTTTGGAAAAATATTTTTTAAACCATCTGAGTTTGAAGAAAATAAACAATCTTCTAGATTATTTTTTTTTGAGACTCTTATTCTATGATTATTAAAATACGCTCCATTATTTTTTTCAGCAAAAAAAATTTCATTTTTTATTGGGTCATTAATAAGTCCAGATATTATCTCACCATCAATTTTTAATGCTATTGAAATTGCAAAATGTGGTATTCCATGAAGAAAATTTGTTGTACCATCTATTGGATCAATTATCCAAATTTGATTTTTATCGTTATTTTCTATTTTACCACTTTCTTCAGTCAGAAATGAAAAATTTTTTTTTGCTCTAGATAACTCATCAATTAAAATATTTTCGACACGTTTATCTGTTTTTGTCACAAAATCTCTAGGACCTTTTCTTGCTACTTGTAAATTTTCAATTTCTCCAAAATCCCTAATAATAACTTTAGAAGCTTTTTCTGCAGCTTTAATCATAATATTTAAATTTGGAGAAATTGAAGTCATTTAATTAATCTTTTTTATATACTCTATTGTTCTTGTATCCAGAATTATTTTATCACCCACTTCAACAAAAGGAGGTACTTGAATTTTAAGACCATTATCTAGTACTGCTGGTTTGTAAGATGATGATACGGTTTGTCCCTTAAGTGCAGCATCAGTTGCAGATATTTTGCAAATTATTTGATTTGGAAGCTCAATCGAAATTGCATTTTCATTGTAAAAACTTACAGTAACTTCAAGATTTTCACTTAGCAATCTACCTTTCTCTCCAACAACACTTCTCTTAATCTCAATTTGCTCAAATGTTTTGGGATCCATAAAGAAATAATTACTTTCATCTTCATAAAGATAGTTATAGATAAATTCTTCTAAAGATGCTTTTTCTACTGTTTCACTTGATCTAAATCTCTCATTTAATTTTGTATTTTTGCCAATACTTTTCATTTCAACTTGTGCAAATGCACCACCCTTTCCAGGCTTTACATGTTGTGTTTTTAAAACTTGCCACAAATCATTTTTATATTCTAAAAGCATGCCAACTCTTATTTCCCCAACGTTTATCTTCATTTTAATTTTTTAATAGCTTCTAAGGGTTTATATTTTTTATTATTCCAAATGTAACTTGAGATAGCTAAAAAATTAGCTTTATTCAATAGCAGTTTTTTATAATTCTTATAATTTATTCCCCCAATTGCGATAGTAGGAATATTTGTGAATTTTTTAACTTCATTTAAAATTTTTATGTTTGCGCGAAATTTTGTTTTTTTTGTTTTTGTTGGATAAAAAGAGCCAAAAGCTAAGTAACTTACTTTTGATTTTATAGCATTTTTTGCAAGTTTAATTGAATTGTGGCAAGTTATACCAATAATTTTTTTTCCAATTAATTTTTTGGCCTCATTTATACTAGGATCTTTTTGACCCAAATGACAACCATCTGAATTAAGTTTTTTTGCTAACCAAGGGTCATCATTTACTATAAATTTTACTTTTTTAGCTTTACATATTTTTTTTATTTTTTTTCCAATTATAATTTTTCGATTTAGTGAATAATTCTTGAGTCTCATTTGAAAAAAACTTACCTTGTTTGTATTTAATACTAATTCTAGATCTGTATAGAAGCCTTTAGCTATTTTATTTGGAGATATAAGATAAATAAATTTTCTTTTATTTATTTTCAAGTTCGATTGACCATTTTCCTTGAGCAGCCAGAGTGCACATCTTAGCTCTATGATTAAAAGTATTTTGAGTTGCCTTTATATCTTTAGTATTTTTTGACCATATTTTAAGAGCACTTTGTTGTAAAGCTCTTCCATATGAATAAGTCATTATGAAGTTGGTATTGTTATTTTTGTTGATTAAATTTAAATTTTCTGTGGCTTCTATATCTGATTGCCCTCCAGACAAAAAAGCAATTCCTGGAACTTCACTTGGAACTGATTTTTTTAGGCATTCAATTGTTTTCTGAGAAACTTCCTCGTTAGAAATTTTATTTTTTGATTTATTGCCAGCTAAAATCATATTTGGTTTTAATATAATTCCTGAAAGGTCAACTTTATTGAGCACTAATTCCTCAAAGCATTTCTTGATCACTTCTGAAGTTTTGATTAAACAAAGTTCAGCATCGTGATCTCCATCCATTAAAACCTCAGGTTCTACTATTGGAACCATTCCATTTTCTTGAACAAGGGCGGCGTATCTTGCAAGTGCATGAGCATTGCTATTAATTGATAACTTGCTTGGGAACTTCTTATTAATAATATAAACACTTCTCCATTTTGTAAATCTCGCTCCAAGCTCATAATATTTTTTTAGTCTTTCTCTTAGTCCGTCTAATCCCTCTGTAATTTTTTCCTCTGAGGAATTTGCTAAATCTTTAGCACCAGTATCAACTTTAATTCCAGCAACAGAACCTACGGAAGAAATCAAATCAGGGATTGATTTTCCAGAACTTGAAGTTTGTTTAATTGTCTCATCATAAAGAATTACACCACCTATACAATCTTTCATGGCTTCTGATGAAAAGAGCATTTCTCGAAATAAAAGCCTATTTTCTGGAGTTGAAGCCACACTCACTGCCTCGAGTCTTTTTGTCATTGTTCCATTACTCTCGTCTGCAGCTAGGATGCCTTTACCATTACAAATTATCTTGAGTGCAATTTTATTAAGTTCAGACATGTTGATTTAAGGCGGTTATACCAGGAAGCTTTTTGCCTTCAAGATATTCTAAAAAAGCTCCACCTGCAGTTGAAACAAAATTAAAATTATCTGTAAATTTTAAGCTATTTAGCAAGGAAACAGTATCACCACCACCTACTACAGAAAAAATTTTGTTAGATTCATTATTTTCAATTATTTTTTTTGCTATCTCAATACTTCCATTAGCAAAATTTGGATTTTCAAAATACCCAGCTGGCCCATTCCACAATACTGTTTTACTATTATTAATTATATCAATTATTTTATTGATTGTTTTCGGGCCTATATCTAAAATCATTTCGTCAGGCAAAATTTGATCTAGTTCTTTACTTTTAGAAAACCCATTTAAATTTTTAGATACAAGCACGTCATCAGGATAAGTTACTTTACAGTTATTTTTTTTTGAAAGTGAAATAATTTCTTCAACTATTTTATAGGAATTTTTCTCTTTAATCGATTTTCCGATATTATTTCCAAAATATTCAATAAAGTTATTAGCCATACCACCAACAATTATAATATTATCAAACTTTGTTATTAAATTTTTTATAATATCTAATTTAGTCGAAATTTTAGAACCTCCAATAATGCATGTTATAGGTTTTGTTATTTCATTAATAATTTTATTAAGAGCAGCTACTTCTAAATCAAGTTGTAATCCAGAAAAAGAGGGTAAATATTTTGAAATTTGTTGAATTGATGCATGCGCTCGATGAGAACAAGAAAAAGCATCGTTCACATATACATCTCCTAAACTTGCTAAGTGTTTTGCGAACTCATAATCATTTTTTTCTTCCCCCATATAAAACCTAATGTTCTCTAAAATAAGAATTTCTTCATCAAATTTTTCCAAGTAATCTTTATTTTTTATATCATATATGTTTTCTGTGATAAGTTTTACTCTTACATTTAATTTTTTTCTTAAATCTTCACCTATTGGTTTTAAAGATAGCTCCTTTACTTTTTTACCTTTTGGTCTTCCAACATGTGATATGATTATTATTTTAGTTTTTTGTTGTATTAAAAAATTTAAAGTAGGTAGAATTTTGTCAATTCTCGTAGTATCGCTTATTTTTCCATTTTTTAAAGGAACATTTAAGTCTAATCTTAATAATATTTTTTTACTATTAAGATTTTTTTCTTTCAAAATACTTCTCATTACGAGATTTTACGCAAAGTTTCAGCTATATCGCACATTCTGTTTGAAAAACCCCATTCATTATCATACCAAGCAGAGATTTTACCCATTTTAGTTCCAACTACACTTGTTAAAGAGGCATCAACAATTGCAGATGCAGAATTATGATTAAAATCAATGGAAACTAGTTTCTCGTGTGTAACTTCTAAGATTTTATGTAATTCATTTTTAGAGGCAGTTTCAAATACAGCATTAATTTTTTGTACATCAACTTCTTTTTTTGTGCAGAATACTAACTCCACAAGCGATACATTTGGTGTTGGGACCCTTATTGCAACTCCTTCTAATTTCCCTTTTAGGCTTGGAATTATTTCACCAATTGCTTTTGATGCCCCTGTTGAAGTTGGGACGATTGATTGACTTGCGGCTCTAGCTCTTCTTGGATCCTTGTGAGAATTATCTAAAATTCTTTGATCACTTGTAAATGCGTGGATAGTGGTCATAAAGCCTTTTTCAATTTCAAAATTATTATTAAGTACATTCACAACTGGAGCTAAACAATTAGTTGTACATGAAGCGGCAGATACTATTTTATCATCCTTTGATATAATATTTTCATTTACACCAAAAACTATTGTTTTATCTGCATTTTTACATGGAGCAGAAACAATTACTTTTTTTGCTCCTTTTTTAATGTGTGCAAGTAATTTTTCTTTTGAATTAAATTTACCAGTACACTCAAATACATAGTCAACATCATATTTTTTCCAATCAATATTTTCAATTTTAGATTCTTGAGAAAATGTAATTTTATTTTTATTAATCATTAATTCATTCTCATCAAACTTTATGTCTGCGTAAAATTTTCCGTGAATAGAGTCATATTTAATTAATTTACAAGTAACTTCTGAATTTGATCTGTTATTTATATGGCTAATTTTTAAATTTTTGTTTTCAGCTTCAATAATTGATCTAACCACCATACGACCAATTCTACCCATACCATTAATTCCGATTTTAATAGTCATATTTATTTTTTTATTATTTTATTTAATTTATCCGCAATATTTGAAGATGTTAATCCAAAATATTTATAAATATCTTTATAAGGTGCACTTTTCCCATATACATCAATTCCAAAAGCTATTCCAAAATCGCCTAAATACTTTTTCCAAGAATCTCTCGATCCAGCTTCAATTGAAATTTTTATTTTAGTTTCATTTAAAATTTTATCTTTATATCTATTTGTTTGTGAATCAAAAAGCTCCATACACGGCACAGATATAACCTTTGAATATATCTTATCTTTGGCTAATTTATGGCTTGTCTCTATAGCTAAATTTACCTCAGAACCGCTAGCTAAAATTGTCAATTTTATTTTTTTATTTGTTCTTAAAACTTCATACGCACCAAATGAGCACTTGTTAATTTTTGAATATTTATTTCTAATGGGATTAAGGTTTTGTCGGGTTAAAGATAGAATACTGGGTGTTTTAGAGCTCTTTAAAGCTTGTTCCCAACATTCAATAGTTTCTAGTCTATCTGCAGGTCTAAAAACATTAAGGTTTGGTATTGACCTTAATCCCGATAGTTGTTCAATAGGTTGGTGTGTTGGTCCATCCTCTCCAAGTCCAATAGAATCATGTGTCATTACATATATAACCTGCTGTTTCATCATTGCTGCCAATCTTATTGATGGTTTACAATAGTCTGAAAAAATTAAAAAAGTTCCCCCGTAAGGTATTAAGCTACTATGCAAAGCTAATCCATTCATAATTCCACACATAGCATGTTCTCTCACACCATAATGAATGTAGTTTCCATCAAAATTTCCTGGTTTTATTATTTTATGATATTTTGTTTTTGTATTATTCGAACCAGCAAGATCTGCTGATCCACCAATAAGTGTGTTACTTTTTTTAACAAGTGAACCAATTATTGATTCTGAAGATTTTCTTGAAGCAAGACTTTTATAATCTTTTATTGCTATTTTTTTCTCAGTAATTACAGAATTTATAAAATCATTTTTAAAAAATTTATTTAGTTTGGTTTTTTTCTTATTATAAGATTTGTTCCATTTTTGCTCAATTTTTTTCCCTTTTTTTCCAATTTTTCTCCAAGACTCCAATATATTTTTGGGAACTTGAAATGGTTTATAATTCCAACCCAATTCTTTACGCACCAATTCAATCTCCTTTACACCTAGTGGACTTCCATGTGATGAAGCCTTTCCAGATTTATTTGGTGATCCATAACCAATTTTAGTTTTACATGAAATAACTGTAGGTTTTTTTGCATTTTGAACTTTTTTTAGGGCTTTAAATATTTCATTTTCATTATGACCGTTAATCTCAACGTAATTCCAGCCATAACTTTCAAATCTTTTCTTAAAATTATCTGAAACTGCTAAACTTGTTGGACCATCAATAGATATTGAATTATTATCAAATAGCATAATTAAATTTTTAAGTTTTAGATGTCCTGCTAAACTCATGGCTTCGTGACTTATACCTTCCATTAAACAACCATCTCCCGCAATAACATAAGTTTTATGGTTAATAATGTCTTTGCCAATTTTTTTTTTTAAAATTTCTTCTGCCATTGCAAAGCCAACTGCATTTGAAATTCCTTGACCTAAAGGGCCTGTTGTTGTTTCAATTCCTGAATTTTCAATATACTCAGGATGACCTGCACAAATAGAGTCAATTTGTCTAAAATTCTTAATATCATCTAATTTAACACTTTTGTAACCAGTTAAATAAAGCAAAGAGTAAAGCAACATGGATCCGTGACCAGCAGACAAAACGAATCTATCTCTGTTTATCCAGCTAGGATTTTTTGGATTAAATTTTAGAAAATATTTGAAAAGTATTGTAGATACATCAGCCATACCCATTGGCATACCTGGGTGTCCAGAATTAGCTTTTTGTACGGCATCCATTGATAGAGCACGTACAGAGTTAGACATGAATTTATTTAATTTTTTCAAAATTTATCCTTTGTAGACTTAGGTGAATCAATTTATTAATATAGATATATATATGAATTCAATTAGTGAAAAAGAAAAAAAACTATTAGAAACTTTAGATAAATTAAAAAATCTAGAAAATATAAAACCAGATAAAATTTTGGAGTTGGAAAATCTAGCAAACCAAAAAAATCAATTAGAAATTGAAAAAAAAGAAATAGAACAAAGGTACATTTCACTTCAACAAGAAAACCAGATTCTTAAACAGAAATTTGAAGATTTTAAAAAAAAGGAAATTGAGGAAAAACAAAAAGAAGACAAATTCTCACAAAAAATTGATGAATTAAACCAA
Source organism: uncultured Pelagibacteraceae bacterium (assembly GCA_902524115.1). Taxonomy (GTDB): domain Bacteria; phylum Pseudomonadota; class Alphaproteobacteria; order Pelagibacterales; family Pelagibacteraceae; genus Pelagibacter. Next base: position 5,069 of record CABZCA010000014.1, on the reverse strand, counting down.
GAAACAGATAATTTGATGGAAGAAATCGATAAATGGCAAATGTAAATATTAAATTTAATGGTAAAGAGTTTTTGTTATCTTGCGAAGATGGTCAAGAAGAACACTTAGAGGAATTAGCTTTATATTTAAACGAAAAGTTTAGTAATCTTAAAAGTTCTTTAGGAAATATAGGAGAAAGTAAGCTTTTACTAATAACATCTATTTCTATTTTAGATGAATATTACGAAACTAAAAAAAAAATAGATATTCAAAAAAAAGATATAAATAAAATTACTGAAAAATTTAAAGAACTTAAATCATTAGTTTATAATTATAAAGATTTAAAAGAAAAAGAAATTTCTGAATTAAGTAAAAATCAGGACAATCTGAAGAATGAAATCGAAATTAATAGAAATAATTATGAAACTTTAGTTGATAAGACTACTCTTGCATTAGAAAATTTTATTAAAAGAAACGATCCAGACTCCAAGATACAATAATTAAAGTGTCTAAGAAAATTTTAAGAAAAAAATTAATAAACATTAGAAGAAATAATTTTGTAGATCAGGCTATATCTTTTGTTCATTTTAAAAAAATATTAAGAAAATATAATTTAAAAAATAATATTAACATTGGTGGCTATTATCCTGTAAATAGTGAGATTAGTTGTTTAGATGTTTTAGAAATTTTAGAAAAGAATAACTTTAAAATATCTTTACCTATTACTAAGAAAAATAATAATATGGATTTTTATGAATGGTCATTTCAAGACTCACTTAGTATAAGTCAGCAGGGTATTCCTGAGCCAAATACTAAAAAAAAAGTTATCCCAGATGTTTTAATTGTGCCCCTTGTTGGATTTGATAGGTATAAATTTAGATTAGGATATGGTGGCGGATTCTATGATAGATATATTGGCAAAATTCTTAGGTTTAAAAAAATTTTAACAGTTGGTTTTGCTTTTTCATTTCAAGAAATTTCAAAAGTCCCTTTAAATAAATTTGATCAAAAGTTAAATTTTATTTTAACAGATAAAGAAATTATTAAATGAATATTTTATTTTTAGGAGATATAGTTGGAAACAGCGGTTGTAGAGCAGTAAAAAATTTTTTACCTAATATTGTTAAATCAAAAAAAATAAATTTTGTTGTTGTAAATGGGGAGAATGCAGCAAAAGAAGGTGTCGGTATTACTGAAAATATTGTAAATGAATTGCTAAGTTGTGGAGTTGATGTAATTACGACTGGAAATCATGTTTGGGACCAGAAAGAAACATCTGAATTTATAAAAAAACAAAAAAGGCTATTGAGACCGTTAAATTTATCAAATGATGCTCCAGGTAATGGATTTGGCATTTATGATTCTATTGGTGGTTACAAAGTTGGTGTATTAAATTTAATGGGAAATGTTTTTATGAAAAAGTGTGACGATGTTTTTTTGAAGAGTAAAGAATTTTTAGATCATAATACAAATAAAGGAAAATATGATTTTCTAATAGTTGACTTCCACGGTGAAATTACAAGCGAAAAAATGGCTATTGGCCATGTATTTGATGGTCATGCAACATTTGTAGTAGGCACCCATACTCATGTACCAACAAACGACGGAAGAGTTCTAAATAAGGGAACTGCATATTTAACAGATGCAGGAATGTGTGGTGATTATAACTCAGTTATTGGGATGAATACTGAAAATTCTATTAAAAGGTTTTACAAAAGAGAATCCTTGAAACATTATCCATCTGAGGGAGAGGCCTCACTTTGTGGTGCAATTATTAAAGCTAATCCGAAAAATGGTTTGGCATTACATATCAGTCAGTTTATATTTGGTGGTCAACTTCAGAAAGACAATTAAATCATGGCAGGTCATTCTCACTGGGCAGGTATCAAACATAAAAAGGGAAAGGCAGACAAACAAAGATCTGCTATTTTCTCAAAACTATCAAGGGAAATTACAGTAGCCGCAAAACTTGGAGATAAAAATCCCGACATGAATTCAAGATTAAGATCTGCAATTCAGGCTGCTAGGTCAGCTAATATGCCTAAGGATAATATTGAAAGAGCCATCGATAAATCATCAATAGCAGCAGGCTCTAATTTTGAAAATATAAGATATGAAGGATTTGGACCTGCAAAATCAGCAATAGTAGTTACCACTTTAACAGATAATAAAAATAGAACTGCATCAAATATAAGAACAATTTTTCAAAAACACGGAGGAGGACTTGGCACTCAAGGCTCTGCATCACATAACTTTCTTCAACAAGGAGTCATAAAAATTGAGAGAGAAGAAATTGATGAAGAAAAAGTTTTTAACCTAGCAACTGATTCCGGGGCTAATGATTGTATATTTCATGAGAATTATTACGAGATTCGTACAAATAATGGTGAGATATATGATGTAAAAAATTTATTGGAAAGGGAGATTTCTAATTTCATATCTACAGAAATTGAATGGGTTGCTATAAATAAAATTAAACTAAATGATGAAGAAAAAAAAAAAATGATTAATTTTTTAGAAATTTTAGAGGAAGATGATGATGTTCAAAATGTTTTTACAAATGCAATTTAATTTAATTTAATGATAATAATCGGAATAGATCCTGGGATAACTGGTGCAATTTGTTTTTTTGAAGATGGAGAATTAAAGGATGTGATTGATATGCCTACTATGGCATCAGGAAATAAAAATAAAAAGCAAATTAATGGTAGTCAAATATTCAACGAAATATCTTTAAGGACTCAAAACCACAAATCTGAGAATATAAATGTAGTTGTAGAGCAAGTTTCAGCAATGCCTGGACAAGGTGTTACAAGTATGTTTAATTTTGGACAATCATTTGGAGTTTTGAAAGGTGTTTGCGCTGCAATGCAACTACCAATTTTTTTTGTGAGACCAGCCAAATGGAAAAAGCATTATGATTTAATAAATACTCAAAAAGATTCGAGTAGAGTTAAAGCAATCGAAATGTTTCCTAAGTTTTCATCAATGTTATCAAGAAAAAAAGATACCAACAAAGCAGATGCAATATTAATTGCCAATTATCATCTTAATTCTCAAGAAAAATAAAATATAGCTAGCTTTTATAGACAAATTCATGACACATTTTAGTGTGAAATCAATTAAATGGATGCAGATATAACTTCACAAGCGGTAGAATTGGCAAGTAATACAGACTTTTCAATTTTAAGTTTATTTTTGAGAGCAGACTTTATAGTTAAATCTGTTATTATCATTCTAATCGCAAGCTCGGTTTATTCTTGGGCTATAATTTTTGATAAAATTATAATGTTTAGAAGAATTAATAGGGAGACTGTTGATTTTGAAGAAAGATTTTGGAAGTCTAAGTCGGCAGAAACATTTTATAACAGCCTGCCGGTAACATTAGATAATCCAATGGCTCAATTATTCAAAGATTCGATGCAAGCTGTTATGAAATCAAGATCAAAAACAAATATAAGCCAAAGACTTGAAAATATTTTAGAAATAAATATTGAAAAGCAAATGAATTTTGTTAACAACAAATTTACTTTTCTAGCAACAGTAGGATCTACAGCACCATTTATTGGATTATTTGGAACAGTCTGGGGAATAATGAATTCTTTTCAATCAATTGCTATATCGAGAAATACAAGTCTAGCTATTGTTGCCCCTGGAATTGCCGAAGCATTATTTGCAACTGCTCTAGGTTTGTTAGCCGCAATACCAGCGGTAATTGCTTATAATAAATTTGGAAATGATTCAAAAAAATATTTACAAAAATTAGAAAATTTTTCAAAAAGATTTATTTCAATAATCTAGTATGGCATTTAACTTAAAGCACTCAGAAAGAGAACCGATGAGTGAAATAAATGTAACCCCCTTCGTAGATGTAATGCTTGTTCTTTTAATTATTTTTATGGTCACAGCACCTTTGTTAACAGTTGGAGTGCAAGTTGATTTGCCTGAAACTTCAGCAGATACTTTGCCAGAAGAAAGTGAACCTCTCACATTAACTATAAACTCAAAAGGTGAAGTTTTTATTCAAGAGACAAAAATTGAATTTAATAATTTAATTAAAAAAATTTTAGCAGTTTCTAGTAATAGAACTGACACTAGAATTTATGTAAGAGGTGACAAAACAATTAATTATGGGAGAGTATTAGAGGTAATGGGCAAACTTTCAGGATCAGGCTTCACTAAAGTTGCCTTAATATCTGAGCCATATAAAGAGAGATAGCATTGTTTAAAAAAATTTCATTAAGTGGTTTTACAAGTGGATTTAATAATTTTTCTTTTGGAATCTTATTTTCTGCAATTTTTCATGTGGTAATATTTTTTGCTACAATATTTACACTTCCATTCATTGCAAAAAAACCTTTAGAATTAATGCCAATTGTTTCGGTTGAATTGATACAAATATCTGAAAAAACTAATATTCCATATGCACCAAAGGCTGCAAAAATTATCGAAAAAGCAAAAAACGATAATAAAAAACTACTATCTGAGCAAGCGCCACCAAAAGAGATAGAAAAAGAGAAAAAAAAGCAAGTAAAGTTTGAAAATCAAAAAGACGAAATTGATTTATCAAAATCAAAAAAAGTACCTGTGCCTGAAAAAAAACAAGAGAAAGTTAAACTAGAAAAATCTGAAACTATTCCATTACCTGATAAAAAGTTAGAAAAAATAGAAACTAAGAAAGAAACTGAACAACAACCTTCAAAAGAAGATAAAAAAATAGTTGTTGAAAAAGAGAAAAGAAAAAAAATTGAAAAAAAAATTGAAAATGACGAAGTAATAAAAGAATTTGCCAAAATTAAAAAACCTTTGAAAGATGAAAAGGCAAAACAAGTGTCAGAATATGAAAAAGATGATATTGTTAAAAAAATTAAAGGTTTAATTGCTAAGCAATATGAGAATGTAGGTGAAGTTAAAAAAAAAGTAGATGGAGTTACACAATCTGAAGATAAGTCTATGAAGATTTCTAAATTAAGTGTAACCACCGAATATGCAGTTAGACACCAAATTTATACATGTTGGTCAGTACCCACTGGGCTGCCATATAGTGAAGATCTACTTGTTACTGTAAAACTAAATTTAGAAAAAAATGG
>CABZCA010000013.1 GCA_902524115.1 uncultured Pelagibacteraceae bacterium | reverse complement strand
AATCTAAAGATTTGTATATGGGTGAAAAAGATTTTCAGCAGCTATATTTAATAAAAAAATTCCTGTCAAAAAAGTTTAAGGTCAGAGTTAATTCCTGCCCTACTATCAGAGTAAAGAGAAATTTAGCATTATCTACACGCAATAAATTATTAAAATTAAATTCCCTTAAAAAAGCTTCGGAAATTGCATCTTTTTTGAAAAAAATAAAGAATAAATCAAAATTACAAGGTTCAAGACTAGCTTTTAATTTACCTGTTTATAAAAAAGAATTAGAAAAAAAATTTAACATTAAAATAGATTATTTAGAATTTAGAGATGAAAAAAGTTTAAAACTTAGTAATTTTAAAAATAAATATAGGCTTTTTGTGGCTTATGAAATAGACAATGTTAGATTAATTGATAATTATTAGTTATAAAAAATAAGCACCTACACCTAAGAAGGAAACAAAACCTATAACATCAGTTATTGTAGTAACAAAAACACTTGATGAAATAGCTGGATCTATATTCATTTTTTTTAGAGTTACAGGTATTAAAATTCCAAAGAGCCCAGCAACTATCATTGTTAAAACCATTGATATTGATATTATTAATGCAAGTTGAATATCATTAAACCAGAAATAAACAATTACAGAACTTATAATTGCAAAGATAATTCCATTTAAAACACCTATATTAAATTCTTTAATTATATTATTAGTAAAATTATTTTTTGTTAAATCTTGCGTAGCTAAAGATCTTACAGTTACAGCTAATGTTTGCATACCAGCATTACCACCCATTGATGCAACGATAGGCATTAAAAAAGCTAAAACAACCATTTGCTCAATAGTAGCACCAAATAAACTGATGCAATAAGTAGCTAAAAAAGCTGTAAATAAATTTAATAAAAGCCAATTAAATCTTCGCTTGGTTTTTGTAATTACACCATCTGTTATTTCCTCATCTCCTACTCCAGCAAGTCTTAATGCATCTTCTTCTGCTTCTTCTTTAAGTACAGTTAAAACATCATCATAAGCTATCATACCCACCAATTTATCATTTTTATCAGTCACTGCAGCTGAGCTTAAATTATAATTTTCAAATAGATTTCCAACTTCTTCTTTATCCATATCTACAGGTATTAGAAGCTGAGACTCGGACATTATTGACATCATTTTTGCTTCTCTTGGAGTTCTTAGTACTTTTGAGGAAGGCACAGTTCCAATTGGTTTAAAGTTTTCATCTACTATAAAAATTTCAAGAAACTCTTCTGGCAAATCTTTATTTTCTCTTAAATAGTCTATTGTCTGACCAACTGACCAATTGCTAGGGATGGCAGTAAATTCTCTTTGCATAATTCGTGCAGCTGAGTCCTCTGGGTAACTTAAGCTTTCTAATAAAGCGAATCGGTCTTTTGGTGGAAGAGAACCTAAAATAGTATTTTTATCTTTTTCATCAACATTTTCTAAAATTTTAATTGCATCATCAGACTCTAAGTTTTTTAAAATATTAACAATGGATTCTGATGATAAATATGCAATCAATTCAGATTGTATTGACTCATTGAGTTCAACAAACACTTCAGGATCAACTTTAAAGTTATTTAATTTAATTAAACTTTCTCTATCGTTTTCATTTAAATGTTCAATAATATCAGCTGCATCTGCAGGGTGCATATCATTAAAAGAATTAGTTATAAATTCTGCATCATTTATGGAAATCTTGTCAGTTACAACTTTTATAAATTCTTTATTAAATTCAAAGTTAACTTTTTTATCTTTAATTTTTTTTACTAAAGTCATAAATTTATCTATAATTTAGTTGGCACTATTAATACAAAATATTAATATTACAATTTTATAATGATGATTGAGATCAAAAAGTCAATAAAACCAGTAAAATACAAGAATGCAATTTCGTTATTAGAAAAAAGATTGAATGAAATTGACACAAAAAAGAATAATGAACTTATATGGATTTTAGAACATGAAGAAGTTTATACTGCAGGAACTAATTACAAAGATAATGAAGTTTTGGATAAATCAATAAAGGTAGTCAAAACAAGTAGAGGTGGAAAAATAACTTATCATGGTCCTGGTCAGCTAGTTTTTTATTTTGTTATTGATTTAAATAAAAGAGGAAAAAATATTAGAAAACTTATTGCTTCAGTAGAAAATACTATAATTAATACTTTAAAAGAATTTAATATTAAAGTCTTTGCAGATAGAAAAAATGTAGGTATTTGGCATAAAAGAAAATTTGATAATAAAATTAAAATTGAAAAAGTTGCAGCAATTGGTATTAAGGTTAAAAAATGGATTGCTTACCATGGTTTTGCACTAAATATTTCAAATAACTTAAATGCTTACACGAAAATAATTCCATGCGGTATTAAAGATAAAGCAATTACAAATCTTATTAAAATTAAAAATCAAAAATATAACAACATACCAGAAATATTAATTAAAAAATTTTTGAAAGAAATTAAAAATTAAGCCTTTTTGCTTTTAACATATTTCTAAAATATTCAGGTGGTGTAGCTCTAAATGTGTATTTTTTTTCATTTATTTTAAATTTAATTTCATAAGAATGAAGCATAAGATTTTTATTGTTTTTTTGTACTTTAAAAGAGTTATATTTTTTATCACCTATAATTGAGTGACCTAAATCATATAACTGCTTTCTCAATTGATGTTTTCTTCCTGTTATTGGCTTCAATTGAATGAAAGTAGAATTATTATTCTTATCTAAAATTTCATAATATGTTTCTGCTTTCTCAACTATTTTTTTTGTATCGTCATATCTTATAAGATTATTTTTAATTAAACCTTTATCTTCAATAGTTATTTCTCCATGACATATTGCAATATAGGTCTTATAAATTTTTCTCAATCTAAACAATGATGTTAGTAGTTGTGCAGTTGGTCTATTTTTTGCTATTAAAAATACTCCAGAAGTTTCTTTATCTAGTCTATGTACAGAATAAGGTTTTTCATCTTTAAAAATTACACTATTAGAAAAAATATCTATTAAGTTTTTTTTTGATTTTGTCCCACCTTGAACAGATATGCCTGCTTGTTTGTTTAGAACAATAAAGTCATCGTTATTTTCAATGATGAAATCTTCATTTTCCTTAATAATTGTATCTGAGGGTTTAAATTTTATCTTTTTATTTACTTTTTCATTTTTAACTACAAAATTGTGAAGTTCGATCTTATCGTTAATTTTAAGTTTAATAGAACTTTTGATTTTTTTTTTATTAAGTTTAATTTTACCACTTCGAAGATTTTTCTCTATTAAACTTTGAGGAATAGTTTCAAAGTGATTACGAAGAAATCTATCAATACGCATACCTGTATACGTAGCTTCTACGTTGATAGTTTTTTTCATACTAAATGTTATTTAGGCTGTAGCTTCTTTTGGTATATCTACTTTTTTATCCGTTGCTTTGGAACTTTCTGTTTTCTTTTTATCCACTTTTTTTGCCTCTATATCTCGGTCTACGAATTCTATAACTGCCATTGGTGCATTATCTCCATATCTAAAGCCTGCTTTAATAATTCTTGTATATCCACCTTTTCTATTTTCATACCTTTTGGACAGTGTTTTTCTAATTTTACTTGCAGAGGATTCATCTTGAAGTTTAGAAATCAAGGTTCTGGTATTTTGAAGTGTATCTTTCTTCCCTAAGGTAATTAATTTATCTGCCTGTGGTTTTAAAACCTTTGCTTTTGGAAGAGTGGTAGTAATTTGTTCGTACTTCACAAGAGAATTAAGCATATTCTTTATTAATGCTTTTCTATGTTCAGAAGTTCTATTGAGCTTTTTATAGCCCATTTTGTGTCTCATTAAATAGCTTCCTCTAGTTTTTTAGATAATTCAGCAATATTATCTGGTGGCCAATTAGGTATTTCCATTCCTAAATATAATGACATTCCAGTTAATACTTCTTTAATTTCATTTAATGATTTTCTTCCAAAATTAGGTGTTCTTAACATTTCACCTTCTGATTTTTGAACTAAGTCACCAATGTAAATTATATTATCATTTTTAAGACAATTCATAGATCTCACAGATAATTCTAATTCATCTACTTTTCTTAGTAAATTTTTATTGAATTCAGGTTCTGTAGGTTGTTCTCTTACTATTACTTCCTGTGGTTCGTCAAAATTAACAAACATACCTAATTGATCTTGGAATATTCTTGCAGAGTAAGCTACAGCATCCTCAGCTGAAATCGATCCATTTGTTTCAACTTCCATTGTAAGTTTATCATAATCTAGTGCTTTCCCCTCCCTGGCTGTACTTATCGAATACGAAACTTTCTTGACGGGACTAAATAATGAATCAATTGGTATGAGTCCTAGAGGAGGTTCCTCGGGTTTGTTCATATCAGCCGAAACATAGCCTTTGCCATTACTAACTATCATTTCCATATGGAAGTTAGTGTTCTCATCCAAATTACATATTACGAGATCTGGATTAAGTATTTCTATATCGGCTGAAGTTGTAATATTTGAAGCTTTAATTTCACCTGGTCCTTTTGCATCTAGAATTAATTTACTAGTAGTTTCTGAACTACTCTTTAAAGCAAGTGATTTAACATTTAAAACTATATCTGTTACATCTTCTCTAACCCCCTTAATAGATGTAAATTCATGAAGCACTCCATCAATTTGTATGGCTGTTACGGCAGTTCCTCTTATAGATGATAAAAGTATTCGTCTTAATGAATTTCCGAGTGTAAGACCATAACCTTTTTCTAATGGTTCAGCTATTATTTTAGCATATGACTTATCATCACTTAAATTAACATCCAACTTTGGTGGCTTAATAAGTGACTTCCAATTTTTTATATTTACTTCTGTTGTATCCATTTAAACTCTCCTTTTTTTGGGTGGTCTTGCACCATTATGTGGCATTGGTGTAGTGTCTTTAATAGAAATAATTTTAAAACCTCTGGCCTGTAAAGCTCTTAACGCAGTTTCTCTTCCAGAGCCTGGTCCTTTTACTTCAACTGATAAAATTTTCATTCCTACTTCTAAGGCTTTTGCGGCGGCAGAGTCTGCGGCTACCTGAGCTGCATAGGGTGTTGACTTTCTTGAACCTTTAAAACCTTTTTGTCCTGCGGAAGCCCATGAAATTACATTTCCATTGGTATCAGCAATAGATACAATTGTATTATTAAATGTTGATTGTACATATGCAATACCATTTAAAATATTCTTCTTATTTTTTTTCTTTTTAGAATAAGAACTTTTTTTAGATTTTTTAACGATTTCAGTGGATTGATCTTTATTTTCAGTTTTATCTTTTGACATTTTATTTTTTAAGTGGAGTTAATTTTTTACCTGCAATTGCAATAGCCTTTCCTTTACGTGTACGTGCGTTGCATCTAGTTCTTTGACCTCTAACAGGTAATTTTTTTCTATGTCTAGAACCACGGTATGATGCGAGATCAATTAGTCTTTTAATATTTAAAGATGTATCTCTTCTTAGGTCACCTTCAACAGTAAATTTTTGATCTATAAACTCTCTAATCTTTAAAATTTCCTCGTCTGTTAATTCATTAACTCTTTTTGTTTCTGGTATTTCCAATGATCTACATATATCGTTAGAGTTTTTTTCACCAATTCCAAAAATATAGGTTAGTCCTATTCTAACTAATTTGTTTTGTGGTATATTTACACCTGCTATACGAGCCATATTATTGAGATAAAAATTTAGACTTTTATATAAGAAGTTCTTTTAAAGTCAATGTCTTAAACAGACAGAATTTGTTCAATTTTAGTTGAAATTTCATTAATTTCCTCACTTCCATCAATTTCATAAAAATTTGCATTTTTTGAGTAAAAATCTAAAACGGGCTTAGTAGTCTCCATGTATGTATCATACCTTTTAAGAATAGTAGCCAAGTTGTCATCCGCTCTATTTTCAAGAATGCTTCTTTTTTCAATTCTTTTTATAATTGTTTCTTTTTTAACATTTAGAAAAAAAATAAAATCAATTTTTTGGTTTGAGTTTTTTAGTAATATATCCAAATTTTTAGCCTGATTTAATGATCTTGGGTATCCATCAAATATTAATTTATTTTTTTTTTTATAATCGAAGACAACTTTTTTTATCAAGTCATTAACAATTTCATCAGTTGCAAAATCACCTTTTGAAATTGTATTTTCAATATCTTTACCAATATCCGTTTTATTCTTTACTTCAGTTCTTAAAAGATCCCCAGTTGATACTTGAAAAAGACTTAATTTATTTACAATATTAAGAGCCTGTGTGCCCTTGCCTGCACCTGGTGGTCCAAATATAATGACGTTCACTTGAACTATCTTCCAAATTTTGTTTTTTTAATCAACTGCTCATATTGTGAACTCATTAATCTTGTTTGAACCTGAGTTACAGTATCAATAGCAACTACCACTACTATTAAAACTGATGCGCCACCTAAATAAAATGGTATTGGATAATTGGCTATTAAAAATTCTGGCATTAAACATACTAGAGTTAAATATAAAGCTCCTATAGTCGTTAACTTTGTTAGAATTGTATCGATATATAATGCGGTGCTCTCACCAGGTCTTATTCCAGGTATAAATCCACCATACTTTCTTAGGTTTTCAGCTGTTTCATTTGGATTGAAAGTTATTGATGTATAAAAAAAAGTAAAAAAAATAATACCAGATGCATATAATAACATATAAAGAGGCTGACCCTGAGAGAAATATGACGAAATATTTAAATAGGTATCATTTTGTGAAACATTAAAATTTGAAAATGTAACAGGCAATAATAATAAGGCTGATGCAAAAATTGCAGGAATTACTCCTGCAGAATTTATTTTAAGAGGTAAGTGTGAAGACTCACCTCCGTACATTTTATTACCCATCTGTCTTTTTGGATAATTTATTAAAATTTTTCTTAGAGCTCTCTCCATAAATACAATAAATAAGATTGTTAAAACAAGTAGGACAAATATAAATATTATCATTAAAGAGGAAATAGCGCCAGTTCTCCCTAGCTCAAATGTTGTAACTAAAGCTCTTGGAATTTCTGCAACAATACCTGAAAAAATAATTAATGAAATACCGTTACCAATACCTCTTTGAGTAATTTGTTCTCCTAACCACATCAAAAATATAGTCCCTGCAACAATTGTTGTTACTGTTGAAATCTTAAAAAAAGATCCAGGATCAATTACAAGATCCGCAGACGACTCAAGGCCAACTGCTAATCCATAACCTTGCACGGTTGCCAATAAAACTGTCCCATACCTTGTAATTTGAGTAATTTTTTGTCTGCCAAGTTCACCTTGCGCTTTTAAATTTTTAAAATAATCAGTAACACCAGTCAATAATTGAATTATAATTGATGATGAAATATATGGCATTATTCCAAGTGCAAAAATGGCCATTCTGCTAACAGCACCTCCTGCGAAAACATTAAACATACCAAGCAATCCTTTTTGATTGCTATCCATCATTATTTGAAGCTGTTCTGGATCAATGCCTGGAAGTGGAACGAATGTTCCTAATCTATAAATTGCAAGTATAAATACTGTGAATAAAATTCTATTTCTTAAATCATTAGTTTGTGATGACACACTCATTTATTTATGATTTTTAATTTTTATTGTCCCACCAAGTTTTTCAATCTTATCTTTAGCAGCAACAGAAAAAAAATCAGCTTCTATATTTATCTTTGAATTAAGATTTCCATTTGCTAGAATTTTAAATTTTGAGTATGCTTTATTTATAATTTTACTCTTTTTTAAACTTTCTAAATTTATTTGATCTGAAGTATTAATACGACTATTTTCCATAAAATTTTGTAATTGATCTAGATTTATTTTAGCTATTTTCATTTTTTTTACAGGATTGAATCCTCTTTTAGGCAATCTTCGGTAAAGTGGCATTTGTCCACCTTCAAAACTTTTTATAGCAACACCAGATCTAGATTTTTGACCTTTAACTCCTCTGCCAGATGTTTTTCCTTTCCCAGAACCTATACCTCTTCCTAGTTTTTTCTTTGGTCTTTTAATTTTTAAAGTGTTATTCAAAATTTTCATTAACCTCTTTTCTCAATAATTTCTGAAATTTTTTTATTTCTAATTAATGATATATTTTTTGGTGAGTTTTGCTTTGATAGAGCCTGCATACATGCTCTAATAACATTATGGGGGTTGGCTGTTCCAAGAGATTTTGCTACTATATCTTTAATTCCAAGAACTTCACAAACGGCTCTTACTGCACCACCAGCAATAATTCCAGTTCCTTTCGGTGCGGCTCTTAGCTTAATTTTACCTGCACCATCTTTACCAAAAATATCATGATGTATAGTTCTTCCTTCTCTTAATGGAATTTGTACTAGGTTTCTTCTAGCTAGCTCATTTGCTTTTTTAATAGCATCTGGTACTTGCTTTGCTTTAGCATGTGCAACACCTATTTTACCATTTTGATTTCCAACAACTACAAGTGCGGAAAATCCAAATCTTCTTCCACCTTTAACAACCTTAGTTATTCTGTTAATATGAACTAATTTTTCAACAAATTCAGTATTTTTTTCCATATATTAAAATTCCATTCCATTTTTTCTAAGTTCATCAGCTAACAATTTTACTCTTCCATGATACTTATATACACCTCTATCAAAATAAACTTTGTTAATTTTCATATCTTTTGCTTTTTTGGCAAGTTTCTCTGCAACTAATATAGATAATTCTTTCTTTGTTTTTTTTTGTAATTTTATTTCTTTAGTATTAGAGGATGCATAAGCTAGGGTTAAATTTTTAGCATCATCTATAATCTGTGCGCTTATATTTTTTGCAGACCTACTTACACTTAGTCTATATCTATCAACTGGTGAAACTTTTTTAATCTTATTTCTTACTCTATATCTTTTTCTATCTATTTTAGTTATGTTCATTATTTTTTCTTACCTTCTTTTCTTAATATATATTGTCCTTGCTCCTTAATTCCTTTACCTTTATATGGTTCTGGAGGTCTTAAACCTTTAATTTCTGCAGCAACCATGCCAACTTGTTGTTTATCAGGGCCTGAAATTTTTAAGATAGTTTGCTTCTCTACTAAAATTTTTACTCCATCAGGAATTTTAAAGTTTATATCATGACTGAAACCTAATTGCAGATTTAAAATACTTCCTTTTAATGTTGCTCTGTAACCTACTCCAGAAAGTTCAAGAACTTTCTCGTATCCTTTACTAGCACCAATAATTGCATTATTTAATAAACTTCTATTCATCCCCCATAATCTTTTTGTGGTTTGATTATTTTGTTTAGGTTTAAGGGAGACTTCTTTTCCCTCATTAATATTTAATTCAAAAATTTCTAAATCAATATTTAAAGATTTTTTTCCTAGTGGACCTTCTATGTTTATATTGTTTCCACTTAAAATTACTTTTACTTTTTCTGGAATAGAAATTGCAATTTTACCAATTTTAGACATCAAAATACCTTACAAATTATTTCACCACCGACTTTTTCTTTTCTCGCGTCAATATCCGTCATGACACCTTTGGGTGTTGATATTATAGCTATTCCTAGTCCATTGTTTACTTTAGGTAGGCTTTCTGCACTTGAAAATATTCTTCTTCCAGGTTTTGAAACTCTTTCTATGGAACTTATAACTGGATTTCCTGAACTATACTTTAAGCTAATGCTCAAATTTGCTTTGTTATTATGTTCCGATTTTACCTCATAATCGATTATATATCCCTCTGACTTTAGTATTTCAGCTATTTTTGCTTTAAATTTAGATGAGGGCAATTCAATTTTCTTATGATTTCTCTTTTGAGAATTCTTCAATCTAGCTAACATATCTCCTATTGGATCACTTAAACTCATTATTACCTTTCTACCAACTTGATTTAACCATACCAGGAATTTTGCCTTCTAAACCTAATTGTCTCAGTGCAATTCTTGATATTTTTAATTTTCGATAAACACCATGCGGTCTACCTGTTATTTGACATCTATTTCTTACCCTAATTTTTGCTGAATTTCTTGGTAGTTTTGAAAGTTTTTGTTGTGCTTTAAACCTATCTTCAAAAGATAATTTCTTATCCATAATTATTTTTTTTAAATTTTTTCTTTTTTTATAATATTTTTCAGCAAGTTTGATTCTTTTATTATTTTTATTTATTGCACTTAGTTTTGCCATTAGTTTTTCCTTCCTTCTTTAAATGGAAAATTTAACTTTTTAAGAAGTTCAAAGCTGTGTTTCTTATCTAACGATTTAATAACAATTGTTACATCTAAACCTCTTATTTTATCTACCTTATCAAAATTAACTTCTGGAAATATAATTTGTTCTTTTATTCCAAATGTATAATTTCCAAATTTGTCAAATCCATTTGTACTCAATCCTCTAAAATCTTTAATCCTTGGTAAAGCTATATTTACCAATCTATCAATGAATTCATACATTTTATTTTTTCTTAATGTTACTTTTAAACCTGAATTAGTATTTTTTCTTGTTTTAAAGTTTGCAATAGATTTTCTAAATTTTGTAATCACAGGTTTTTGACCTGTTATACTTGCTAGATCATCTTGACACGAATTTACAATTTTAGAATCATTACCATCAAGTCCTAATCCCATATTAAGAACAATTTTTTGTATTTTTGGGCCCATAAATAAGTTTTTATATCCAAACATTTCTTTTAAACTTGGATTTATTTCTTCAAAAATTATTTCTTTTAGTCTTGGTTCCATTATTTTTTAGCCTCGATTTTTTTACTTATTTCAGAATTTTTTAGATTGGATAAATGTATAAAGTTTTCTTTAGAGATTATTCCACCTTTTTTCTCTTTAGTAGTTTTTATATGTTTTTTTACAATATTAATTCCTTTAACCTTCGCTCTTTGATTTTTTCTATCAATTTCCATCACTTCACCTTCTTTGCTTTTATCCTTGCCGGTCAATATTTTTACTTTCATACCTTTTTTAATCATTACAGAACCTCTGGGGCTAATGAAATAATTTTCATTTGACCTCTATTTCTAAGCTCTCTTGTTACTGGACCAAAAATTCTAGTACCAATTGGTTCGCCTTTGTCATCTGTCAGAACTGCAGCATTATTATCAAATCTAACCTTTGATCCATCATTTCTGTGAATACCTTTTTTAACCCTAACAACTACAGCTTTATGCACAGCTCCCTTTTTTACTTTTCCCTTTGGTATTGCTTCTTTAACTGCTACAACAATTGTATCACCTATGCTTGCATATCTTCTTTTAGATCCACCTAAAACTTTTATACACTCTATTTTCTTTGCTCCAGTATTATCTGCTACAAGTAATTCTGTTTGAACCTGAATCATTTAATTTCTCCAATAACCTCAAATTTTTTATTTTTAGAGAAAGGCCTACTCTCTCTTATTGATACCTTATCCCCAATTTTAAATTTATTTTCTTCATCGTGTGCATTATATTTTTTTCTTGCTTTCATAACTTTCTTAAAAGCTGGGTGTTGATATTTTCTTTCTACTAATACAGTAATAGTTTTATTTGGTTTATCACTTACTACAATTCCGTTTAAAATTTTTTTAGGCATTTTTTACCTCTAACATAGATTTTAGTCTTGCTATAATTTTTTTGGTTTCATTTATCTTTGCTGGACTTTTAACCTGGCCATTTACCATTTGAAATCTAAAATTAAATAAATCTTTTTTTAATTTTACAATATTTTCTTTTTTTTGTTTTTTTGTTAATTTTTTAATTTCTTTTTTTTTCATTTTATATTCTCTTGATAAATTTACATTTTATTGGTAATTTTGCAGACGCTTTATATAATGCTTCCTTAGCCACTAACTCCGAAACTCCATCAACTTCAAATAAAATTCTACCCGGCTTAACTCTGCAAGCCCAAAATTCTGGTGATCCTTTGCCTTTTCCCATTCTAACCTCTGTAGGTTTTTTCGATACTGGAATATTTGGAAACATTCTTGTCCAAACTCTTCCTTGCCTCTTCATATGTCTAGTTAATGCTACTCTGGCAGCTTCGATTTGTCTTGAGATAATTCTTTCAGGTTGTATTGCTTTTAGTCCAAATGAACCATAATTCATAACATTGCATCTTGAAGCGTTTCCATGAATTCTTCCCTTATGTGCTTTTCTAAATTTTGTTCTAGTTGGTTGTAGCATTTTTATGCCTTGTTCCTTTCTTGGCTAAATTCTTTAGTAAATATCTCACCTTTATAAATCCAGATTTTAATACCAATAATTCCATATGTTGTTAAAGCTTCTGCTTCAGAATAATCTATGTCAGCTCTCAGTGTATGTGATGGTATGCTACCCTCTCTTAACCATTCTGTTCTTGCTATTTCATTACCACCTAATCTTCCACTAATTGATACTTTGATCCCTTTAGCACCTAATCTCAATGCAGATTGCATAGCTCTTTTCATTGCTCTTCTGTACGAAACTCTTTTCACTAATTGTTGAGCAATATTTTCAGCAACTAAATAACTATTGGTTTCTGGTTTCTTCACTTCTTTAATATTTAAAACGACTTCGTTAGAGGTCAATTTTGATAAATTGCCTTTGATTTTTTCAATATCGCTGCCTTTTTTTCCAATTACAAATCCAGGTCTTGATGTGTAAATTGTTACAAAGCACTTTTTAGTAGTTCTCTCAATCATAATTTTAGAAACTCCAGAGTTAACTACATTTTTCTTTACATATTCTCTTATCCTGAAGTCCTCAATTAGATTGTTACCAAAATCTTTTTTTTTGGCATACCAAACAGAGTCCCACCCTCTATTAATACCTAATCTTAGTCCAACTGGATTAACTTTTTGTCCCATGACTCTCCATTTTTTTTGATTTTTCTGTTAATATTATTGTAACATTTGAATAAGGTTTCATAATCTCCGCTGCTCTGCCTTTTGCTCTTGCTCTAAATCTTTTCATAACTACTTGTTTTCCACTATAAGCCTCTTTTACAATTAATTTATCAATATCATATTGATAATTATTTTCTGCGTTAGCCACCGCTGAAGAAATTGTTTTTTTAATATCCTTTGAAATTCTTTTATCAGAGAAAGTTAAATCTCTTATTGCTACATCTACTTTTTTTCCTACAATTGATCTCAAAATTGGATTTAATTTTCTTGTACTTGATCGCACATTTTTATTTACTGATTTCACAGTTTTAGCATCAATTTCTTTTTTTATTTTACTCATTATTTTTTAGCTCCACCTTCTACTTTTGCTTTTTTATCTGCAGGCGTATGACCAAAGAATTGTCTTGTTGGTGAAAACTCCCCAAATTTATGACCAACCATATCCTCAGATATTGTAATTGGTATAAATTTTTTTCCATTATAAATCAAAAAGCTTATTCCAACAAAATCTGGAATTATCGTAGATTTTCTTGACCATGTTTTAATAGGTTTCTTTATTGGATCATTTTTCAATTTTTCAACCTTTTTTATCAAACTTTCTTCAACAAATGGTCCTTTCCAAACTGATCTAGCCATATATTATCCTCTTTTTTTCTTTCTTCTTCTTATTATAAACTTATCTGTTCTCTTATTATCTCTTGTTTTCAATCCCTTTGCAGATTGACCTGTCGGTGATACTGGATGTCTTCCTCCTGCAGATTTACCTTCTCCTCCTCCGTGAGGGTGATCAACTGGGTTTTTTACCACTCCTCTTGTATGAGGTCTTTTTCCTAACCATCTTGATCTACCTGCTTTTCCTATTTTTATATTTTTTTGATCAGGATTAGACAAAACACCAATTGTTGCCATTGAATTTGAGTTAATTTTTCTCACTTCACCAGAAGTCATTTTTATAATTGAATAATTTCCATCTATTCCAGAAATTGATACAGATGTTCCTGCAGATCTGGCAATCTTTCCACCACCTCCTGGGTTAATTTCAACATTGTGTATATCTATTCCAACAGGTATGTCCTTTAATGGTAGACAGTTTCCAATCTTTATTTCTGAGTTTGATCCATTTTGAATTTTATCTCCAATCTTAATATCTTTAGGTGCTAAATAATAAAATCTTTGATTATCTTCAAACTTTACTAACATAATATGACATGATCTATTAGGATCATACTCAATTCTTTCTACTTCAGCTTTAACATCAAATTTTTTTCTGTAGAAATCTATTTGTCTATATTTATGTTTATGACCACCTCCATGATTTCTTGATGTAATCCTTCCATAATTATTTCTTCCTTTTGAAGAGTTATTTGGAGATGTTAATGCTTTAAATGGTTTGCCTTTCCATAGACCCTCTCTACTAACAAGAATAGTGCCTCTGGTAGTTTTTGTGTACGGTTTAAATGTCTTTAATGCCATATCTTAAATTCCTGTTGCTAGATCAATATTTTGACCTTTTTTTAAAGTTATTATTGCTTTTTTAAATCCTTTTACTTTTACTTTTTTTCCTCTTGTGGTTTTTATTCTAGTTTTTTTATTGATAATATTTACCTTTGTTACTTCAACTTTAAAAATTTTTTCTATATTTTTTTTTAAATTTTTTTTATTTGCTCCTGGATGTACCTTAAATATAATTTTATTCTGCTCTGAAAGATTTGTTGATTTTTCAGTAACCAAAGGAGCTATAATTTTGTCATATAAATTTAATTTCTCCATGTTAGTACCTTTTTTCCAGTTCTTTAATTGATGTTTCTGTAAAAATTACTTTTTTAAATTTTGCCAAATCATAAGCACTAAAATGATTAACATCTGTAATTTTAACATTTGGAATATTTCTAATAGATTTTGAGATATTTTCTTTGGATTTTTTATCAGCTATAATTATTGAATTTTTAGCCTCGAATTTTATAAGTAAATTATTCATTTCTTTTGTTTTTTGGATTTTATTTTGAAAGTCATCAAGGATTATTAGTTCGTTTAAATTATTCTTTTTTGTAATCAGTGACGCTATACTTAACTTTTTTTCGCTTTTATTGAGTTTCCTTTTTTTATAATTCAGCTCACCCTTTGGTCCATGTGCAATACCACCTCCAACAAATATTGGGGCTTTTTTACTAGCGTGTCTAGCATTACCTGTACCTTTTTGAGCATATATTTTACTTGTAGATCCTTTTATTTCATTTTTTTGCTTTGTCTTAGCTTTTCTACCTTTGTAGTTTGCGTTAGTTTTATACAAAACATTACTTACAAGTTTGTTATTGATTTTTGATGCAACTATTTTGTCAGAAACATCAATTGTGTCTTTTTTTCCATCAATAGTTAACTTATTTATTTTCATAAATTATTTTTTTTTATCTTTGTTTTTTTTTGATTTTTCTAAAATTTCAATTTTTTCACTTATTGTTAATTTTTTTAAATTTTTAACTGCTTTTTTTATAAGAACTTCGGTGTTTCTACTTCCAGGAATTGAACCTTTCAAATAAATTAGTTCATTTTTAATATCAGTTTTAATTATTTCAAGATTTTGGATAGTTCTTATCTTATCACCCATATGGCCAGCCATTTTTTTTCCTTTAAATACCTTTCCAGGGTCTTGGTTTTGGCCAGTCGAGCCATGTGCTCTATGAGAGATCGAGACACCATGTGAAGCTCTTAATCCACCAAAATTATGTCTTTTCATTGCACCAGCAAAACCTTTTCCAATTGTTTTTGATTTAATATCTAAAAATTTAATGTCTTTAAAAATTTCAATTCCAAATTCATTTCCTTCTTTGTAATCCTCAATATTTTTCACTCTAAATTCTCTTAATGTTTTTTTTGCTTCAGTATTTTTTTTTGAAAAATATCCTTTCATTGATTTAGATAATTTTGAATTTTTAATCTTTCCAAAACCCAGTTGAATAGCACTATATCCTCGCTTCTCTTTATCTATTAATTGAATAACTCTACCTTTTTCAACCTTAAGTACTGTTACTGGAATGGATTGTCCTGTCTTAAAAAATTCTCTAGACATTCCAATTTTTTTACCAATTAGCCCAATCTCACTCATTATATTTTAATCTCCACGTCAACACCTGATGCTAGATCTAATTTCATTAGCGCTTCAACTGTTGCTGGGGTTGGTTCTATTATATCTATTAATCTTTTATGTGTTCTTGTTTCAAACTGTTCACGACTTTTTTTATCAATATGGGGTGATCTTAAAACTGTATATCTCTCTTTTTTTGTTGGTAGTGGTATTGGTCCTTTGATGTTGGCACCTGTTCTTTTAACTGTATTGACGATCTCCTCTGTCGATTGGTCTAATACTTTATTATCGTATGCTCTCAATTTAATT
Organism: uncultured Pelagibacteraceae bacterium; assembly: GCA_902524115.1. Lineage (GTDB taxonomy): Bacteria > Pseudomonadota > Alphaproteobacteria > Pelagibacterales > Pelagibacteraceae > Pelagibacter. Next base: position 8,679 of record CABZCA010000013.1, on the reverse strand, counting down.
CTAATATTTTGTTTTTCCATATTTATCCTGTTTTTTTAGTAACCTCGTCTTGAACATTTTGAGGGACTTTGTCATAATGATCGAAGAACATTGAATATTGAGCTCTCCCTTGTGACATTGATCTTAAATTATTTATATATCCAAACATGTTTGCTAAAGGCACCATTGCAGTTATGACAGTCGCATTTCCCCTTTGCTCTTGGGTGCTAATTTGACCTCTACGACTATTTAAATCACCTATCACATCACCCATATAATCCTCAGGTGTTACCACCTCTACCCTCATTATAGGTTCTAATAATTTAAGGGTTGCTTTTGTACAAGCTTCTTTAAAACATTGTCTTGAAGCTAATTCAAATGCCAAAACACTTGAATCGACATCATGATGTAAACCATCAACAATTGTTACTTTATAGTCAATTAAAGGGAAACCAGCCAGTATTCCACCATCTGCAACTGTCTCAACACCTTTTTCTACACCTGGAATAAATTCTTTAGGAATTGCACCACCTTTGATTTTGCTTTCAATTTCTCGTCCTTTGCCAGGCTCAAGAGGTTCAACTGTAAGCTTAACTCTAGCAAATTGACCAGCTCCACCACTTTGTTTTTTGTGTGTATAATCATTTTCAGCTGGAGACAAAATTGTTTCTCTATAGGCAACTTGTGGGGCTCCAACATTGGCCTCTACCTTGAATTCTCTTTTCATTCTATCAACAATTATATCCAAGTGCAGTTCCCCCATACCTTTTATAATTGTCTGTCCCGACTCTTCATCTGAAGTTACTCTAAATGATGGATCCTCTTTTGCTAATCTACCTAACGCTTCTCCCATTTTTTCTTGGTCTGCTTTAGTTTTAGGTTCTACTGCAATTTCAATAACAGGATCTGGAAATTCCATTGGTTCAAGTAATACTGGATTATCTTTGTCCGCAAGTGTATGACCTGTAATAGTATTTTTTAAACCAGCTAGAGCTACTATATCTCCTGTATTAGCCTCCTTGATATCTTCTCTAGAGTTAGCATGCATTAAAAGCATACGACCAACTCTTTCCTCTTTATCTTTTGATGTATTATAAATCCCTGTTCCAGATTTGACTGTTCCTGAATAGATTCTTATAAATGTTAAACTTCCAACAAATGGATCATTTGCAACTTTAAATGCTAATGCTGAAAAAGGAGCATTATCTTCAAATTTCATTTCGATTTCATCATCATCCGAACCTGGTTTAGTACCTTTTATTGACCCAATGTCATTGGGACTTGGCAGGTAGTTTACTACAGCATCCAATAATGGTTGAACACCTTTGTTTTTAAAAGCTGATCCAGTTAATACTGGTACAAAGTCGAAACCTAAACAACCTTTTCTTATACATTTAACAAGATCCTCCTCCAAAATATCTTTACCACTAAGATAATCTTCCATGAGTTTTTCATCTTGTTCAACAGCAGTTTCAACTAATTCTTGTCTATACTTATTACTAATTTCTTTTAAATCGTCAGGTATATCTACTATCTCCCAAGCAGCTCCAAGATCTTCATTTTTCCATACTACTGCCTTCATTTTTATTAGATCAACTATACCTTTTAAAGAAGCTTCTATTCCAATTGGTACCTGCATTACTAAAGGCTTGGCTCCTAAACGCTCTTTGATCATATCCACGCATCTAAAAAAATCAGCTCCGGTTCTATCCAATTTGTTAACAAAACAAATTCTAGGAACTTTATATTTATCGGCTTGTCTCCAAACTGTTTCGGATTGTGGCTCAACACCAGCCACACCATCGAATACAGCTACGGCTCCATCGAGTACTTTTAAGGATCTCTCAACTTCAATAGTAAAATCTACGTGTCCGGGCGTATCTATTATATTAATTCTGTGATCATTCCAAAAACACGTTGTTGCTGCAGATGTAATAGTAATTCCTCTTTCTTGTTCTTGTTCCATCCAATCCATCGTTGCTGCACCATCATGTACCTCACCAATTTTATGACTTTTCCCTGTGTAGTAAAGGATTCTTTCTGTAGTAGTGGTTTTGCCGGCATCAATGTGTGCCATTATACCTATGTTTCTATATTTATCTAAAGTGTGTGTTCTTGACATAAATAGTTACCATCTAAAATGAGCAAAGGCTTTGTTTGACTCTGCCATTTTGTGAGTATCCTCTTTTTTTTTAATTGCTGATCCTCTATTTTGATAAGCATCATAAATTTCATTAAATATTTTATCAGACATTTTTTTGTCTTTACGTTTTCTTGATGCATCAACTAACCATCTTAAGGCAAGTGCTTGAGATCGTTTTGATTTTACCTCAACTGGAACTTGATAAGTTGCTCCACCGACTCTTCTTGATCTAACCTCTACAGTTGGTCTTATATTATTAATTGCATCATTAAAGACATTTAAAGGTTCATCTTTTGATTTACTCTTTATTTTTTCAATTGCATCATAGATAATTTTTTCAGCAATTGTTTTTTTACCATCATACATTATAGAATTTATTAATTTTGGGATTATCGTAGATTTAAATTTTGGATCAATTACAGCTAATTTTTTTGGTGCTTTTCTTTTTCTTGACATTTGTTACTTTCCTTTTTTGGTTCCATATAGAGAACGTCTTTGCTTTCTATTTGCAACACCTTGAGTATCTAGGTTACCCCTAAGAATATGATAACGAACACCTGGTAAATCTTTTACTCTACCACCTCTAATTAAAACAACCGAGTGTTCTTGTAAATTATGCCCTTCACCAGGTATATAGGCAGTTACTTCAAATCCATTAGATAACCTAACACGTGCAACTTTTCTTAATGCTGAGTTTGGTTTTTTAGGTGTTGTAGTATAAACTTTTACGCAAACACCTCTTTTTAAAGGTTGTTTTTGTAAAGCAGGAACTTTATTTCTTGTAATTTGTTTTACTCTACTTTTTCTAACTAACTGGTTAATAGTTGGCATAATTAAATTTGTTATTAATATTTATATTTTTGATGAAAATAACTGACATGTTATTTGTGGCAGCGTTTAGTGATCAAGTCACTACATTCCAACCAAAAACATGGCCAAAATACAGAAGAAATTGTATTTGTCAAACTAAATAAAGTGAAAAAAGTGTTAAATTTATTGGTTTATTTGAGCCTCTGAGGTCTCTTTGCTTTCTTGCTCAGATAAAAATTTCTGATCTTCATCAATGGCTTTTTTATTCCAATTATTTTTTATGGAACCTGTGCCAGCAGGCACAAGTCTACCCACAATGACATTTTCTTTTAAACCAGTTAGCTTGTCTACTTTTCCTTTTATAGCTGCATCAGTTAGTACTCTTGTTGTTTCCTGGAATGAAGCTGCTGATATAAAAGACTCTGTTTGTAATGATGCTTTAGTTATTCCCATTAGAACTCTTTCACCAATGGCGGGTTTTTTACCTTCAGACACTAATTCTTCATTCATTGTTTCAAATTTAATTCTATCTATAATTTCACCAGGTAATAATTTGCTATCTCCAGTCTCTTTTACCTCTATTTTTTTTAACATTTGTCTTAAAATAGTTTCAATATGTTTGTCATTAATTATGACACCTTGCAGTCTATAAACATCCTGAACTTGATTTACAAAATATTCTGTTAATTCTTCTATCCCTAATATTCTAAGAATGTCATGAGGCAATGGTTGACCATCCAGTAAGTATTCACCTTTCTTAATTTTTTCACCTTGGTTAAAATTAATATGTTTGCCTTTTGGAATTAAATAACTTGAGCTATCGCCATTCTCAGCTTCTATTGTTACCCTTTGTTTGCCTCTCACTTCTTTACCGAAAATAACACTACCATCGTTTTCTGCAATTATTGCACTATCTTTAGCTTTTCTTGCCTCAAATAATTCAGCAACTCTTGGTAATCCTCCTGTAATATCTTTTGTTTTAGTAGTTTCTTTAGGTAATCTTGCTATAACATCACCTGCTGAAATTTTTGCTCCATCTTTAACTGACAAAATTGAATCTGGAACAAGATAGTATCTTGCCTCGTTATCATCTGCTTTCTTAATAACATTTCCCTTTGAATCTCTTAAGGTAATTCTTGGTTTAAGATCAGTATTTTTTGATTGTGTTTTCCAATCGACAACTGCTTTTGTAGAGATACCAGTTGCATCATCAACAGTTTCGGCAATTGAGACACCATCTATTAAGTCAACATAGTTAGCAATACCATCTTTTTCAGCAATTACAGGAGTAGTATATGGATCCCACTCGCAAATCTTTGCACCTTTTTTTACTTTTTGGTCATTTTCAAAATATAGTTTAGATCCATATGGGACTTTGTAAGATGCAACTTGTAATCCATTGTCATCTTCAATGAAAATCTCTGTATTTCTACCCATAACAATTTGATTGTTTTTTGAGTCTTTAATTAAGTTTGTATTAACAATTTTAAGAGTTCCTTCTGAGTTAGATACTATTTGTGACTCTTGTTTAACAGAGGCTGTACCACCAACGTGGAAAGTTCTCATAGTTAGCTGTGTTCCTGGCTCTCCAATAGATTGTGCAGATATCATTCCAATAGCCTCTCCAACGTGAACCATTTTTCCTCTAGAAAGATCTCTTCCATAACACATTGCGCAAACACCTTCTTTAGAGCTACACGTCATCACTGAGTAAACTTTTAATACCTTAACACCAGCTGCATCTATCTTTTCACATGCAGACTCGTCAATCATTTCCTCTTTTTTAATTATTACATCACCTGTTAATGGGTTTTTAACATCTTGAGCTGTAACTCTTCCTAATGCTCTCTCTGAAAGACTTACCATAATATTTCCACCTTCTAATACTTCTGAAAGCTCAATCGAACCAGGATTTTCGCATTTATATTTTGTAACTGTTAAATCTTGAGCTACATCACACAATCTTCTAGTTAAATAACCTGAGCTAGCAGTTTTAAGTGCCGTATCAGCCAATCCTTTTCTTGCTCCGTGCGTTGAGTTGAAATATTCTAGAGCTGTAAGACCTTCTTTGAAGTTAGATGTTATTGGTGTCTCAATAATTTCACCTGAAGGTTTTGCAATTAAACCTCTCATTCCAGCTAATTGCTTCATTTGAGCAGCTGAACCTCTGGCACCACTATCTGCCATCATAAATACTGAGTTAATTTGTAGTCCTTCATCAGTCGCTTCTGTTGCTGAAATTCTTTTCATCATTTCAGACGCAACCCTATCTGTACATTTAGACCATGCATCTATTACTTTATTATATTTTTCTCCTCTTGTTATAAGTCCCTCAGCATACTGTCCCTCATAGTCGGCAATAAGTTTTTTTGTTTCATCAATTAATTGTTCTTTGTTGTCAGGTATTAATAAATCATCTTTTCCAAATGAAATTCCAGCCTTGAAAGCATGTTTGAAACCAATGTCTTTCAATTTATCACAAAATATTACAGTACTTTTTTGGCCTGAAAATCTAAAGACATGGTCTATAACTTCAGATACAATTTTTTTTGGAAGCAATCTATCAACTAAAGAAAATTTATTATTTACATTTTTTGGAATTATGTTTGATAATAAAAATCTTCCTGCTGTGCTTATATGCTTTTCGAACTTAATATTTCCCTTTTCATCAACAGTTTCAAACCTAGACACTATTCTTGAATGCACTTTAATCTGTCCTGTTTCTAACGCATGTTCTATTTCAGATGTGTTTACAAAATATCCTTCAATTCTCTCAGTTTGAACTGGGGGTTGTGATAAATAATATATCCCTAAAATCATATCCTGACTTGGTACAATGATAGGCTTGCCATTAGATGGACTTAATATATTATTTGTAGACATCATTAGAACTCTAGCCTCTAATTGTGCCTCTAAACTTAAAGGTACGTGTACAGCCATTTGATCTCCATCAAAATCAGCATTGAATGCTGCACAAGTTAATGGATGAAGCTCAATAGCGTTACCTTCAATCAGTTTTGGCTCAAATGCTTGAACACCTAATCTATGTAATGTTGGAGCTCTATTTAAAATTACAGGATGTTCTCTAACTATTAATTCTAATGCATCCCAAACTTCAGTTCTTTCCTTTTCAACAAGTTTTTTTGCTTGCTTAATTGTTGATGCTAAACCAAGTTTATTTAAGCGAGCATATAAAAATGGTTTAAACAATTCTAATGCCATTTTTTTTGGTAGTCCACATTCATGTAATTTCAAGTCTGGTCCAACAACAATTACTGATCTACCAGAATAATCTACTCTTTTACCTAGTAAATTTTGTCTAAATCTCCCTTGTTTACCTTTGAGCATTTCAGCTAATGATTTAAGTGGTCTTTTGCTTGTGCCAGTTATTACCCTACCCCGTCTACCATTATCAAATAGTGCATCAACAGACTCTTGGAGCATTCTTTTTTCGTTTCTTACAATTATATCAGGGGCTTTTAAATCGATAAGTCTTTTTAATCTATTATTTCTATTTATGACTCTTCTATAGAGATCGTTGAGATCAGAGGTTGCGAATCTACCGCCATCTAATGGAACTAATGGTCTTAATTCTGGAGGTATGACTGGCACAGTTGTTAATATCATCCATTCTGGTTTATTTCCCGTTTCAATAAAAGATTCTATAAGTTTTAATCTTTTAATTGATCTTTCCTCAGAAACTTTTGATTTAGTTTCTTTTATACTTTTTATTAAAACTTCTCTTTCCTCCTCTAAATTAATTGACTGTAAAATTTCCAAAATAGCTTCTGCACCAATTCCTGCTGTGAATGCTTCTTCACCATAATCATCTTGATATTTTATTAATTCCTCTTCACTTAATAATTGATTCTTTTTTAGTCCGGTTAAACCTGGCTCAATTACTATAAAATTTTCAAAATACAGAACTCTTTCTACTTCTTTCAATTTCATGTCAACGACCAAGGAAATTCTACTTGGTAAAGATTTTAAAAACCATATATGTGCTACAGGTGTTGCTAAATTAATATGCCCCATTCTTTCTCTTCGCACATTAGATTTGGTAACTTCAACACCACATTTTTCACAAATAATTCCTCTGAATTTCATTCTCTTATATTTTCCACATAAGCACTCGTAATCTTTTATTGGACCGAATATTCTTGCACAAAACAATCCATCTTTTTCTGGTCTAAATGTTCTGTAGTTTATTGTTTCTGGTTTTTTTATTTCTCCAAAAGTCCATGATTTAATTTTTTCAGGACTAGCTAAGGTAATTTTAATACTATTAAAATTTTGTGCTTCTGATATTTCTGATGACTTAAATAAATCTGATAATTCTTTGCTCATGGTTTCTAATTTAACTCCACATTCAATGCTAATGATTTAATTTCTTTTACTAAAACGTTAAACGACTCTGGAATTCCAGATTCAAAATTTTCTTCTCCTTTTACTATTGTTTCATATACTTTAACTCTTCCTGCAACATCATCAGATTTAACAGTTAAAATTTCTTGAAGAGTATATGACGCTCCATATGCTTCTAAAGCCCAGACTTCCATCTCACCAAATCTTTGACCTCCAAGTTGAGCCTTACCACCAAGTGGTTGTTGCGTTACTAAACTATAAGGTCCTGTTGATCTTGCATGAATTTTGTCCTCAACAAGATGATGAAGTTTAAGCATGTAAATAATTCCAACAGTCACTGGTCTATCAAATTTTTCACCCGTTCTTCCATCCCACAATGTCGTTTGACCTGAATTCGGCAATTTTGCCAAATCTAACATTTCAGTAACATCTTTTTCTTTTGCTCCATCAAATACAGGGGTTGATATAGGTACGCCACTTTGAATATTTTGACATAAATCTTTGAATTCTGTGTTTGATAAAGTTTCAATATTCTCTGAATATATCTCGTTTCCATAGACTGATTTAAGAAAATTAGTAATTTTAATATCTTTTTCAATCTTTTTTTGATTTTCATTAATTAAATCAGATAACTGTTCACCCAATTCTTTACATGACCATCCTAAATGAGTTTCTAAAATTTGACCGACATTCATTCTACTTGGAACTCCTAATGGATTTAATACTATGTCAACTGGCTTTCCATTTTCACGATATGGCATATCTTCTACTGGAACAATTTTACTCACTACACCTTTGTTTCCATGCCTTCCTGACATTTTGTCACCTGGTCTAAGTCTTCTTTTAATAGCAACAAAAACTTTCACCATTTTCATTACACTCGGTAATAAATCGTCTCCTTGTCTTATTTTTAAAACTTTATCTTCAAATCTCTCTTGAATATCTTTTTTTGCATTTTCATACTGAGATTTAAGTTTAAGCAAATCAACACTTTTTCTTTCATCCTCAATTGAAATTTTAAATAAATCTGAAATTGATAAACTAGAAATCATTTCTTCATTTAGATTTGATCCTAAATCATAATTTTTAATCTTTTTAGTAATTTTGATATTTTGTAATATTGGAGTGGCTCTTTGTTTAATGCTTCTCTCAAGAATTTCTTCCTCAACGTTTTTATCTTGTTGAACACTTTCTATTTCAGCTCTCTCAATCGTTATTGATCTTTCATCTTTTTCAATCCCGTGCCTATTAAATACTCTTACATCAACAACAATACCGCCACTTCCACTTGGCATTTTAAGAGATGTATCAGTCACGTCTATTGCCTTTTCACCAAAAATTGATCTTAAAAGTTTTTCTTCTGGCCCTGATGCAGAATCCCC
>CABZCA010000012.1 GCA_902524115.1 uncultured Pelagibacteraceae bacterium | reverse complement strand
CATTTTTCTTGCTCATAATTTAATATAACAGTTGAAATTTAAAAAGAAATTATCTTTTAGAAAACTGATAGCTTTTTCTTGCTTTTGCTCTACCTGGTTTTTTTCTCTCTACAGATCTTGAATCTCTTGTTGTGAGTTTTTCTTTACGTAAAGTTGATTTTAAGGTCTCATCAAATTTTAATAAAGCTCTTGATATGCCATGAACTAATGCGCCAGCTTGACCAGTTTGGCCTCCACCTAAGACTTTAGACCTAACATCATAGTCTGTTGGTTGGTTAATGATCTCAAATGGTCTTAAAATTTGCATTACATGATTGGCTCTTGGAAAATAATCATTTAGCAATTTTCCATTAACATAAAACTTTCCAGAACCCTTTTTCAACCAAACTTTAGCAATCGATTTTTTTCTTCTTCCAGTAGCGTATTTGCTATCTTTAAAGTCTAATTTTATTTTTGGTGAAGATGTTTGAGATGTTTCCATATTAATTTCTTATAATGTTTTTTTGATTAAGTTTACCGATTTCAATTATTTTTGGATTTTGAGCAGTGTGAGGGTGTTCTTCACCAGAATAAATTTTTAGTTTTGTTAATTGTTTTTTCCCTAGTGCACCTGAAGGCAACATTCTTTTAACAGCTAATTTTAATACTTCACCAGGTTTTTTTTCACTCAACTTTTCAGGTGTTATTTCTTTAATACCCCCGGGGTATCCAGTGTGTCTGTAATATTTTTTATTTTGAAATTTATTTCCCGTAAATTTAATTTGGTCTACATTTTTGATAACAACAAAATCTCCATGGTCCATGTGTGGAGTATATGTTGTTTTATTCTTCCCTCTTATAATTTTTGATACAACTGTTGCTAGTCTACCGACAACTGCTCCTCTGGCATCTATTTCAAACCACTCGCTATTTATCTCATCTTTTTTAACAAACTTTGTCATGAATGCGGGATTAATACTTATAATTACATATATTGTCAAATTATTATATTTTATTTGAACTGAATGGTTGATTGAATTATGACCATTTATTAGTAATAATAAGGATGATAAAAACGAATTCACAAAATTACAAATTAAAGGAGCCTAATGAGTGATAAAAAAAAAGAATTGAAACCAAATACGTATAAATTTGATACCCTTAGCTTACATGCTGGTTATCAGCCACACAAAAATGCTGGATCAAGACAAGTACCAATATATCAAACCACATCTTACCTTTTTGATGATGTCGATCACGCAGCTGCTCTTTTTAATTTAGAAAGAGGTGGACATATTTATAGTAGAATTTCAAATCCAACTGTAGGTGTATTAGAAGAAAGAGTTGCTTCACTTGAAGGTGGTACAGCAGCATTAGCCACATCTTCAGGAATGAGTGCAATATTTTTGACAGTAATGACATTGTGTGAAGCAGGTGATCATTTAGTTGTATCATCTCAATTATATGGAGGAACTGTAAACTTATTTAGATTAACCTTACCTAAATTTGGAATTAAATGTACATTTGTTAAACCGAGAGATACTGAAGGATTTAAGAAAGCAATTCAAAAAAATACAAAAGGTATTTTTGGAGAACTGGTTGGAAATCCGGGTAACGAAATAATGAACATGCCTGAAATTGCTAAAATCGCTCATGATGCTGGAATTCCATTGATGGTTGATGCAACTTATCAAACACCTTATTTATGTAAACCTTTTGAGCATGGCGCAGATATAGTAATTCATTCACTAACAAAATGGATGGCAGGACATGGATCTTCAATGGCAGGAATATTAGTTGAAGGTGGAAAATTTGATTGGATGCAAAATGATAAATTTCCAACAATGACAAAACCATATGAGGGATATCATGGTTTATCTTTTGCAGAAGAATTTGGTCCAACAGCATTTACTATGAAAGCTAGAGCTGAGGGTATGAGAGATTTTGGTCCTTGTTTAAGTCCTCAGAATGCATGGAATGTATTGCAAGGTATAGAAACTTTATCAGTAAGAATGAAAAAACATTGTTCCAATGCAGAGGAAATGGTTAAATATTTATCAAAACATGAGAGTGTTGCTTGGGTATCACATCCAAGTGTCCCAGATCATCCAGATCATGAATTAGCAAAAAAACTTTTACCGAATGGAAGAGGTTCAATGATTGCGTTTGGCATTAAAGGTGGAAAAGATGCTGGCGTAGCATTTATTAATAACGTAAAATTAGCATCACATTTGGCAAATGTAGGCGATACAAGGACTTTAGTTATTCATCCTGCATCTGGAACCCACTCGCAAATGGATGAGGCAACTTTGAAGTTTGCTGGGTTGTCCCACGACATGATTAGATTGTCAGTTGGTATTGAAGATATTGATGATATAAAAAATGATTTCGAGATTGGTTTTAGAGCAGCAAGAAAACCAAGACTTGTTTCAAATCAATGAAATTCAAAGTAAATGGGCATGAGGTTTTCGCATCCACTGGTGGAAGACCGTTCGATAAAAAAAAACCATTAATTGTATTTGTCCATGGAAGTGGTTTAACCCATATGACCTGGGTTCTTCAAACAAGATATTTTGCTTTTCATGGGTATAACTCTTTAGCAGTTGATCTACCCGGTCATGGCTTATCTAGCGGTGAAAGCCTTAAATCAATTGAGGAAATGGCAGATTGGGTAAGTGATGTAATCGATGCTGTTGGTCACAAAAAAGCTTCCTTAGTAGGACACTCACAAGGATGTTTGGTAACAGTAGAATGTACATCAAGATATCCTAGTAAAATTAAAACTTTGAGTTTGATGGGTGGAGCTGGCGCTATACCAATGAACCCAGAGTTGCTTTCACTAGCTGAGAATAATGATCCTAAAGCAGTAGATTTAATGATGGATTGGGCACATGGTCCAGCTGGTCATTTTGGTGGTCATCCAGTACCTGGTCTTTACCATATTAACACAGGAACAATGCTTGCAAAATCTAGAACAATACAGAATACATTAGGTGTAGATTTCAGAGCTTGTGATAATTACAAAAATGGATTTGAGGCAGCAAAAAAAATTAAATGTCCTACTCTATCAATTTTAGCAACTGATGATAAAATGTGCCCTGTTAAAGAGGGAAAAAAATTAGCTTCATTAATAGATGGTAGTCGAGTTGATATTATAGATAATTGCGGACATATGATGTTGTTAGAAGAAGCAGATAGAGTTTTAACAGTTCTGAAAAAGTTTATAACAACTAATTACCCCCCATTATCAAGTTAAAAAAAAGCTTGATTGTATTTTTCCCTTTTAGTTTAATATGAATAAATAACAATATAGGGGAAAAATGAGCAAAAATAAAAATCCAGAAACAATAGCGTTGCACGGAGGTGATTATAGAAGTGATCCTGCAACTACAGCAGTAGCTGTTCCTGTTTATAGAACAACTTCATTTCAATTTAATGACACAGATCATGCAGCAAATTTATTTGCACTGAAAGAATTTGGTAACATTTATACAAGAATGATGAACCCAACTAATGATGTGCTAGAAAAAAGAGTAGCAGCATTAGAGGGTGGTTTAGCATGTGTTAGTGTAGGATCAGGACAAGCTGCATCTACATTTGCAATTTTAAACTGTTGTCAATCAGGAGATAACTTTATTAGTTCAACTGATTTGTATGGTGGTACAGTAAACTTATTTACTCATACTTTAAAAAAGCTAGGTATTGAGTGCAGATATGCAGATCCGTCTGACCCAAGCAATTTCGAAAAACTAATAGATGATAAAACAAGATGTTTTTATGCAGAAACTTTACCCAATCCTTATTTAAGAGTATTTCCGATAAAAGAGGTTTCAGATATAGGTAGAAAGTATAGCATACCACTAATAATGGATAATACTGCTTCTCCAGTAATCTGCAAACCACTTGAACATGGTGCAGCAGTAGTTGTTCACTCGCTGACTAAATTTATTGGAGGACATGGTACAGTTATTGGAGGTTGCGTTGTAGATGGAGGTAATTTTGATTGGACTAAAGATCCAAAAAGACAACCTTTATTTAATGAGCCAGATGCTAGTTATGGTGGAGCTGTGTGGGGTCAGGTTGTTCCACAATTAACTGGAGCAAATGTTTCGTTTGTAGTTAGAGCTCGTGTGTGTCTATTAAGAGATCTGGGTGCTCCATTAGCTCCGGATAACGCATGGGGAATAATACAAGGTCTTGAAACTGTTCCATTAAGAATGAAACAACATTGTTCTAATGCTCAAAAAACAGTTGATTTTTTGAAAAAACATAAAAATGTTGAAAGAGTTATCTACCCTAGTCTTCATGAGGGAGAAGTTGGTGAAAGATGTAAAAAATATCTTAAAGGAGGAAATGGAGCATTGGTAGGTATCGAGGTTAAAGGTGGTGTTGAGGCAGGTAAAAAATTTATTGAATCATTAAAAATGTTTTACCATGTTGCAAATATCGGAGATGCTAGAAGCTTAGCTATACATCCAGCAACTACTACTCACAGTCAATTAACTGAAGAGGAGCTTTTAGCAGCAGGTGTAACACCTGGATATGTAAGATTGTCAATCGGAATTGAACATCCGGATGACATCATAGCAGATCTTGATCAAGCTTTAGGAGCTTCTGGAAAACCTAGCTTGAAAGCTGTAAGTTAGATTTTGTGTTTAAAAATAAAAAATAGATACAAGACGCTACTAAAAAAATAGAACTTATTTGGTGCATAGATGCAATTAATATCTGTGCACCATATAATAAAGTAAAAATTCCTAAAACAATTTGCAAAATTATAAAAAATCCCAAAATGTTAATTGATTTATATAAATCTTTTTTTTTATTCCTATAGATATAAAATAATAAAAAAAAATAAAATAATCCTATTAAATAAGCTAACTTTCTATGTATAAATTGTACCAATGATGGATCACTAAAAGCAGATAATTTAAATAAATTAACAACACTATTATCATTTGGAAAAATTGAGTTACCCATTAATGGCCAGGAATTATAAATTTTACCTGCATCCATTCCTGAAACGAATGCACCAATAGAAATTTGTAAAAAGACTAAAAATAGAAAACTTAATGGAAATATTATATTTATTGTACTTTGAAAATTGTTTTTAACTTTTGTTTTTAAATAACTCCAGAAAATTAAAGACAAAATAAGAAAAGCCACCAATAAATGTACTGATAATCTAAAATGACTAACATCTACTCTATCTATAAGACCACTACTAACCATATACCATCCTATAAATCCTTGAAAACATATTAAGGCAAAGATAAAATAAAAGTCTATTAATTTTTTAAATTTAATTTTAAATGTGAAATATATTAGCGGTATTAGAAAAGCTAAACCTATTAACCTACCCATAAATCTGTGAGCCCATTCCCACCAAAAGATAACTTTAAATTCTCTCATAGTCATATCATAATTTTGTAATTTAAATTCAGGTATCTCTTTATATAAATCAAAATACATATTCCATTGAGAATTATTAAATGGTGGAAAGAAACCTGAGAATAATTGCCATTCTGTAATTGATAAACCAGAGTCAGTTAATCTTGTTAAACCTCCAACAACAATCATCGCTGAAATCATCCAAAACATGCTTATAAGCCATATAGATATTTGGTTACTAACTTTCAGATTTTCAGTATACATAGAGGGATAAATATAATAATTTTTGAATTATCCAATTATATAAATGTCGCCATTAAAAAAACAAAAACTCAGTAAAATAAGAAAAGAACTAGATAAATTAGACAATGTATTAATAAAAATTATTAAGAAAAGAACTAATTTGGTTAAAAGAGTTTTGGCTCTTAAAGAAAAAAAAAACCAAATCGTTGACCAAAAAAGGATTAATTTAATACTAAAAAACATAAAAAAAAAATCAATTAAACATAAAATTGATCCAAAAATTACAAATAAAATTTGGAAGAATATGATTTACGCTTATATCGATTTCGAAAGAAGAAACTTTTATAAAAAATAAGTAATTTATTTACTATGAGGCGGAAGCTTTTTTTCAACAAACACCTCATGTTTTCTTGAAGAAGGATTATATTTTTTTGCTTTTAATTTAATTTTAGCCTTCTCTCCACCAGCCGGTTTTTTAACATAATAAAAGAATGGACTATCTGGTTTAGCCTCAGGTACTAGTCTTACTTTAACATGCGTTTTTTTAGCCATTTTTATTTTTTATAGTTGATAAAATATCTTTTATTTTATTTATTTTTGATTTGATCATACTTTTTTGTTTTATAGTGGTATTATACAATACGTCAATATCTGAATCTTTAGAGTTTAAAACCTTTTTCACTCCGTTTAATGTCATACCTTTATCTTTTAATAAGTATTTAATTTTCTTTATGATATTTATTGTATTTTCGTCGTAATATCTTCTATTTCCTGAAAAAGTCTTTGGTTTAATTTGTCTAAATTCTTTCTCCCAAAAACGGATCGTATGTGTTGATAATGTGCCAGTATTTTTATTTATTAAATTTAAAATTCTAGCTACTTGTCCAATTGTTTTATATTTAGTATTATTCTTTAATTTGTTCATTCCTATTTATATATTGTTTAAATTCTTTTGATGCTTTAAATAATATCACATTTCTTTCATTAATAACTTTTTTTTCGTTTGTCTTAGGATTTCTTCCAAATCTAGCTTTTTTTTTTCTTAGAGTAAATGTGCCAAATTTTGAAATTTTAACTTTATGATATTTGATTATATTAATTAAAATTATTTCAAATATGTCTTCTAACAAGTTTTCATTGATTTTCTTTGAAAATCCTATCTGCATATAAATAGAATTTATAATATCTTTCTTTGTTAAATTAATTCTCACTTAATTAATATTGTTGTTAATTTGGTCAATGAGTTTACCTTTAATTATTTTTTCACACACTTTTAAGGAGTTTGCAAATCCAATTGAATCTGTAGATCCATGACTTTTAATAACTGGTTTGTTTAAACCAAGTAAAATTGCTCCATTGTATAGTCTTGGATCAAGCTTATCTTTAAATTTTTTTAAATTACGATAATTAATTAAAGATGAAACTTTTCCGGATAGTGATTCATTAAAAGCTTTCTTTAATTCACTAATAATAAAATTTGATGTACCTTCTGCAGTTTTTAAAGCTATATTTCCTGTAAATCCATCTGAAACTATAACGTTAACATCACCCTCCATAATATTATTCCCTTCTATATAGCCTTTAAAATCGAACAAATTATATTTTTTTTCAGATAATAATTGATAGGTATCTTTGATAACAGCATTACCTTTTAATTCTTCTGAACCAATATTTAATAAAGCAACTTTGGGTTTATCTTTATTGAAAAGAGCTTTGTGTAACGCTGATCCCATTATAGAAAAATCAACTAAATTTTTTGAATTGCATTCAATATTAGCTCCCAAATCTAAAACTACATTCATTCCTTTTTTACTTGGCCATAGTGCGGATAAGGCTGGCTTGTCAATATTTTCAATCATTTTTAGATTTAGTTTTGATATTAAAAAAAGAGCCCCTGTATTTCCTGCTGAAACAATTGCCTGTGCATCATCTTTTTTTAAAGATTCTATTGAAAGCCACAAACTTGTATCTTTACCTCTTTTTGCAGCTGATAAAGCTGTGTCTTCACCATGAACAATTTTATCTGTATGAATCAAATCATATATACTGTTTTTAATATTGTATTTTTTAATTAAAGGAAAAATTAAATTTTTATCACCAAAAATTTTGTATTTAATATTTTCTGCAGATTTTGAATGAATATTTATACCTTCAATAATTTTATTGGGGGAATTATCACCTCCCATTGCATCAATGGCAATAATTATTGGGTTATTCATAAAAAAACTATTCTTTTGGATCTAAAACTTGTCTGCCTTTATATGTTCCTGTTTTCAAATCCAAATGATGAGATAATCTATACTCACCAGATTTTTTATCCTCAACAATATTTTTCGTTGATATTCTTAAATGAGATCGTCTTTTGCCAGCTCTCGATTTAGTGGTTTTGCGTTTAGGTACAGCCATAATTAAAACTCTAGTTCTATTATATCTTTTGTAAAGATTTTAAAAGAGTTTTTTAATAAAAATTCTCTATATTTATCGAAATAAGTAATAAAATAATCATTATCTTCTTTTATATTCATAAATTTACCAATTAAAATTGATTTTTGATTTTTTTCTTGTAGCTCCCAATTATCAACTTTTTCCAATATTGAATAAAATAGATTTACATAATCTTTCATTTTTTTATTTACAGAAACGTCACCGTAACCTATTTCTCTTATAGAAAGTTCTATTTGCTTAATTATAAAATCAAATAAATCTTGAGCTTCATTTTTAGAAAGTTGATGTTTATAATATTTTAAAAAAAAACTTAAATGAAACAAAAGTATAATTAATCTATCAGAAAAAGTATCTTTATTTCTCAAATTCAGATAAAGATTTTTATTCCTAGTCAATTTAATTAAATTATTGTAAATTTGATCAAAATCATTTTTCATATGAAAATAATAAAATTATCTTTTATATTTCTACTTACACTGAATTGTTCAATAAATAAAGTTTCTAATATACATGGATCAAGATTTATCGAAAGTAAAATAGATAAAATTGAACTTTTCAAATCTAACAAAAATGATGTAAGAAAAATTATTGGCCCACCCTCAACAATTAGTAAATTTGATAATATGTGGTTATATATTGAGAGAAAAAAGACTAATCAATCATTATTTAAATTAGGCAGAAAAATAATTTCAGAAAATAATATCATTATTTTAGAATTTAATGAAATGGGATTAGTAAAAAATAAACATTTGTTAAATGTCGATGATATGAATGATATAAAAATTGCTGAAGAAAAAACATTTAAGCAATTTAAAGAAAAAAGTTTTGTGTATGACATTTTGTCTACATTGAGAGAGAAAGTTAATGCTCCTACTAGACGTAGAAAATAATGGCGGTCCCTAGGGGAATCGAACCCCTCTTTCATGGATGAAAACCATGTGTCCTAACCGATAGACGAAGGGACCAGTGTTGCGTCTTTTATTGTAATTTTTTCATTTAATCAAGTAAGTGAAACAACTTTTTTAACAAGTTCTAAATCAGATTTATTGTAAGTAATAATTGTCTCAGTTATATAATTATCCTTTGTTTTAATTACACCATTCATTAAATCTCCTGATGTAATACCTGTGGCGCAAAAAATACTTTCACCTTTCACTATTTCATGAATTTCATATTTTTTGTTTAAATCTACTATACCCATTTTTTTGGCTCTTTTTTTATCTTCCTCTGTTTTAAATATAAAGCGACCTTGAAAATTACAATCTAATGAGTCTAAAGCGGCAGCGGCTATTACACCCTCAGGACCCCCGCCAATACCCATAAAAATATCTACATTAAACTTTTTATCAGATACTAGTAATGCTCCAGATATATCACCATCGGTTATAAATTTTATATTTATATTTAACCTTTTTAATTCACTTATAATTTTATTATGTCTAGGTCTATTGAGAATACAAACTGTAATTTCTGAGTTTTTTTTAGATGTTATTTCAGAATAAATATTGATATTTTTTTCAACTGTAAAATCAATATCTATCGAGCCTTTAGGAATATGATTTCCTGTAGCAATTTTATCCATATAGGTTTCTGGTGCATTCATCAAATTACCTTTTTCTGCAACTGCTAAAACTGACATAGATCCAGGTAAATTTTTTGCAACAAAATTTGTTCCTTCAACCGGATCAACTGCAATATCTATCTCTGGTCCATATCCGTTACCTATTTCTTCGCCTATATAAAGCATAGGCGCTTCATCAAGCTCACCCTCACCTATTACTACTTTGCCCTTAATATTTAATTTATTAAGCTGATCTCTCATAACATCAGTTGCAGCTTTATCTGCTAATATTTTTTCATTCTTTCCAATATATGGATAACAAGCGATTGCTGAGTTTGAGGTTATTTCTGTAAGATTGTTTAATAATTCAAGAGATAATTTCATTAATTATGTTTTAAATTCACTTTCGCTTCCTTTATCTTCTGCTTCTAACTTATATTCAAATTCTCTCAATCTTTTATAAACACTTGCTAGTTCTATGATGGTAGGCCATGCTTTTAAAATATACTGCATTGATCCTTCTACACGTCCAAAAGCCCTTATAATTTGCTGCATTACTCCAAGTGTAACAGCACCAGCAACAATAGCTGGTGCAAGAAAAATATATGCTGATAGTACATTAGCTTGTAAATAAGCTATCCTGCCAATATTAAAATATAGATATCTTATATAACTAAGAAAATGAATTCCTCTTACATCATCAAATAACTCCTCTATTGATTTTGGTCTTACTGTTCCATCATCTTCAGCTATAACTAAGATTTTTCTATAAGCAGCCTCTTTTTTTTGCAGATCATATTCAACACCTACTAGTCTTAAAATTAAACCCAAAATAATTAGGAAAATTGTTCCCCCAATTGACCAAATAAGGGCTCCTACAATTAATCCATACTCCCAATCTCCAAAAAAAAATATAGGAATCCCTATACTTAAGCCAAATAATATTGGCATAAACTCCACGAGTATCATAATTGCCTCAATTAAACTTGTGCCTAGAGACTCCATTATTCTTGAGAATTTTATAGTATCTTCTTGAACTCTTTGAGATGCTCCTTCAATCTTTCGAGCTTTTTCATAAACACTATGATAATATTCAACCATAGCTGTTCTCCATCTAAACAAGTAATGAGATGTGAAATAACTAACAACAACAGCAACACCAACATACATAGCCGCAAGTATTATAAACGAAAATAGACTAGCCCAATATTCATCAATTGTGATAGCATTTGGCTTGCCAAGTGCTTTTTGGATCATGTCATAAAATTCACCAAACCATTCATTTATTTTTACATCAATTTTTACTTGCACCCAAAGAGACGATAAAATAATTAATGACCCTATCCAAGACCATAGATACCACTTTTTTATAAAAAAAAATCTAAACATTATTTTATAAAGTTATCTGCGTATGATTTTTTGGTTATCTTTCTTTTTTGTGGATCTATAACTTCAAAAAGAATATTGTTTTTTTTAGCATACTCTATGGCTAAATCTTTAGATTTAAATTCTAAGTTTAATTCTGAATATGTGTCTGAAGAACTTTCCCATCCCATAAGTGGATTTTTGCCTGGATCTTCTGTAATAAATTCAATTATCCATTTGTCAAATTTTTTTAAACCTGATTGCATAGCTGTTTTAGAAGGTTTGTAAATTTTAGCTTTTTTCATAATTAATGGTCGGGGCGGCAGGATTTGAACCTGCGACCCTCTGGTCCCAAACCAGATGCGCTACCAGGCTGCGCTACGCCCCGATTGCAGTACTAATACAGCAGATAAAGGAAAATTCAAAGGTTATATTGATTACAAATTTCTAATAAATTTGATATTTAATGCTATAAGAGATCATATGATCATAGAATGTCCCAATTGTAGTAAAAAATTCAATCTTGATAAAAAATTAATACCAGAAAATGGCAGGTCTCTTAAATGTAGCAACTGTGATCATATTTGGCATTATAAGACTCAAATAAAAAAGAGTATTGATAATTTAAAAATACCTAAAGACAATGATAGTAATTTAGGTACTAATAGTTCTGAAGAAAAAATAGACGTAGAGCATAATCAAGAGATAAATGATGAAAATTTAACTGATATAAATAAAGGCGTGGCATCTGAAGAGAACACGGAAGATGAAGAAAATTATATAAAAGATAAAAAGGAAAATGAAAAAAAACAGGGAAAAACAAAGATGATATTAGTTTATTTAATTGTGGTTATTATTTCTCTGCTAGGTCTTATATTTTTATTAGATACATTTAAGTCTTATCTATCCAATGTATTTCCAGGCATAACTCCCCTTCTTGATAACTTTTACGAAACTCTTTTAGATTTCAGACTTTTTATAAAAGATCTTACTAACTAAGTATGATTCAAAAAATTACAAAAGGATTTACAGCATTTTTTAAACTTGAGGCCGCAAGTGGAATAGTGCTTCTTTTTGCAGCTGTAATAGCATTATTTATTAGTAATTCTGAGTTATCTAATTTATATTTTTCAACACTAGAAAGATATTTATTCATTGGGATAAATAATTTTGGTCTTAAGCTTTCTGTTTTGCATTGGATTAACGATGCACTAATGGCAATTTTTTTCTTTTTTGTAACGCTTGAAATTAAAAGAGAATTTTTACAAGGAGAGTTATCTAATATTAAACAAGCTCTGCTTCCTATAATAGCAGCAGTTGGTGGAATGTTAGTCCCTGCATTAATATATGTATTTATAAACCTAGGAGATGGAGAAACGTTAAAAGGTTGGGCAATACCTTCTGCTACAGATATAGCCTTTTCTTTAGGTGTATTATCGTTATTGGGTAAGAGAGTGCCTCTATCACTAAAAGTTTTTCTGACGGCTTTAGCAATTATAGATGATTTAGGAGCAATCGTTATTATAGCGCTATTTTATTCTGGTGATTTAAGTATTAAATATTTATCTTTGATGTTGTTAGCATTTACTATTCTATTAGTTATAAATAAATTTAATATAAAAAAATTTCTACCTTATCTGATAGTGGGGATTTTCTTATGGGATTTTACTCATAACTCAGGAATTCATGCAACTATTGCCGGTGTACTACTTGCAATGACAATCCCACATAGAAAAAAAGATAAAGATTTCTCGCTTTTAATTAAGGTAGAGCATGCAATAAGTCCTTATGTTGCATTTGGAATAATGCCTATATTTGCCTTTGCAAATGCAGGTGTGTCATTAGAAGGTTTATCCTTTTCATCTTTGCTAGATAAAGTTCCATTAGGAATAGTTTTAGGTTTATTTGTTGGAAAACAATTAGGAGTTTTTGTTTTTTCATACATCTCAATTAAATTAAAGATTGCCCAAATGCCAAGTAATACAAGCTGGTATAATTTTTATGGCGTCGGTGTTTTAACTGGAATTGGTTTTACAATGAGTTTATTTGTTGGAAATTTAGCATTTGCTGAAAGTATGCAATACATGGATGGTGTAAAAATCGGGGTTCTAACTGGGTCATTATTATCCACTTTATTTGGTTACTTTTTAATATTACTTACACCAAATAAATAATTAAAATAATGAAAAATCTAATAATAATTGGAGTAACGATAATTATGTTTTTTTTTAAAAATGTATCACATGCAGATTATAAAAAAGTCTTTTATGACTTTAAAATAAATAGTATTTCTGGCGATGTAATCGATTTAAATGATTTTAGAGGAAAGCCAGTATTGATTGTAAATACTGCTAGTTATTGTGGATTTACTAATCAATATGACGACATGCAAGAATTATGGGATGAATATCAAGACAAAGGACTAGTTGTGCTTGGAATACCATCAAATTCTTTTAATCAAGAAAAAAAAAATAATGATGATGTTAAAGACTTTTGTGAGGTTAAATTTAATATTAACTTTCCACTTACCGAAATAACTAATGTAAAGGGTGATAAAGCGCATGAAATTTATAAATGGGCAAAAGAAAACTACGGAAAATCTGCTATACCAAAATGGAATTTTTATAAAATTTTAATAAACAAAGAGGGTAAAATTGAGGATACTTATGCATCTTTAACAAACCCAACATCAAGTAAAATTATAAAAAAAATTGAGAGTTTATTAGATTAATACTGTTAATCCATCATATGCAGGAATTACATTTTTAGGTAAAAATTTTTTTACTTCTTTATAGTCAATTTCATTACTTAAATTTGTTAGAATTGTATTCTTTGGCTTGATTTTATTTATCAATTTTAAAATATCATCTAAATTAAAGTGTGTTGGGTGAAATTTATACCTTAAACAATCTACAATAAGATATTTTAAGTTTTTAAGATATTTTAAATCTTTATTATCTATCTGATTTACATCTGGTGCATAAGCACATTTATTATTTATTATATAGCAAATACTTTTTATTGAACCATGATGAACTTTTAAAGATTTTATTATAATTTTTGTATTTGCATCTTTTAATATATGTTTGGACTTTAAAGTATTAGCATCAAGGATTGATGGATAATTTTTAAAATCTTTAAAACAATAACCAAAAGTATTTTGAAGATTTTTCTTTGTAATTACATCTGCATAAATTGGTATTTTTTTTTTATTTTTTAAAGAAAAAACCCTTAATTCATTAATTCCATGTGTTTGGTCAGCGTGAGAATGGGTATAAAAAACTGTATCAATATTTTTAATTTTATTTTTTAGTAGTTGAGATTTTAAATCTGGAGATGTATCAATTAGAATATTTAGGTTTTTTGAACTTATTAAAGCTGAACATCTTGATCGTATATTTTTTTTATTCTTAGGGTCACAATTTCCATAAAAACCATCAATCCTTGGTATACCTAAAGAACTTCCACAACCTAAAATAGTAAATTTTAAGCTCATTGGTTAAAAAATAATCTATTAAAATTTTTTGTTGTTATTTTATCAAGATCTTTATAATTAATATTTTTTAACTCTGAAAGTTTTTTTAAGATATATCGCACAAAGGATGGTTCATTTTTCTTACCTCTCATTGGCTCAGGTGCTAAAAAAGGACTGTCTGTTTCAATTAGTAATCTTTCTAAAGGCAACTGTTTAAACGTATTTTGAAGTTCATTGCTATTTTTAAATGTAATAATGCCGCTAGCTGAAAAATATGAATTAAGCTCCATTAATTTTAAAGCAAATGGTAGTGAGCCTGTGAAACAATGCATGAGTATTTTTAAATTCTTGTCTGATTTTTTTAATATTTCATATGTTTCAGTTTCAGCATTTCTAGAATGTACAATTAAAGGTATGTCTAATTCTAATGCAGCATCGATATGATTTTTAAAACTTTTAATTTGTTTATCTTTATGACTATTATTGTAATAAAAATCTAATCCTGACTCCCCTACTCCAATAATTTTATCATTTGAATTAATTTTTTTTATTATTTCATCTTTTGATAATTGGTCTGTATTTGTTTCATGGGGATGGATACCAAAAGTGCCATATATCATTAAATCCTTGTTTACAATTTCTATAATTTTTGGAAAACCTAATGATGTTGTAGATATAGTAAGCACTTTACTAATACCCTCCTTTTTACATCTTGATAAGACGTCTTCAATATTTTTAACTAAGGGTTCATGATCTAGGTGACAGTGTGAATCAATCATTTTTTTTCAATTTTTTTGAACAATATATCTAATTTATTTAATTTAAGACCTTTCTTTAAATAATTATTTTCCTTAATTGTCTCAAAATTAATTCTATCTTCCTTTATACCAAATATTTCTAAAACTTTGAGAGATGAACTTGGTATTATAGGATATAATAAGATGGTTACTTTTCTTATTAGCTCCAATGCAACATAGATAATAGTATTCATCCTTAATTTATCATTTTTTTTTTTCCAAGGTTCCTGGTCATTAAAATATTTATTTGCTGCAAATAACTGTTCAACAATAAAATTTATATATAAATTTACATCCTGATTATCAGAATATTTTATTAAATTGTCATAATGTTTAGAATATTCATCTAAGATCAATTTATCATCATCTCTAAAGATATCATTATCAGGTATTTCAAAGTTAGAATTTTTATCGCAAAAAGCTAGAACCCTTTGGCAAAGATTTCCATAATTGTTAGCTAAATCACTATTTATACAAGACTCTAATTTTTCTTGTGAAATATTTCCATCATTGCCAAAAGAAACTTCTTTAATTAAATAATATCTTAAAGGATCTAAACCATATGTATCTATAATTTCAAGTGGGTCTAAGATATTGCCTTTAGATTTTGACATTTTTTCATCACCTGAGAGTATCCATCCATGACCAAATACTCTTTTTGGTGGTTTTATATCGGCAGCTAATAGGAAAGCTGGCCAATAAATGGCATGAAATCTTAGTATATCTTTTCCAATAAGATGAAGATCTGCAGGCCAAAAAGATTTGTACAAATCATCACTTTCGTTTGGATAATTTAAAGCACTTAGATAATTTGTTAAAGCATCCAACCAAACATAAATAACATGATCTTTATTAGAAGGAACTTTTATTCCCCAATTAAATGATTTTCTACTGACGGATAAATCTTTTAATCCTGACTTAACAAAACTGACAACTTCATTTTTTCTTGTTTCAGGTAGTATAAAATCTGGATTTTTATTATAAAACTCTATCAATTTATCTTGCCAACTTGATAATCTAAAAAAATAAGACTCTTCCTCTACCCACTCTACTTTAGATCCTGAAGTAATTGCTTTTTTTGTACCATTTGTATCTTCAATTTCACTTTCTGTGTAAAACGCTTCATCTGAGACAGAATACCAACCTGAGTACTTTGATAAGTAAATTTCATCTTTTTTTTCTAAAATACTCCAAAGATTTTCAACAGATTTAGCATGTCTAGACTCTGTAGTTCTTATAAAATCGTTATTTGACAAGTTTAATATGTCAGATAAATCTCTGAAAGTTTTACTAATTTCATCGCAAAATAATAATGGATCCATTTTTTTTTCTTCAGCAGCACGTTGTATTTTCTGCCCATGCTCATCTGTGCCAGTTAAAAAATAAACATTAAAACCTTGTATTCTTTTTAATCTTGCAAAAAAATCAGCGATAATACTTGAATATGCATGACCCATATGTGGCTTTGCAGATGGATAATATATTGGTGTAGTAATGTAGTAATTTTTATTCACTTAATAATTTGTCGTTAAATTCAAGAAAGAATGATTCAAAATCTAAATTATATTTTTTAACAAAATAAAGCTTTATATAAAAATACTTTTTAATTTTAAATGAAATTTTCTTAGAATTATTTATATTTTTGTAGAAAAAAAGTTCAATAAATAAATTCAAGTATTCTCTAATAAATTCATCAGATGTATATGATTTATTTTTAACTACGTAGATTAATAAATCTTCAATTTTACACTCTTTTATAGATAAATCATTAGTTTCTAGAAAATTCACCAATGATATTAAAAATGATGGAGAATTGTAATTGTTAATAAAGTCTAAGTTAATATCCTTATAAATATCACTATTAAAATAATGATTCACAATCTTAATTACCTCTGAATTTAACAAATTTGATTTAAATTCTAAACATCTTGATTTAATTGTTTCTAAAGTTTTAAATTCAGAATTATTTATTAAAATATAATATGTTTTGTTATTAGGTTCCTCTATAGATTTAAGTAGAGCATTAGCAGAATTAATACCCAATAGATTAATATCTTCAATTATAATAATTTTCCTATCATTATTAAAAGAAGTTTGATTAGTAAATTGAATCATCTCTCTAATTTGATCAATATCAATTATTTTTTTATCTTTTTTTTTTTTAATTTTAAAAATATTAGTATGTGAGTTAGTAGATATTAGCTTAGATAAATTATTATTAAATTTGTATTCATTTTTTTTTAAATCATACATTTTATGGTTATTCTTTGAATATAAATAATTTAAAAAATGATTAATTAAAATTTTTTTACCTATACCTTTAGGACCATTTATTAAAATCTTATTTGGGAATTTTTGTATTTGATCTAGGTATATTAAATTATTAAATAGAGTTTTATGACCAATTAATTTGCTAGTTACACTCATTTATTTAAAATTTTCTTTATTTTATTAATTAATTTATTTTCAATAATTTTTAAATTATCTTTGTTGCTATCTAATATTAAATATTTAGATTTATTTTCATTTGCTATTTTTAAAAAGCCTTTTTGAACTTTATTATAAAAATTATATTTAAAATTATCATATTTATTATTATTTTTTCTAGACTTGAGCCTCTTTAGCATATTCTTTTTATTAACAACACTTAAAAAAGTAAAGTTTGGTTTTAGATTGCCTAATAGAAAATTATTCATTTTTAAGATTAAATCTTTATCTAAACCCATACCATAATGCTGATATGCTAAAGTCGAGTCTATAAACCTATCTATCAATATAACTTTGTTTTTAAAATTTTTTTTTAAAATTTTATCGATATTTTCTGATCTAGAAGCCATAAGCAAAAATAAATCAGTTTTAATGTTTAGTTTCGATTTTTTATTTAACATTAATGATCTTAATTTTTCAGAAAATTTAGTGCCACCAGGCTCACGGAAAGTAATATATTTAATTTTTTTTTTTTTGAAATATTTAATAGTTTTTTTTAGATTAGTGGATTTTCCAGATGTCTCTACACCTTCAAAAACTATTAGAGAATTTTTAGACATCACCCCATATAAGGAAATTTATTGAAGAAATAAATCTTGAAAAGATATTTTGTCGTTTTACATCTTCTAACGCTAATAGATCATATTCTCCTATTTTTTCATCTTTGTACGAAATTTTAACTTTACCTATTATATCATTTTTTAATATTGGAGCTTTAAGCGGACCTTGATAATCAACAAAAACTTTTAAATATTTTTTCTTTGCTTTTGGAATTGTTTGATAAACGTCTTCACTAATATAGGATTTAACTGTTTTTTGAGTACCTTGCCAAACTTCCAATTCATCAAATATTTCATCTTTTTTAGCAATATTAATTGTGTCGAAATTAGTTAGTCCATATGTCAGCAGTTTAAGTGATTCTTTTGATCTTGAATTTTTTGATACAAAACCACTCCCAACTGCAATTATTCTTCTTTCATTTCTTTTTATAGTTGAGGCTAGTGAATATTTTTCATACGCGAGATATCCTGTTTTAATTCCATCAACTCCAATATTTTTATAAAGTAGAGGATTACGATTACCTTGTTTAATTGGATCACCTCCAGTTCTATCCCATGTAAATTCAGTTTCTTTGTAATATTCATAAAAGTTAGGATAATTTTTTATCAAATAATTTGACATAATTAGTATATCTCTGACAGTTGATAAATTGTCAGGAGCATTTATACCTGATGAATTAGAAAAGTTAGTACTTTCCATGCCAATTTCTCTGGCTTTTTCAGTCATCATAATTGCAAACTCTTCCTCTGTTCCAGCAATACCTTCGGCGAGTGCGATGCAAGCATCATTACCTGATGAAACAATGATACCTCTTAATAAATTTTCAACGCTTATTTCATCTCCAACCATTATAAACATTGAGGAATATCCTGCTTGAGACAATCTCCATGCATTTTCGGAAACTAAAAACTTATCATCTAAAGACAATTCACCACTCTTAAGTAAATCAAAAGCTATGATTGAAGTCATAATTTTCGTCATAGAAGCTGGAAATATTTGCCTATCAGCATCTTTTTCGTACAATATTTTGCCTGACAAATAATCTTGGACAATAGCGGTTCTTGCATTTACATCAAAGTTAGCAAAAACTGGTTTTATCAGAAACGATAAAATTATTATGATTAATGACAAGTTTTTAATACTCATAATTTAATTATTTCAATACTATCAAATTCAAGATTTTCGATGTTATGAAATCCTTTCTTTAATTTTTCAAAATCTTTATAGGGTCCTTTATAAACTCTAAAATTATTTTGTGACAACTTTTTGATTAAGATATTCTCAATATTATATTCTTCAAATAACCTGTTTTTTAACATAATAGCTGAATCTTCAAAATAAAAATCTGCGAATTTAATTATATAATTAAAATTTGTTACAAAATTCTCAGTGTTAGATTCTTTTTTTTCTGTCTTAACACTTATATTTTGAATCATTATGTCGTCTACTGGGGCTTTGTTGGCAACCTCTTTTTCTTCATCAAAAGTTTTTACATCATTTGCAACATACAAATTATTAGAATTGATTGTTTCAATAAATATATAAGGTTCGTTTGGATTTATTGATAATTCACTAGCAATTCTCATAGTAATTACTGAATTGTAAAAGATAGGTAAAACTGTTTTATTTTGAACTACGGTTATTAACGATTTACCATTTATTATATTTGTTATTCTAACCGGTGTTCCATTAGAAAGTTTGGGACTTAATATATTAATTGATGCATTATCTAATTTATTTTCTAATGAATTACCTAGATCTTCACTATATATTAAAGCAAAACCTTTGTTAGAATAAATAATATTAATTACATCTTCTTTCTTATTTATTTCTGGAATTTCTTTAATTTCTTCTTCTTTAGCAACAGCTTTTTTATCTTCCGGTTTATTTTTAATATTTATTTTTTGTGAATGATGCTCACAAGCAAATAGAGTTAAAAATATAAGGTAAAAAATATATTTAAATTGCATTCTTAAACTTACTTTTCAATGTGCATACAGCTAATGCAAATCTTAAAGATCTATTCCATTTTAAAATTAATTCATAATTTTCAAAAACTACATAAGCTGGGGTTAATTTATTTGCCTCTGGAATAATATCATAATCCGGGGTTACTATTGCTGCTTTTAAATTATCAAGATTATTAAGAATTTCATTATTTTTAATGTACTTTTTTAAATAGGAAATTTTATTTTTATGCTTTATTCGTTTTGCGGATGTATTTAGATATTTATGGGGTGTTTCATTAATAAGCTCAACTTTGAAAAAACATGGTGCACTATTATCCCAACCAATTTTATTTAAGTAATTTGCTGCAGATGCAAATGAGTCTTCGATACTCTTTAAATTTATAGTTTGATCTTTATTATAATCAATTGCATAATTTTTAATAGTAGAAGGCATAAATTGGAAATTACCAAATGCACCTGCCCATGATCCTAAATAATTATTTGGATTTATAATTCCATTATCGAACAAAATTAGAAGAGTTATTAGTTCTGTGGTAAAAAATTCGCTTCTTCTTTTATCATAACTTAAAGTTGCTAAAGATGAAACTATATCCATTTTTCCTAAATAATTACCAAAATTCGTTTCAATTCCCATCAGTGACAAGAGTAAGTCTTTATCTACAGAAAATTCATTGGTAATTTTATCAATTATTTTTTTGTTTATGTTATAGATTTTCATTCCAGAGTTAACTTTTTTAATATTAGCTCTTTTAGAAACATATGTTTTGGTATCTTCATAAAATTCTGGTTGGTATCTATCATATTTAATAACATTTTTTAAAAAAGAAGATTTACCAACAGTATTTTCTATTGTGCTCAGACTCACGCCTCTTTCTAAAGCAATTAATTTAAATTTCTCTTTCCAATCTTCAAATTCTGGTTCATTAGCGAAAGCATTAAAATTTGTGATAACAAAAAGAAAAAAAATATAAATTTTAATTTTTTTCATAAATATCTTTCAAATATATAAATACAGCAATCCATATTAAAATAAAACTAACTAACTGATTTATATTAAATTGCTCATTATAAATGAAAAAACCAAGTATAAATTGCAAAGTAGGTGTAATATAAAAAATCATTCCGGCTGGTCCTAATCCTGCTAATTCAACACCCCTTACATACAAAAAAAGTGGAATCACCGTCATTGGCCCTGCTAACATTAATAATGGGATCAAAGAGGGATTTGATAGACTGAAATCGTTGTAATTATTTATACTTATAAAAAAAAATGCAACTAACACAAAAGGAAGTATATATAAACTTTCTATAAGAAGACCTATATCAGTTTCAACATTAATTTTTTTTCTCAAAAGATTATAAAAACTCCAACTCAAAGCTACAATTAGACCTACCCATGGAATTGAATCAAAGTCTAATAATAGTAAATAGCTTACTGAAATAATTACTAAAAATATTGAAATTTTACCTTTTTTTGTGATCGGCTCCTTGAAGAAAGAATTACCTAGGAAAACACTTATGATTGGCATTATAAAATAACCAAAGCTAGCATCTATTATTTTATCAACACTTATGGCATAGATCCATACACCCCAATTAATAAATATTAAGAAACCAGAAATAAAAAGTATTAATAATTTTTTTTTATCTTTAAGAATTTTTTTAAAAATACTCCACTTAGAGAATAAAAAAGTAGTAATTATTAAAACAAAAGCTGTCCAAACACTTCTATGAATTAATACTTCTACATGACCTGCAAAAGAAATATATTTGAAGTAAATAACTCCAAAAAAACCCCACCAAAACGAACCAAAGGATGTTAGCAAAACTCCTTTATTAAAATTTTTTTTGATCATTTTTTAATTAACTGAATACTTTAAGTAACTACTTAAGTCATTTTATTCTTGAAATATATATTAATAATAATAAAACCTTGCACACGGAGAGATGGCTGAGCGGTTGAAAGCATCGGTCTTGAAAACCGACAAAGGGGCAACTCTTTCCTGGGTTCGAATCCCAGTCTCTCCGCCATTCATTTAAAATCAATTAACAATTTTAAAATTTTTTTATTTGCAAAGTTCATTTCATTTTTTGAAATTTTCGAAATATCTTCATCATTCATGTTAATTAATATATCCAAATCTTTTAAATCATTTATTGATAATGAATCAATAATGGATTTTACAAAACTACTTACAAATATGTCCATTTCTTTTGTGCCTCG
This sequence comes from uncultured Pelagibacteraceae bacterium, assembly GCA_902524115.1. Taxonomy (GTDB): domain Bacteria; phylum Pseudomonadota; class Alphaproteobacteria; order Pelagibacterales; family Pelagibacteraceae; genus Pelagibacter. The sequence continues at coordinate 9,388 of CABZCA010000012.1, read as the reverse complement.
ATATTGAGATCTATAAATAATTTTATTAATTAAATTTTGTTTGTTTGAATTCATTGCTTATAACAATATATATATATTTAATGAGTAAATTTGAATATTTATTATCACCCATAGATACAATTAAAGGTGTAGGCAAAAAAACATTAAGTTCATTTAACAAGAAAAAAATATTTACAATTTTTGACCTTCTGTGGCATTTACCTATATCAAAAATTGAAACTGCTGATGATACAGAAATTAATGATTTACAAGTTGGAAAAAATTACAATATTAAAGTAATACCGATTAAATATAATTTTCCAAGAATTAGAAATTTACCAAATAGAGTAATATGTGAAAAAAATGGCATAAAATTAGATTGTATTTTTTTTAATAGTTACGAGGGGTATATCAAAAAATTATTACCACTAAATCAAGAAGTAATTGTAAATGGAAAAGCAAATAACTTTAGAAATAAATTTCAGTTTGTAAATCCAACAACCAAAAACACAAGTAATTTAAATATTATAAATGATGATAGTAAATATAGTTTATCTGATGGTTTAACGATTAAAAAGTATAATCAAGTGATAAATAGTGTTTTTCAAAATTTACCTGAGTTAGAAGAATGGTTGCCAGATACAGTATCACGTTTATTTAATAATGTAACATGGAAAGAATCTGTTATTAAAATTCATAAAGAGGATATTACAAAAATACGAAATACAAAATATTTTAGAAGACTAGTTTTTGACGAGATTTTTGCAAATTTTTTACTCTCTTCAAATATTAGAAGTAAAATTAAAAAAATAAAAAAAAAAAATAAAATCCTAAACTTACAGCATCAAAATAAAATAATTAATAAACTAAAATTCAAACTAACAATTGACCAACTGTCTTCATTAAATAATATAAATAAAGACATGGAATCAAAACAAAAGATGTTTAGATTGTTACAAGGAGATGTGGGATCAGGAAAAACAATAGTCTCTGTAATAGCAGCTTTAAATGCCATAAAAGCTGGTTATCAAGTTGCAATTATGGCTCCAACTGAAATATTAGCTATTCAACATTATAAGTTTATATTAGAAAATTTTAATGTCTATTGTTACCCAGAAATATTAACTGGGAAGACAGAATATAAAAAAAGGAAAAAAATTTTAAGCGATCTCTTAAATAATAAAATTGATATTTTAGTAGGCACTCATTCTCTTTTTCAAGAAAAAATTAATTACTTTAATTTGGGTTTAATAATTATTGATGAGCAACATAAATTTGGTGTCAATCAAAGGAAAAAATTATCAGATAGAGGTGGCAAAGATTGCGATGTACTAGTGATGTCTGCAACGCCAATTCCAAGAACAATGATGATGACAATATATGGAGATATGGACCTTTCTTTAATTAAATCGAAACCCAAAAATCGATTACCAATAAAAACATATAGTAAAAATGAGACAAAAATTCATGATGTTATTAATTTTATTAGAAGTGAAATTACAAAAAAAAATCAAGTATTCTGGGTTTGCCCACTTATAAAAGAGTCAAAAAAGATTGATCATCAATCTGCTATCGAGAAATATAAATACTTAAGTAAAATTTTTAAAGATAAAGTAGATATTGTTCATGGGTCAATGAGTAAGGAAGAAAAAGACATAGTATTAAATAAGTTTAATAATAGAAAGATAGATATATTGGTTTCAACTACAGTAATAGAGGTTGGGATTGATTTTCCAAATGCAAATGTAATTGTAATTGAAAATTCTAATAAGTATGGTTTATCTCAGCTGCATCAATTAAGGGGTCGTGTAGGAAGGGGAAGCAAAGAGTCGACGTGCATTCTTATGTTTAAAGCTGGACTGAGTGATAATGCTCTTAAAAGAATTACAATTCTTAAAAATACTAATGATGGGTTCAAAATCGCTGAGGAAGATTTAAAAATAAGAGGATACGGTGATATATTAGGATTTAAGCAAAGCGGTTTAAAAAAATACAACCTTGCAGACCCTATTCAACATGAGGATCTTTTTAATATTGCTGAAAAAGAAATTAAAAAGATTGAAAAAAACAATATTAAAATAAAACATTTTAATAAACTTATAAAACTTTATGATAAAGTTGCTGTAATTAATGAGACTATTTAGATTTAGTATCTGAAGTACCAGCTGAAACTATAAACTTTGAAGCTTCTTCAAATGACATATCCAGATATACAACCTCACTTTTAGGAAACATTAATAAAAAACCACTAGTTGGATTTGGTGTTGTGGGAACAAATACGTTAACTAATTCTGTGTTCGTTTTTTTTGAAATTTCACCTTTATTCTCTTTAGTGGCAAAACCAACTGCCCATGTGCCTTTTCTTGGATATTGAATTAGAACTACACTTTTTTTTGATCCCTTTTTAGGAGCAAATGTTTCTGTCATTTGTCCAATAGCAGAATATATGGTTCTTAAAATTGGTATTTTTTTTAACAAATCATTAAATAACTGTAAAAATTTTTTACCAATAAATGAGAGTGATAATCCACCTACAAAAGTAATAAAGATTACTGAAAGTAGGATTTCTAAACCTGGTATCGCAAAAGGTAAATAGCTATTTGGATTTATTCCATGTGGAATTAACTTTGATGAAATTGATATAAAAAATGTTGTGAGATATAATGTAATTCCGATAGGAACTAAAACAACAATTCCTGTTATAAAATAGTTTCTTAGTCTTGCTATAAATGAAATTCTTTTTCTTCTTAGTTTCGACATAACTTTAATTGATTATAAATTACATGTAATATAAATATAAAGAAAAGTGAATAGAAGAAATTTTATATATTTAATGGGTTGTGGCTGTCTTTCTGCAGGTTTACACGCATGCACTACCGCTCCAATCACAGATAGAAGACAATTAAAATTAATCCCAGAATCAAAATTAAATGCACAAGCTGCTCAATTGTATGAAAAAGTAAAACAAAAAGCTAAATTAAGTGATGATAAAGAGAGTTTAGATAAAATTATTGGAATTGGATCAAAAATAGAAACATCTATATCTGAGTATTTTTACAAAAATAATATGGAAGATCCAACTGTAAATTTTTCTTGGGAGTACATTTTAATCGATAATAAAAAAGTTAAAAATGCATGGTGCATGCCTGGAGGAAAGATTGCTGTCTATACTGGTATGTTAGATATTACTAAAAATGATGATGGGTTAGCAGCTGTAATGGGTCATGAGATTGCTCACGCTGTTGCAAAACACTCAGTTGAAAGAGCAAGTAGATCAGTATTGTTAAACACAACAACTGGGATAATTGATATCGCAACTGGTGGAAAATTATCTCAAGTTAATAAAACAACAGGTATGAATACAGTTGGTTTGTTATCCCAAATTGGACTAATGAACCCATTTACAAGAAAACAAGAGAGTGAAGCGGATTATTTAGGATTAATTTTTTCGTCTTTATCAGGTTACGATATTAGAGAAACTACTAAAATATGGGAAAGAATGAAGAAAGCTAATAAAGGCAAAGAACCACCTGAGTTTATGAGCACACATCCGTCAAATGACAGAAGGATTGAGCAAATTAATAACTGGATGAACGAGGTTATTTTAAATTATCCCCCAATAGCCTGATGCATTGGTGAGCCCTGATGGACTCGAACCATCGACCCATTCCTTAAAAGGGAATTGCTCTACCAACTGAGCTAAGGGCCCAACACGAAAATTCTTATATTGATTTTTTGATATTTGGCAATGGTTAAAATTTACAAAATATTAATATACTTATCATGGAACTCCTCAAAAGTTCCCATTTTGATATTTTTTCGAATTTCGTACATAAGTTCTTGATAAAAGTTTATATTGTTTAATGTTAAGATCATAGAGGCTAGCATCTCATTAGTATTATGGAGGTGATTCAAATAATTTTTGGAGTATTTATTTAAGTCAAATTTAGTAACACTACTATCTAGAGGTGCATTATCTAGTTTATTTTCAGAGTTTCTTATTTGGATTCTTCCATTCCAAGTAAAAGCTAATCCAGTTCTTCCTGATCTTGTTGGAAGTACGCAATCAAACATATCTATACCCCTTTTAACTGCTCCTAATATATCGGATGGCGTTCCCACTCCCATTAAATATCGTGGTTTATCAATTGGTAAGTTATCTTTGATGCCATCTAAAACATCAAACATTTCTTTTTGGGTTTCTCCAACTGCTAAGCCACCAATAGCATATCCATCAAATTCTATATCTATTAATTTATTAAGAGATTCATTTCTCAAATCTTTGAATAATCCACCTTGAACAATACCAAACAAAGCTTTTTGTGGATTTGTTCCAAATTCTTCCTTAGATCGCCTAGCCCACTCTGTAGATAAATCCATAGAGGTTTTAATTACATTATAATCATTGGTATTTTTTGGACACTCATCCATTACCATAACAATGTCTGAATTAAGTTTTTTTTGAATTTTAATACTTTCCTCAGGACTTAAAATAAAAGTTTTTCCATCTATATGTGACTGAAAGATTGCTCCTTTATCTCTATCAATTTTATTGAATTTAGATAAAGACATCACTTGATAGCCTCCAGAGTCAGTCAAAATAGGAAGTTTGCAATTCATAAATTTATGTAACCCACCAACTGCTTCGATTCTCTCAGTTCCAGGTCTAATCATTAAATGATACGTATTTGAGAGAATTATTTCACTTCCTGTTTTAATAATATCATCAATAAAAATTCCTTTAACCGTGGCTTGAGTGCCTACAGGCATAAATGCAGGAGTATTTATTTCTCCACGATGTGTTTGAATCAATCCAACACGATAATTTTTATTTTGATGTTTTACACTAAAAGAAAAATTCTTTTTTAAGTCTTCCATTCATTAATTCTACTCAGACCTAAAGCTAATTATTTTATCTGGATTAGAAACAGATCCATTGGGTCCATCACCTTTAGCTATCATGTCAACAAACTCCATGCCTTCAATTACTTTTCCAAATACTGTATATTGTCTATCAAGATGTGGTGTAGGACCAAAACAAATGAAGAACTGACTATTTGCACTATTCGGATCTGAAGATCTAGCCATTGACAACGTTCCTCTTTCATGTGGCAAACTATTAAACTCTTCTTTAAGATCAGGCATATCTGATCCACCCATGCCAGCTCTACTTAAGTTAAAACTTTCAGAAGATGAATTTCCAAATTGAACATCACCAGTTTGGGCCATAAAGTCGTCGATTACTCTGTGAAAAACAACACCATCGTATTTTCCACTATTCGCTAGTTCGGTTATTCTTTTAACATGATTTGGTGCCACGTCTGGAAATAATTCAATTTTTAAATCTCCATCTTTTAATTTAAGTATCATTGTATTCTCCTTTGCATTTAAAGCTGTTGTTAATAATATTGATAAAAATAAAATACTAATTTTTTTAAGCATAAATTTCTTTCAGTGATTTGATAGTACTTTTAGTAGTAAATTTTCTTAAATCACCCTTGTGTAGAGCTATTTCTTTAACAAATCTCGATGAAATAATCTGATTTTCAACATCAGACATAAGAAAGACGGTTTCCACTTTATTATTTAATTTTCTATTCATTCCTGCTAGTTGGAATTCATATTCAAAATCTGACACAGCTCTCAAACCTCTAAGAATTAGATTTGATTTATATTTTCTACACAATTCGGTTGTTAAAGAATTGAATTTAATCACTTGGATTTTATTTTTTGGAAATTTTAAGTCTCCATATAAAGCTTTTGTAACAATATTCAGTCTTTCATCTATAGGAAATAAAAAATTTTTTTCATTTCCATCAGATATACCAACAATTATTTTATCTGCTAATTTTAGAGCTTTTTTTATGACATCTATGTGGCCGTTTGTTATTGGATCAAACGTCCCTGGATATATAGCTATATTTTTCATCAAACTAAATTATCATCTAATTTAATTGACGAGACAACCTTTTCATCGCCAGTTAATTTAATAATTCTTACTCCTTGGGTATTTCTTCCAGCAATTCTTATTTCCTTCACTGCAGTTCTTATAACTCTACCTTTATTGGTAGAAATTAATATTTGATCCCCTTCAAACACAGGGAAAGATGACGAGACATTACCATTTCTTGGAGAATTAACTATACCAATTATCCCTTTACCTCCACGATTTGTAACTCTAAAGTCGTAATGAGAGGTTCTTTTACCATAACCATTTTCTGTAACAGATAATACAAATTTTTCTTTAGCTTTAACCTCAGATTTTTCATCTTTAGTTTTACTTTTATTTTTTTTAATATCATCTTTATCAATTATAGATAATGAAACAATTGTATCTTTTTCTGAAAGATATATACCTCTTATACCTTTAGAAGATCTTCCCTTAAAAACTCTAAGTTTATGTGACTCAAATCTTATACATTTACCAAATTTCGTATTTAACATTATATCTTGATCATCAGTACATATCTTCACTCCAATAATCTTATCGTCTGTATCTAGCTTCATTGCAATTTTGCCAGAAGCATTAATAGATGAGAAATCTTCTAGATTATTCTTTCTAATCTTTCCTTTACTTGTAGCAAAAATAATATGCATGTTTTTCTTATCAACATCTTCGTCTGGAAAAGGCATAATCGAACTTATTGATTGATGATTTTTAAGAGGCAAAATATTAAAGAGAGATTTACCTTTAGATGAAGCTGAGCCTTCAGGAATTTTCCAAGCTTTAACTTTGTAGGCTAAACCCTCTGTTGAAAAAAATAACAATGACGTGTGTGTATCGACAGACAATGTTTGAACAACTGAGTCTTCTTCTCGCGTTTTAATTCCTGTTTTTCCTTTTCCACCTCTTTTTTGTTGCTTAACTCCACTTAAAGCACCTCTCTTTATATATCCTTGAAGTGTTATTGTTATAATTACAGATTCTTTTTGAATAGTTTCTTCTATGTCATAATTTAGAACAGCGTCTATAATTTTTGTTCTTCTCGGAACTGAGAATTTTTCTTTTATCATCTGCAAATCATTGCTTATTACGCTTAACAATTCATTTTTTGAATTTATAATTTTTTTATATTTAGAAATCTCTATCGCTAATTTCTTGATTTCTATCTCTATTTCATTAATTCCTATAGCAGTTAATTTTTGAAGTCTAAGTTCTAATATAGAAGTTACCTGATCGTTAGATAATGCATATTTTCCTTTATAATTTTTACTATCAACTAATTTAATAAGTTTTGATGATTGGTTAATTTTCCAAGTTGTTTTTAAAAGTGAATTTTTTGCTTCCTCAGGATTTTTGGATGACCTGATTATTTTAATGACTTTATCAATGTTCTCAACACTAACTGATAATCCTAGCAATATATGAACCCTATCTTCTGCTTTTTTTAAATCAAATTTTGTTCTTTTTATAACTACATCTTCTCTAAACTTTAAAAAGTTTTCTAAAAAATCTTTTAAATTACAAGTCTTTGGTTTTTGATCAACAATTGCCAAAGAGTTAAAACCAAAAGATGATTCTATTGATGTGTATTTATATAATTGTCTTTTGACAGTTTCAGGTTCAACATTTCTCCTAAGATCAATAGACACTCTTATGCCCTCACTATTTGATTCATCTCTTATATCGCTTATACCTTCAATTTTTTTATCTCTTACTAGTTCTGCAATTCTTTCATTCAAGTTAGACTTATTAATTTGGTAAGGTATGGATGAAACTACAAGTCTATCTTTACCATTTTTTAAATTTTCTACTGAAATTTCTCCACGAATTTTAAATGACCCTCTTCCAGTTTTATAGCCTTGTTTAATTATATCTTTACCAATTATTAATCCACCTGTTGGAAAATCTGGACCTGGGATATATTTCATTAGCTCATTAATTTTAATATCTTTGTTTTTAATTAAGGCTAAAGTGCCATCTACAACCTCGCCCAAATTATGGGGCGGAATACTTGTCGCCATTCCAACAGCAATTCCACCTGCACCATTAACTAAAAGATTCGGATATTGAGCAGGTAACACAATGGGTTCTTGCTCTGTCTCATCATAATTACTTTTAAAAGATACGGTGTTTTTTTCTATATCATCAATTAAAAACTGTGAAACTTTTGCAAGTTTTGTTTCGGTGTATCTCATTGCTGCAGGAGGATCGCCATCTATAGAACCGAAATTACCCTGTCCATCCACTAAGGGTAAGCTCATAGAAAATTCTTGAACCATTCTAACAAGAGCGTCATAAACAGCTTGATCACCATGAGGGTGATATTTACCTATTACATCTCCGACAATTCTTGCAGATTTTCTAAATTGTTTTGACCAATCAAAGCCACCTTTGTGCATTGCATATATAATTCTTCTGTGAACAGGTTTTAATCCATCTCTGATATCAGGTAATGCCCTACTTACTATAACGCTCATAGCGTAAGATAAATATGACGAGCTCATCTCATCATACATTGAGATTGGTTTAATATTATTATTTATTTTTGGAATTTCGTTTTTTTCCATATTAATTAAAATGGAATATCGTCGTCTAAGCCACTTTGATCTGGTGCAGGCGCATCATCAAAATTTTGTTTACTATCTTGTGATGCAATATTATTTTGATTACCACCACCAAGCATCGTTAAAGATGAATTGTAACCTTGAATTAAAATTTCGGTTGAGTATTTATCTTGACCACTTTGTTCGTCTTTCCATTTTCTTGTTGAAAGTTGTCCTTCAACGTACACTTGTGCACCTTTTTTTAGATATTGTTGGACGACATTTACCAGACCTTCATCTTCATACTCCACAAACATTAATCCATTTGCTAAGTTAACTGCTGTTTCAACACTTTCAGCTAATCTATTTCCTAAAGATGAATTTAAAACAATTCTATCAACTAGAACTGCTATATCATGTTTTAATTTTTTATTTAATTCTGGAACATCATCAATATCATAAAGCTTATTATCAACTTTAATTTTTCTAAATCCTCTTTTTTTGTAGCCAAGAATATCTTTCCTATACTCTCCTTTTCTTCCCCTAACTACTGGTGCATATAAAAAAATTGTTGATTTTTTTGGTAGAGTTTTAATTTTATCTACAATTTGACTTATAGTTTGTGAAGTGATTGGCAGTCCAGTAAATGGAGAGTATGGAATACCAGCTCTCGCATAAAGCACTCTCATGTAATCATAAATTTCTGTAACAGTTGCAACTGTAGATCTTGGATTTTTGGATGTATTTTTTTGTTCAATTGAGATTGCAGGACTTAATCCTTCAATTAAATCTACATTAGGCTTTTTCATTTTATCTAAGAATTGTCTTGCATAAGCAGACAAACTTTCAACATAACGTCTTTGTCCTTCAGCATATACAGTATCAAATGCTAAAGATGATTTTCCGGATCCCGATAAGCCAG
>CABZCA010000011.1 GCA_902524115.1 uncultured Pelagibacteraceae bacterium | reverse complement strand
CTAAAAGAAGAAAAAAAGCTGCTAAAAAGAAGACTAAGAAAAAAGCTAAAAAAAAAGCTAAGAAGAAAAAAAGAAGATAGTTTAGTATTCTTTTTAACTGATAACGCTTCTCATGGCGCTTGCGTGGGGAGCGTTTTTTTTTACTCCGTTAGTTCTTGATTTACTGGTTCTTCAGGAACTGATTTTTCTTCAATTTTTTGGATTTGTTTTTCTAAGTTTCTCTTTAAAGCCTTATCAAGTTTTTTCTGTGCATCTTCTAAACTTGATCCCATTACTATCTGAAATTCTGTTAATAATCTCTCGTAAGCTTTTTCAAACAATTGTCTTTCACTGTAAGATTGGTCTATCATAATATCATCACCTTTGTTTAAATCTCTTACTACCTCTGCTAAATCATATATTTTACCTGATGAAATTTTAGCTTCATATTCTTGCGCTCTTCTGCTCCACATGGAACGTTTTATTTTCGGTTTACTTTTTAGGATGCTTACACATTTATTTATTTGATTTATCGTTGCCAAAGGTCTTAAGTGAGATTGTTTATTCACTGGAACCATACCATTTGCCTTATCTTTTTCAAATTTAAGAATATAAGTTTCTACATCAATTCCACCTATATTGATTTTTTTGGTTTCTGTAATTTGACCTACTCCGTGTTTTGGATAAACAACATAATCTTTAGCTTTAAATAACCTTTTTTCACTATCTTGCTTTTTTACTTTTTTAATTTCAGGTTTTTGCTCATTGTTTTTAGGTATTCTTAATGGATCAGTTTTGACTTCAACTTTATTTTTTTTTTTTGAGTCTTTTATTATTTTTTTTTTATTTAATTCTTTATTTACTTTCTTAATTTTTACTACTTTAGAAACTTTTTTTGGCTTAATAACTTTTTTTACAGTTTTAGATTTTTTCTTCACCACTTTTTTTGTTTTTTTTTTACTCAAGATTTTCTTCAAAATATTTTTCATACTTATCTTTTACATCTTTAAATTGTTCATGATCCGAAGGGGGATCTTTTTTTTCACTAATATTTGGCCATAAGTCTGCATATTTTTTATTCACTTCCAGCCACTTTCCACCATTATCATCATTGTCAGATATTATAGCGTCAACTGGACATTCTGGCTCGCAAACGCCACAATCTATACACTCATCAGGTTTAATTACAAGCATATTTTTACCTTCATAAAAGCAATCAACTGGGCAAACTTCTACACAGTCCATTAATTTACATTTGATGCATTTATCATTTACTAAATATGTCATGTTTTTTTTTGTCGAACTTTTTCTTTAATATCACCTACAACTTTTGGATCTAAATAAAGTAATCCAGATAATCTTCTCATTAGGTTCGTTTCATACATATCGGCATCTTCATCCGAATATATAATGTCCCATAATGCCTCAATGATAATTTTTTTGTCCTCTTCATTAATATTTTTAATTTCTCTTGTAAAATCGAGAATTTGATTAGAGTCTTTTTCCTTTTCTTCAGCATCTTGTATTACTTTATCAATATTTTCAGTTTCAGCTCCCATTTCAATAATGGCATCTTTAATAATTTTTTTTTCTTTATCTGTATAATTCTCATCAATTCTTGCCGAATGAATTAATAAACAAGCTACTGCTGTTATGGATGGATGATTATTTTCTTTTTCTGTTTCTTCTTTTTTAAAAATATTAAACATTATTTTAAGTTAAGTTGCGACAGTACATTAAACGGATTGTCATTAATATTCTTCCTTATATCTTTTTTAATTACTTTTTTAGATGGAATATATTTAAAGTGAAGATTTTTGTCTTTCTCATAAGTTTTGTAATTCATTTTTTTTATTAATTTCACAAAATTTTCTTTATTACAACCTAACAAATTCAGCATTTCAGGAATTAACTTTATCTCTTTAATTTTATCTTCTGATTTAGTGTTAAAAATCATTAAAAATAACCTTTCTAAAATATCTATTCTAACATACAAATTTTCAAATTTTTCAAAACCACATAAAAGCATTAGATTTTTATTTAATATTTTTTTTTCTTCTAAAAAGTTCAATCCAAAAGTTGGTGGTGAGAAATCAAAATTTTTCTCATTAAAGTTTTTCCATAATAGAATTCTTAATGATACAGAGCTTGGTTTAAATAGTTTAAATAAAAAAATATGATACCTTCCAAATTTTACACCTAAGTTTCTTAATTTTTTTCTTTCATCTTGGCTAAGTTTTTTTAAATAATTTAATACTCCATCTCTTTTAACAACTCCATTGTTTTCATAAAGATGATAGGCTAAAGCTCTTAATTCTGAATTATTATCTTTTACATTTTTTAAATCTATAAGACTTTTTAACTCTGTTTCAATTTTATCATTTATCCAGTTCTGTAAGTAATTGTTTAGTCGTGATTTTTCACTATTTTCAATCATTTCATCAATAGTTAATTGAATTTGTGGATTTAAATAGTCTGAACCTGGAATTAATTTTGCTATTTGGTTGTTGTTCCAATAAATTTTAAAATCATCTTTCAGCTCAATTAAGCCAGTATCAATTATTTGAGTTATTCTTTTTATAATTTCTGGAACTACGTTTTGTCTTGCAGCCTTTTTTAATGATTTTACATCAGTATCCAACGTATCAACTTTAAGATCTAATTCTAATTTTAAACCTTTTAAACGACCAATAAATTGTTCATTGATCATTACCTCTTCATTATTGATAATCTCTGTTTCAAAGGTAATATCTTGTTTTAAACCTCTGGCCAAAACACTTGCTCTTTTATCTATAAATGTTTTTGTTAATTCTTCATGAAGTCTATCTGATATCTTATCTTCAAGGTTTTTAGCTCTTTCAATCCAATAGTCCTGATTTTCAACCCAATTTGATTTATTCGATACATAAGCCCAAGTTCTGACATTAGCAATTCTGTTGGATAAAGAGTCAACGTTTCCATCTAATTTATCCAATAATGATAGCTGTTCTTTCATATAGTGATTTGGAACTTTTTTATCTCCACTAGTCAAAAATTTAAAAATTTTACTTACAATTTCAAAGTGATGTCCATAAGTTTTTTTTACAAAATCAGGTATTTGGCAACATTCCCATAATATTTGTAATACTTCACTATTATCTTGAATTTCAATATCAGTTGCTTCTTTTAAAAAATATTTTAATACCTTTTCGTCCTGGCATTCATTTATTCGTCTTAACCAGTCTTTATGGGGTTTTTCTTCTAAAGATTTCAATAATGAAACTTTATTTATAAAATTCAGTTTTGAGTTTCTCCAAAAAATAGTTTGTATATCTGGAAAGCTATGAGATTCTAACGCTTCAATTTCCTCAGGTCCGACTTCTTTACATTCTCCTGTTGTTCCAAATATTCCATCATTCAAATATCTTCCTGCTCTACCTGCTATCTGACCAATTTCTGAAATATTTAAATTTCTTAATTTTTTACCATCAAATTTTTTTAAATTTGAAAAATAAACATTATCTAGATCCATATTTATCCCCATTCCAATTGCATCAGTTGCGACCATATAATCAACATCTCCAGATTGATATAAACTTACCTGTGAGTTTCTTGTTTTAGGGCTAAGTGAGCCCATAACAATAGCAGCGCCACCTTTTTGTCGTCTAATCAATTCAGCTATTGCATAAACTTCTTCAGTAGAAAAAGCGATTACAGCACTTTTTCTCTCTATTCTTGAAATTTTTTTGTGACCACCAAAAGATAATTTAGAAAGTCTTTCTCGATTTTTAAATTCAATATCATCTTCAATTTTTTGAATAATTTTTTTAATAGAGTTTGAACCCATAAGCATGGTAAGCTTTTCACCTCTCATATTTAATAATCTATCTGTAAAAATATGACCTCGCTCGTGGTCATTACACATTTGTATTTCATCTATACCAACAAATTCTAAACTTTTATCCAATGGCATAGACTCAACAGTGCAAAGAAAATATTTTGCATTTATTGGTATTATTTTTTCTTCACCTGTTATCAAAGCAACTTTTGATGGATCAACTTTTTTGATAATTTTGTCATAAACTTCTCTAGCTAAAAGTCTTAAAGGGAAACCAATCATACCTGAGTCAAAAGAAAGCATAGTTTCAATTGCTAGGAAGGTTTTTCCTGTATTTGTAGGTCCAAGAACTGCTGTGATTTTATTTTTTGTCATTTCTAGCTTTGGTATAGGTTTTTTTACCAATACTATATATTGTTACCTCTAAAGAACAAAAATGGGCTAAAACTAGTCCGAATCATTGAGGAAAAAGTTCTCATTTTTATTATTTAATGTTTTAAGGTTATCATAATTTCTAAAAATTAAATATATTTTTTTATGCCTCAGAAACTGTGGGAAGCAAATTTTCAAACAAAATCAAAATCAAATTTATTTGAATTTGAAAAGTTTTTAGCAAATAAATTTAATTATAAGCCTGAGAAAAATTTTAAAAAATTATTCAATTGGACTATCAAAAATCAAAAGCTTTTCTGGTCCTCTATATGGGAATTTTCAAATATAAAAGGTATTAAAAATAATAAGTTTTATTTTCCAAAAGAAATTATAAAAAGTAAATTTTTAGTAAAATCCAAATTAAATTATGCAGAAAACTTGTTGTCTAAAAATGACAATTCAAAAGCTGTTACATTTATTAGTGAAAATGGATACCGAGAAGAAAAATCTTGGAATGAATTAAATAATAACACTTTAAAATTAATTAAATTTTTTAAAGATAATAAAATTAAAGAAAAAGACAGAATTGCAGCGTATACAGCAAATCAAATTGAGACAGTTGAGAGTTTTTTAGCAACTAGTGCTATCGGAGCCATTTGGTCATCATGTTCCCCAGACTTTGGTATACAAGGTGTTATAGAGAGATTTTCTCAAATTAAACCGAAGCTATTAATAATTACAGATAGGTATTATTATAATGGTAAAGAGATTAATGTACTTGAAAGATTACCAGCTATTCTAAAAAAAATTAAATCTATTAAATGTGTTCTAATTGCTAATTATCCTGGTAAAAAAAACTTAAAACAAAATAAGATCAAGGGAATTAAAATTTTCTATTACAATAAGCTTAAAGATAAAAAAGATAAAAATTATTCATTTAAAAAATTTGATTTTGATAAAGAACTAGCAATTTTATATTCAAGTGGAACAACTGGGAAACCAAAATGCATATGTCACAGAGCTGGTGGAGTTTTATTACAGCATCTAAAAGAACATAAACTTCATTGTGATGTTAAGGAAGGAGATAATGTATTTTATTTTACAACTTGTGGGTGGATGATGTGGAATTGGTTAATGACTTTTTTGGCATCAAAAGCTTCTATTGTACTATTTGATGGTTTTCCAATGCATAAAAGAAACGATTTACTATTTAAAATAGCTGAGAAAGAAAAAATTTCTCTCTTTGGTATAAGTGCTAAGTACATTGATCAATTAAAAAAGCTTAATTTAAAGATTAAAAATAAATATAAACTAAATTATCTCAAAATTATTTGTTCTACTGGATCACCCTTATCATCTGAAGGTTTTGATTATGTTTATAAAAATATTAAAAAAAATGTTCATTTAGCCTCTATTGCAGGTGGAACAGACTTAGTATCATGCTTCGTGTTAGGAAATATATATTCACCAGTTTACAGGGGACAGATCCAAAATAATGGATTAGGGATGAATACTGATGTTTTTTCTGAAAAAGGAAAATCTTTAATAAATCAAAAAGGAGAATTAGTTTGCAAATCTCCTTTTCCTTCAATGCCAAAATTATTTTGGAATGATAAGAATAATAAAAAATATAAGGGTGCATATTTCAAAAAATTTGAAAATGTTTGGCATCATGGAGATTTTGCTGAAAGAAAATCTAACGGAGGTTATGTAATTTATGGAAGATCAGATGCTACACTAAATCCTGGTGGAGCAAGGTTGGGTACTGCTGAGATATATTCCGTAGTTGATAAATTTAAGGAAGTTAAAGAGTCAATTGTTATTGGTCAGAAATGGGATAATGATGTAAGAATTATATTATTTGTTGTTCTAAAGAAACCTAAGTCGTTAAATGAAGATTTATATTTTAATTTGAAGAAGGCTATACGTAAAGATGCATCCCCACGGCATGTACCCAAAAAAATAATTGAGGTCTCAGATATACCAAGAACAAAAAATGGAAAAATAGTTGAGATCGCAGTTAGAAATACTGTTGAGGGAATAAAAATAAAAAATATTCAAGCTCTTATAAATCCTAATATTTTAAATGAATTTAAAAATTTGGATGAACTTAAAACACCATAAATACTCCTAAATTTATATAGACAATAATAATTGATTAATATTAAATAGTAATAATAATTAATAGATTGGAGTAAAAATGATAAAAAACTTATTCAAAAGTTCTCTTATGATATTACTTCTGACACTTGGTTTGTCAGGTAAATCGTTTGCTCAAGAACTAAAATTTTTTACAATTGGTACAGGAGGAACGGCTTACACTTATTATCCAGTTGGTGGAATGATTGCAAATGCAATTTCTAAACCGCCAGGATCAAGAGAATGTGGTAAAGGTGGAAGTTGTGGAGTTCCTAACTTAATTGCATCTGCTGTTTCATCAAGAGGATCAGTAGATAATGTAAATGCTATTATTTCAGGTTTAAGAAATTCAGGATTTGCACAGTCTGATGTAGCTTATTGGGCTTACACTGGTACCGGAACTATGGAAGGAAAAGAACCAGCAAAAGACTTAAGAACTATTGCAGCACTTTTTCAAGAACACATTCATTTAGTTGCGCTCAAAAAAAGCAATATTAATTCTGTTAAAGACCTAAAAGGTAAAAGAGTATCACTCGACGAACCTGGATCTGGTACGTATGTTGACGCTAAATTAATTTTAGAGTCTAATGGTTTAAGTACTAGTGATGTAAAAGCTGAAGCATTAAAAGGTAAAGCAGCTACAGACGCACTAAGAAATGGTAAAGTTGATGCAATTTTTGTTGTAGCAGGTTTTCCAACAGGAGCTATTGTTGAGTTAGCATCTGCAGTTGATGTAAAATTAGTTCCTATAGATGGTGCAGGAGCTAAAGCATTAACTTCAAAATACGGATTTTTCTCACAAAGCCCAATTCCTTCAGGAACATATGAAGGAGTTGATGAGGTAAATACTGTAGCAGTAGGTGCCCAATGGTTTACATCTGCAAAAGAAGATAATGAGCTAATCTATCAAATCACTAAAGCTTTATGGAATAAAGAATCTAGAAAGCTAATGGATGTTGGTCATGCTAAAGGTAAAACAATTACACCTGATACAGCTCTTTCTGGAGTAGGAGTACCGTTACATCCTGGCGCAGAAAAGTTCTATAAAGAAGCAGGACTTATAAATTAAATTTATAAGTATTCTAAAATAAATTGTGCCCTAGGTCATTAGATCTAGGGCATTATTATGTCTCAATTTAATATTTCTCCTGAAGAAGTTTCAAAACTTGAAGAAAAGTTTGAAATAAAAAGTAACGAAAGAAAATTAAAAAATTTTTTAAAATTATTGACGTTTATCGCACTAGTTGCGATGTCAATTTACCATTTTTATGCTTCAGGATTTGGAACAATTAGAGACATACTTCATAGAGGTATACACATCTCTTTTGTAGTTGGTCTAGTGTTTCTATTTTATAATTGGAAAAGTTTTCCTGATGACAAATCAAAAAGTAAAGTTCCTATAATAGATATTATTTTTTCAATTCTTGTTGTAATAACTGCACTTTATTTACCTTTATTACCTCCTGAAATATTAGCTAGCAGAGTAGGAAATCCTTCAAGTACTGAAGTTATCATGGGATCAATACTTATAATTTTGACCCTTGAAGCTGCAAGGAGATCTATTGGATACACACTTCCATTAATATGTATAATATTTATGATTTTTGCACTTTATGGTCCTATTTTCCCTGGAGCTTTAAAACACGGTGGTAGTAGTTGGGCAGGATTTGTAAATCATATTTATATAACTAACCAAGGAATTTATGGAATCGCTGTTGGTGTTATGGCTCAATATGTTTTTTTATTTATTTTATTTGGTGTACTTGCAACACGAATAGGACTAGGACAATTATTTATTGATTTGGCAATGGTAATAGCTGGAAGATATTCAGGTGGACCAGCGAAAGTTGCAATTTTTTCTTCAGCATTTTTAGGAACCATATCTGGTTCCTCAATTGCAAATACAGTAACAACCGGATCTTTAACAATACCTGCAATGAAAAAAGTTGGATATCCTCCACATTTTTCTGGTGCTGTAGAAGCCACAGCATCTACTGGTGGACAAATAACTCCACCTATTTTAGGAGCTGCTGCCTTTATTATGGTCGAATATTTAGAATTGCCTTTAAGGGATATTTTAGCAGCTGCATTAATTCCAGCACTGCTTCACTATTTTGGAATTTTTGTAATGGTTCATTTAGAGGCAAAAAAATTAGGACTTAGAGGTTTAAACGAAAGTGAGGTTCCTAAATTTATAAAAATTATACGAGACAATTGGCTTGCAATAGTTCCATTGTTTATCTTGGTATATTTAATTTTAGTTGGTCGGACTCCAGATTATGCTGCAGTAAATGGAATAATTGCATGTGTTGTTATTGGATTTATTAGAAAAAAAAATAGACTTACTTTTAACGACCTATTTGAATGTCTTGCAAGAGGAGCAAAGAATACTTTGGCTGTTGGAGCCGCTGCAACATCAATAGGGATAATAGTTGGTGTAGTTACACTAACAGGTGTTGGTTTTAGATTAGGTTATGTAGTAATCCAAACGGCTGGTGATATTGGAGGTTTCTTCTTAAACTTTTTACCTTTTAATTATTTTTCTTTAGCCGATCTAACATTATTTTTCTCACTAATATTAATTGCAATATCATGCATATTTATGGGTACAGGAGTACCAACTACTGCAACATACATAATACTAGTTGCTGTTGCTGCGCCTGCTCTTACTCAATTACAAATTGAGCCAATTGTTTCTCACTTTTTTGTGTTTTATTATGGTGTCTTAGCTGACATAACACCGCCTGTTGCTCTTGCAGCATATGCTGCTGCTGGAATCGCAGGTTCAAATCCATTTACCACGGGTAATACTGCATTTAGATTAGGAATTGCAAAAGCCCTTGTGCCTTTTGTATTTGTTTATTCACCATCTCTATTACTGGTTGCCCAAGGATTTAATTTTTATGATTTTTTTGTAACTTTAATATCTGCAATGATTGGAATTGGTTTGATTGGAATTGGATTTACAGGCTATCTATTTAAAAGAGTTTCTACCTTTCAAAGATGGTATTTGGGAATTATTTCATTATTATTTATTGCACCTGGTTTAGGTTCATCAATTATTGGCTTAGTTTTAGTGTTGCCAATATTTATCCTTCAATTAAGAAAATAAAATCTATCCACCTAGTCCAGCATTTGGAAGAGGTCTTCTTAAAATTTTCCAAATCCCAACCGCGCTTGCAATTAATTTATTTTTATACTTGAGTTTGCAATTTATAAATACCATTGACTTTGTAACTTTTTGAATTTCTACTGTTCCCAATAATTCGTCTCCAATGTTAGAGGGAGCTATAAATTTTATATCCAATGAAATAGTTACGCATGGTTTATTTCCACTTGCTCTATGACAAGCAGTACCTGCTCCAGCATCAATGATTGTACAAATATAACCACCATGGGTTATCCCAGCTTTATTTAAATGTGTTTTTTTAATCTTAGTTTTAAACTCGAATTTTTTTTTAGTAATTGATCTAAACAATAAACCACCATTATGTTTCATATAGCTTGGCTTATTACTTAATTGTTCAAATTTTTTTTTCATTAAAGGATTATTGTCATAATTAGTATAAATAATAAAACTAAACAAAAGAAATATATTACAGATTTTTCAAGTGATATTTTCATTTATCCTTCCATTTTGGTGCGCCTGCTAGGAGTTGAACCCAGAACCTCCTGGTCCGTAGCCAAGCGCTCTATCCAATTGAGCTACAGGCGCAATTTGTACAGTTTTTATACATAATTAATAATGTAAATTATTTTTTTAGCAAATATTGATATATATATTACAAAAATGAATCTAGATTTATTAGTTCCTGATATAGGAGACTTTGAAAACGTTGAAATAATCGAAGTACTTGTAAAAAAAGGCGATAAAATCAATAAAAATGACCCTGTTGTCACTTTAGAAAGTGACAAATCAAGTGTTGAAGTACCATCTGAATATGAAGGCACAATTGAAAATATAAATGTAAAAATTGGTGATAAAGTTTCAAAAGGTGATTTGATATTAACTATCTCTTCAGAAAATAAAGATGAACATGACAAAATTAATAAAACTTTAGACGAAAAAATTCCGCCTTCGACAGAGAAATTGATAGAGGAAGCAGAAACTGCAACTAAATCTGACACAAAAGTTGAAACAAAAGTAACAGAGCCAAAACAAATCAAGCAAACAAGATTAATTAATGAAGTTAAAATGGTTAGTAGTAATGACGATATTGATCCTGTTGAAACTAAAGAGTGGTTAGATTCCTTAAGTGCAGTTCTGCAAAATGATGGTTCTGAAAGGGCTCATTTTTTAATTAAACAATTAATTGATCAATCTTATAAAGCTGGATCTAAAATACCTCATACTCAAACTACTCCTTACGTGAATACGATACCCCCTGAAGAGGAAAAAAGATCACCTGGAGACCAAAACATAGAACGTAAGTTAAGATCATTAATTAGATGGAATGCTGCTGCGATGGTAGTAAGAGCAAATAAAAAACATCCTGAACTTGGCGGTCACATAGGAACATTTGCATCAGCTGCAACTTTGTATGATGTTGGTATGAATCATTTTTGGCGAGCAAAAAATAATAAATTCGGAGGTGATCTAGTATATTTTCAAGGACATAGTGCACCAGGAATGTATGCAAGAGCTTTTCTTGAGGGAAGACTAAATGAAAAGCAGTTAGATAGATTTAGACAAGAAGTAAAAACTGGTGGACTTTCATCTTATCCTCATCCTTGGCTAATGCCAAACTTTTGGCAGTTTCCAACTGTTTCAATGGGCATTGGTCCAATGTTAGCAATATATCAAGCAAGATTTATG
This sequence comes from uncultured Pelagibacteraceae bacterium, assembly GCA_902524115.1. Lineage (GTDB taxonomy): Bacteria > Pseudomonadota > Alphaproteobacteria > Pelagibacterales > Pelagibacteraceae > Pelagibacter. The sequence continues at coordinate 23,010 of CABZCA010000011.1, read as the reverse complement.
AAATACCTAATCAATAGAGGATTAATTAAAGATGAGGGAAGAAAAGTTTGGGCTTTTCTTGGAGATGGAGAAATGGATGAACCTGAGTCACTTGGCGCAATTGGTTTAGCGGCGCGTGAAAATTTAGATAATTTAATATTTGTTGTTAACTGCAACTTACAAAGATTAGACGGTCCAGTAAGAGGAAATGGAAAAATAATTCAAGAATTAGAGGGTATTTTTAGAGGAGGTGGCTGGAACGTTCTAAAAGTTATTTGGGGATCTTATTGGGACTCACTTTTAGCAAATGATAAGACAGGACATTTAGTAAAAATTATGAATGAGACCGTAGATGGTGAATATCAAGCATTTAAGGCAAGAAATGGGCTTTATGTGAGACAAAAGTTTTTTGGCAAATACCCTGAAACTACAGAATTAGTTTCATCAATGTCAGATACTGATATTTGGAGACTTAATAGAGGAGGCCATGATCCACACAAAGTTTATGCTGCATATGATAAAGCGGTTAATCATAAAGGAAGCCCCACAGTCATAATAGCTAAAACTATAAAAGGTTATGGTATGGGTAAAAGTGGTGAAAGTGTAAACACTACTCACCAACAAAAGAAATTGGATGTTGATGATTTAATGTATTACAGGGATAGGTTTGATGTTCCTTTAACAGATTCTCAAGTCAAAAATATTGAATATTTTAAACCAGACGAAAACTCTGAAGAAATTAAATACTTAAAAAAAAGAAGATTAGAACTTGGTGGATTTATTCCAGAGAGAACATCATATTCAAAACCTATTAAAGCCCCAGTTAAAGATATTTTTGATTTTATGAAAAAGTCTACTGGCGAAAAAGAAATGTCTACAACAATGGCATTAGTAAGAATGTTAACTAATCTTTTGAGAGATAAAAATGTTGCACCAAAATTGGTTCCAATTATTCCCGATGAAGCTAGAACATTTGGAATGGAGGGTTTCTTTCAAAAAATAGGTATTTATGCTCATGAAGGTCAAAAATATGAGCCAGAAGACTCAGCACAACTTTCATCTTATAGAGAAGAAAAAAGTGGTCAGGTATTAGAAGAGGGTATAACTGAAGCAGGTTCTATGTCTTCTTGGATAGCAGCTGGAACAGCATATACAAATCATGATATTGAAATGATACCAATTTATCTTTTCTATTCTATGTTTGGCTTTCAAAGAATTGGAGATTTTGCTTGGGCTGCAGGAGATAGTCAAGCGAGAGGCTTTTTAATTGGTGCGACTGCAGGAAGAACAACACTTGCAGGAGAAGGTCTTCAACACCAAGATGGTCATAGTCATTTGTTAGCATCAACAATTCCAAACTGTATTTCTTATGATCCAACATTCCATTATGAATTAGCTGTGATTTTTAGAGAAGGTTTAAGAAGGATGCATGAAAAAAATGAAAATATTTTTTATTATATTACAACAATGAACGAAAATTACTCTCACCCTGCAATGCCAGATGATTGTGAGAATGGAATTCTCAAGGGAATGTATAAAATTAAAGAAACATCAGGTTCTAAAGAAGCAAAAATTCAATTATTAGGCTCTGGAACAATACTAAGAGAAATGATGGCAGCATCAGAAATTCTTAAAAAAGAATATCAGGTCGATAGTGAAGTTTGGAGTGTTACTAGTTTTAATGAGTTAAGAAAAAATGGAATGGAAGTTGAAAGATATAACCTTCTAAATCCTGCAGAAACAAATAAAAAATCATATGTAGAGGAATGTTTAGGCAAACAACAAGGTCCTATCCTTACAGCCACTGACTATATGAGAATAAATGCTGATCAAATAAGACCTTTTACAAAAAAGAGCTTTTATTCATTAGGTACGGATGGATATGGAAGAAGTGATACAAGAAAAAACTTAAGAAATTTTTTTGAAGTAGATAAAGAACACATAGTTGCTTATAGCCTTAGCGTTTTAGCCAATGAACAGCTTGTTGCATCAAAGTATGCTGAAGATGCATTCAAAAAGTATAAAATTGATAAAAACAAACCTATGCCAACAAAAATGTAAATGTCTGATCAATCAAATAAAATATCCGCAAGTCCAAAAGTTAGAAAATTTGCAAGAGAACTTGGAGTAGATATAAATAATGTTAAGGGAACAGAGAGATCAGGTAGGGTTGTTGAAAAAGATTTAAAAGACTTTGTCTCATCTAGAATCAATCATCCTCAGAATAATAGTGAAAGACAAAAAGAAAAAATTAATAAAAGCGAATATCAACATTCAGATTTTGGGGAAGTTGAAATTAAAGATATTCCTAGAGTAAAAAAAATAGCAGCTCCACATCTCGTAAATTCGTGGACAAACATTCCACATGTAACCAACCATGATGAGGCTGATATTACAGAAATGGAGGAATTTAGAAGCTCGATAAAAGATAATTATACAGGAGAAAGAATAAAAATTACTCCTCTTGCATTTATTATAAAAGCATTGGTACTTTCACTAAAAAAATTTCCATCATTTAATTCATCAATTGATGATATTGAAAATGGCAAGATTACTTTTAAAAAGTATTTTCATGTTGGTATCGCAGTTGATACTCAACATGGACTTATGGTTCCTAAAATTAGAGATGCTAATCAAAAAGACATCAATGAGTTAAGTAGAGAATTAAAAAAAGTAAGTGATGATTGTAGAAACTTAAAAATTGATAAAAAAGAATTCTTTGGTGGGTCAATGACTATTACAAGCTTAGGTGGCATAGGTGGTTCGTTTTTTACACCAATAATTAACTTTCCAGAAGTTGCTATACTTGGTGTTGGTAGAAGTTATAAAAAACAGGTATTTATTGATGGTAAATTTGTTCCAAGAACCATGCTTCCACTATCCCTCTCATATGATCACAGAATTATAGATGGAGCTGAGGCCGCTAAATTTAATAACGAATTAAAAGATAATCTTGGTTCTAATTTTGCCTATAATTTGAGTAAATGATTACTAAAATTGAAATATTAGCAGATGATGTACACGTCCACTTTAGCGGAGAAAATTCTGAAATTTTTCCTAATATTTGGCTAAGAGATCATGCAAAAGATGAGCAAAATTGGGATAAAAGGTCTAGCCAAAGGAAAACATATACAGCAGCATTAGATATAAATTTAAAAGTTAAAAAGGCAGAAATAATTGAAAATGGAAAATATTTGAGTGTCTCATGGCCTGATTTAGAAAAACCAGTTAAATATTCATCTGAATTTTTAACTAATAATAAAATAAAAAAGAAAAAAGAAGTAAAATCTAATTTAAAAATCTGGAAAGCTAATGAAATAAAAGAAGAAATTTTTTTAGATTATAATTCAATTTTATCAAATGAGGGATTTAGAAATTTTTTGAAAAATATTCATGACTATGGATTTTCAGTAATTAAAGACTGTGAAACCAATTTAAAGTCTGTTGAAACAATCGCAAATAGAATTGGTTACGTAAGAAACTCTATATTTGGAGGACTATGGAGTTTTGAGTCAGATGAAAATAAAGCTGATAGCGCATACACTCAAGAAGAGCTAAGACCTCATACAGATTCAACATATAGTAATGACGCTCCAGGATTACAATTATTACTATGTTGTGAATATAATGCTAGAGGTGGTGAATCGATTATGGTTGACGGATTAAAAATAGCTGAAACAATAAAAAAAGAAAACCAGTCGATGTATGAATTAATGACAAAAATAAATGTAAAGGGAAATTATATCGGTGATGGTGTTTATCTTGAGGCTGAAAGACCAGTATTTAAATTAAATGAAAATGATGAAATAATTCAAGTTAGTTTTAATAATTATGATCGAGCACCATTTAGATTTGAAAAAGATTTAACATTAAAGTTTTATGAAGCAATAAAAACATTTGATCTTATTGCTAACAATAAAGATTATCAGTGGCGACATATACTTAAACCTGGAGAACTTCTAATATTTAATAATTGGCGAATACTTCATGGTAGAGGATCGTTTAATGGAGTTAGAAAAATGTCTGGATGTTATATTAACAAAGAGGATTTTGACAGCTCTTGTAAGTTAAACGGAATAAATTAATTAATAAAATTATCTAATTAAATATAATGACAAAATCCCTTTCAATGGTCTGTGCCTTAGTCACAACTTTCATTTGGGGAACAGCTTTCATCGCTCAAGACACTGGTATGGATAATATCGGTCCATTAACTTTTAATTCAGCAAGATTTATTGTTGGCTTTTTTACAATATTACCACTTGCCTTATTATTTGAGAGGAAGAAAATTAAACTAGAAATACTTTCAAAATCAAAACTTTTTATAAAATATTTAGTTTTCATGGGAGTATCCCTATTTTTGGGTACTTTTTTACAACAAGCTGCTCTCCAATATACAAATATTGCAAATGCTGCTTTTTTTACAGTGTTTTACGTACCAATAGTTCCAATTTTGTTATTTTTCATATACTCCAAAAAAGTTCATTGGAGTATTTGGCCAGCAATTGGTCTTTGTGTTGTTGGTGTATACCTTCTAAGTGATTTTTCTAACTCAGAAATTATGTTAGGTGACGGTCTAGTTATATTGTGCTCAGTATTTTGGGCTTTGCATATAATTTTTGCAGGTAAGTTTATGGAAGAATTTGATATTCCAATGTTTTATGCTGCACTTCAAGCATTATTTGTTGCAACACTTTCATTAATCTTTTCTTATATTTTTGAAGAAATAAATATTTCAAAAATATTAATGGAAAGTAGCTCTATTCTTTACGCAGGAGCATTATCAGGCGGTATAGCCTTTACATTACAAATGTATGCTCAAAAAAATATAGAAGAGGCACCAGCAGCAATTATTTATTCTCTCGAGGGAGTATTTGCAGCTGTAGCAGGATGGATTATTCTTAATCAATTTTTAAGTACTAATAACATGATTGGATGTTTATTAATATTGATTGCAGTAATTTCTTCTCAAATTTCACCTAGTTCTAAAAATTAGCTATAAGCAATTACAAAAAGAATTAAAGCAAGAAAAGTTCTGTAATAAACAAAAATATTTAAATTAAAATTTTTAACATAAATTAAAAAATATTTTATTGTTAAATAAGAAACTATAAATGAAAATATTATTGAATGTAAAAATAATATGTTCAAATCAATGTTTGTATTTACCACATCTTTTAAACTGAGTATACTTGCTCCCGCTAATGCAGGTATTGATAAGTAAAAAGATATTTTTGAAGAATCTACTCTATCAAAATTTAAAAACCTTGAGGCTGTAATTATTATACCTGATCTGCTTACACCAGGTATAACAGCTAAAATTTGAAAAATACCAATAAGTAAAATATTTTTTAAATTTAAACTGGTATCAAATTTATTTTTTATACTAGATCGATCTGCAATAAATAATAGAATACCAAATATTAATGTTGTCCATGCTATAACTTTTAAATTTCTTAAATTTTCAATTAGCCCCGATGTATAAATAAAATAACCAACAATAACTAATGGTAAAGAACCTAAAATTATAAGTAATAATAAAGACTTATTTCTTAAAATATTTACTAAATCATTTCTAAAATAAAAAATAATTGCCAAAAGGGAACCTAAGTGAAGACTAATATCAAGTTGAAGTGAACTAATACTAAAGTTCGATATTTTTGATATTATTATAAGGTGGGCAGAGGAACTTACCGGTATAAATTCCGAAAAACCTTGTACAAACGCTAAAATTGATGCTTCTAAATATTTTGAAATCATTAAGGACTCTCAATAGATAGTTAAAAGATTCCCTAAATAAGGCAATCATTTAAATGCATATCAACTATGCATAAAATAGAAAATATAGCAAAATCAATGTTTTTCGAAAATATATGTCAGTATATATTACCTAGTAACACTTTAAGGATTTATGCTTCTGTTGTATAAGCCAATTCAAATGACAAATAAAATGCTTAAGTTTGTAGATATAGGTCAACAAAATCCACCTAAAAGAGATAAATCCCAGAGAAAAGAGGATTTTGGAGAGATTTATCAAGAGTTTATCCATGAAAAAGCTAAAGAACAATCGAGCAGGTGTTCACAGTGTGGTGTTCCTTTTTGTCAGGTTCACTGTCCATTAAGTAACAATATACCTGATTGGTTAAAGTTAACTGCAGAGGGAAGGTATGAAGAAGCTTACCATCTATCCCAAAGTACCAATAATATGCCGGAAGTTTGTGGAAGAATATGCCCACAAGATAGGTTATGTGAAGGAAACTGTGTAATTGAGCAATCAGGACATGGAACAGTAACAATTGGTTCAGTTGAAAAATATTTAACAGATAAAGCTTGGGAAAATGGCTGGGTAAAACCAATAAATGTAAAAATTGAAAATGAACAAAGTGTTGGAATTATTGGAGCAGGCCCTGCAGGGTTAGCTTGTGGTGAAGAATTACGAAAAAAAGGATACCAAATAACAATTTATGATAGATATGACAGAGCAGGTGGATTGTTAATCTATGGAATACCAAATTTTAAATTAGAAAAGCATGTAGTTGAGAGAAGAATTAAACTTTTAAAAGAAGGTGGAATAAAATTTGTTCATAATTTCGAGGTTGGTAAAGACTCTACATTAAAAGAATTACAATCAAAACATGATGCCTTATTAATTTCTACAGGTGTTTACAAAGCAAGAGAGGTTAACTTACCTGGAAATGATCTGAGTAATATTTTTCCTGCAATGGAATTCTTAACAGCTTCAAACAAAAAAGGTTTAGGCGATAAAGTCGAAATGTTTGATAACGGAACATTAAATGCTGAGGGTAAAGATGTAGTAGTAATTGGTGGTGGAGATACTGCAATGGACTGTGTAAGAACTTCTGTAAGACAAAAAGCTAAATCTGTAAAATGCCTTTACAGAAGAGACAGAGAAAATATGCCTGGATCTGCGAGAGAAGTAGGCAATGCTGAGGAGGAAGGTGTAGAATTTATTTGGCTAAGTAACCCAAAAGAGTTTAGAGGAACTAATAAAGTAAATAGTATTATTGTAGATAAAATGAAATTAACGGATCCAGATGAAAGTGGCAGAAGAAGACCCGTTGCAGAAGAAAACTCAGAATTTGAAATTAATGCTGATTTGGTGATTAAATCCTTAGGTTTTGATCCAGAAGATTTACCAGTTCTATTTCAGGAACCTAGATTACAAGTTTCACAGTGGGGAACAATAAAAGCTGACTTTGATACCTTGGAAACTAGTATACCAGGTGTATTCGCGGCTGGAGATATAGTAAGAGGAGCTTCATTAGTTGTATGGGCTATTAAAGATGGTAGAGATGCTGCGACTTCAATCGAAAGCTATCTTCAATCAAAACAAAAAATGAAAGTTGCATGATGGATATCCAAAACAAAAATCGTAAACTTTTAAAAAAAAATCATGTTTATGATGAAACTATGGAACATGATGCATGCGGAGTAGGTCTTGTTGCATCAACTGAGGGTCTAAAATCAAGAAAAGTAGTAGAATACGGTATCGAAGCTCTAAAAGCTGTATGGCACAGAGGTGCAATTGATGCAGACGGTAAAACTGGAGATGGAGCAGGTATTCATATTGAAATACCAAATGATTTCTTTGCAGAAAAAATTGAAATAACAGGCCATGAGCACGATAACTCAGATTTATGTGTGGGAATGATTTTCTTACCAAGAAATGACTTTGGGGGACAAGAGCAATGCAGATCAATTGTAGAAAGTGAATTAACAAAAAAGAATTTTAATATTTATGGATGGAGACAAGTACCTGTGGATCCTTCTGTTTTAGGAGAAAAGGCAGAACAAACTAGACCTGAGATTACACAAGTTCTTTTTACTCATAATGATAAGTCAATTCATGGTAAAGATTTAGAAAGAGCTCTTTATGAAACTCGAAGAAAAATTGAAAAAGAAGCATTAAGAAATCAATTAAACAATTTTTATATTTGTTCATTCAGCTCGAAATCGATAATTTATAAAGGAATGTTTTTAGCAGAGTCTTTATCTGATTTTTATCCAGATTTAAAAGATGAGCGTTTCATTTCACGTTATGCAATTTTCCATCAAAGATTTTCTACTAACACCGCTCCAAGTTGGGATTTAGCCCAACCTTTTAGATCAATTGCTCACAATGGAGAGATAAACACTTTAAAAGGAAATATTAATTGGATGAGAATTCACGAAGAGGAAATGTTTAGTCCTTTGTTTGATGATATGGAAAATTTAAAACCAGTTATCCCTGCTGGTAATTCTGATTCTGCATCATTAGATAATGTGTTTGAATTATTAAATATTTCTGGACATTCAGCACCTTTAGCAAAACTTATGCTAATACCAGACGCTTGGTCAAAAAAAAGTAAAGTTCTTCCAAAAGATCATCAACAACTTTTTAATTTTTTAAATAGTACAATGGAACCTTGGGATGGACCTGCTGCAATAGCTGCAACTGACAATGAGTGGGTTATTGTAGGTAGTGACAGAAATGGACTAAGACCTCTTAGATATACAATTACAAGAGATAAACTTCTATTTGCAGGATCTGAGACAGGAATGATTGATCTAAATGAGAAGAAAATTGTTTCAAAAGGAAGACTAGGACCAGGAGAAATTTTGGGTGTGAGAATTGAAAAAGGAAAAGTTTATACAAATAATCAAATAAAGAATTATTTGTCTAAAGAATACAAACATTTCAATAATCAAATAATTGAATTAGATAAATCATTAACTATAGAAAATGAAAAAAGTGAGTTTTTAGGCTCTGATTTAAAAAAGATACAATATTGTTTTGGTTATAGCCTTGAAGACTTGGAGTTAATTTTGCATCCAATGGCAGAGGATGCCAAAGAAGCAACCGGGTCAATGGGAGATGACACTCCCCTTGCAGTTTTATCTGATAAATACAGGCCTCTTTATCATTATTTTAGACAGAATTTTAGTCAGGTGACCAATCCCCCGATCGACTCTCTTAGGGAAAATAAAGTGATGAGCTTGAAAACAAGATTTGGAAATTTAGGAAATATTCTAGATTTTTCTAATCTTACCGAGGAAAATATTTATGTTTTAGATAGTCCAATTTTATCAAACACTCAGTTTGAAAAATTTATAAAGTATTTCGGAGATAACTATAAAATTTTAGATTGTACATTCAACACTGAGCAAAGTTTAGAAGAAGCTATAGAATTATTAAAAAAAAACGCAGAAAAAGCAGTTAGAGAGGGTAATACTCAACTTATTTTATCTGACAAAAATATATCTGAAACAAAATTACCAATGCCAATGCTTTTATGTATTGGTGCAATAAATACTCATTTAATAAAATTAGGCTTGAGAGGCTATGCATCAATTAATGTACAAACAGGGGATGCCTTAGACACCCATTCATTTGCAACATTAATAGGTGTTGGAGCTACAACGGTTAATCCTTACCTAGCATTTGATAGTTTGCATCAAAGATATTCAAAAAAACTTTTTGGTAATTTCTCATTTGATGAGTGTGTAGCCAGATATATTAAATCAGTAAATCTTGGACTATTAAAAATAATGTCAAAGATGGGTATATCAGTTTTAAGTTCATATAGAGGTGGATGCAATTTTGAAACAGTTGGATTGAGTAGAACAATTGTAAAAGATTATTTTCCAGGAGTATTATCTAAAATTTCTGGAATAGGATTAACTGGTATTGAAAAAAAAATAAGATCAATACATAAAGACGCGTTTGATATTCACTCAAACATTTTACCAATTGGTGGAATTTATAGGTATAGAAAAAATGGTGAAACACATCAATATCAAGGAAAATTAATTCATCTTTTACAAGCAGCTGTAGGCTCAAATTCGTATGAAACGTATAAAAAATATACTAAGGGTATTTACGGTTTAAAACCAATTAGTTTAAGAGATTTAATTGATTTTAAAAAGCAGGAGGCAATTGATATTGACCAAGTGGAGCCAATTACCGCGATAATGAAAAGATTTGGAAGTGGAAGTATGTCTCATGGAGCCTTGTCAAAAGAGGCACATGAAACACTTGCTATGGGAATGAACAGAATTAAAGGTGCTTCATGCAGTGGAGAAGGTGGAGAAGATGAAGAGAGATTTAAAGTATTAGATAATGGAGATAGTGCAAATTCTAGAGTAAAACAAATTGCTTCTGCAAGATTTGGAGTAACTATTAACTATTTAAATAATTGTAATGAGATTGAAATCAAAATTGCTCAAGGAGCGAAACCTGGAGAAGGTGGTCAATTACCAGGATTTAAAGTAACAGAGGAAATTGCAAGACTAAGACATTCTACGCCTGGTGTAACCTTAATATCGCCACCTCCACACCACGACATTTACTCAATTGAAGACTTAGCTCAACTTATTTATGACTTAAAGCAGATTAATCCAAAGGCAAGAGTTGGTGTAAAACTAGTTGCCTCTTCAGGTATAGGAACAATTGCTGCAGGTGTTGCTAAAGCAAAAGCAGATATAATTTTAATTTCAGGTCATAATGGTGGGACTGGTGCCACTCCACAAACAAGTGTTAAATATGTTGGTATTCCATGGGAAATGGGACTAACAGAGGCAAACCAAGTATTAACTTTAAACAAATTAAGACACCTAGTTACATTAAGAACAGATGGAGGAATTAAAACAGGAAGAGACGTTGTAATAGCTGCAATGATGGGAGCCGAAGAATTTGGTGTAGCAACAACAGCGCTAGTTGCAATGGGTTGTATTATGGTGAGACAATGTCATTCTAATACATGTCCAGTTGGAGTTTGTACTCAAGATGATGAATTAAGAAAAAAATTTACTGGCACTCCAGATAAAATAGTAAATCTATTTTCTTTTATAGCTCAAGAAGTTAGAGAAATTTTATCAAGTTTAGGATTTAAAAATTTAAATGAAGTAATTGGAAGAACAGATTTACTAAGACAAGTCAGTAAAGGATCACCGAATTTAGATGACCTAGATTTAAATCCTTTATTTGTTCAAGCTGATCCAGGCACAAATGAAAGATATTGTGAAACTCCTATAATAAATGAAGTACCAGATACTTTAGACCAAAAAATTTGGCCTGAGATAGAAAGTTTAATTAACAGAAAATTGCCGTTAGAAAATGTTTATTCAATTGAAAATACAGATAGAGCTGTTGGAACAAGAATTTCATATAATCTCTATAAAAAATTTGGAAATAATAAATTAGGGGAAAATACTTTTGCGATTAACTTTAAAGGTTCTGCTGGTCAATCTTTTGGTGCCTTCGGTGTTAAAGGACTTAAACTAATATTAAAGGGAGATGCAAATGATTACGTTGCAAAAGGTCTATCAGGTGCTTCTATCGTGATTAAACTTCGAGATGAAAGTAATTTAATTTCAAATGAAAATACTATTATAGGAAATACAGTCTTATATGGAGCAACATCAGGATATCTTTTTGCAGCTGGACAGGCAGGTGAAAGATTTGCTGTTAGAAATTCGGGTGCTACTGCGGTCATAGAAGGATGTGATTCAAATGGTTGTGAGTACATGACAGGTGGTTCAATAGTAATATTGGGAGAGGTAGGCGATAATTTTGGAGCTGGTATGACTGGTGGTATGGCATTTATATATGACCCAAAAAGCCAGTTTGCAAAAAAAGCTAATCCCGAAACAATAGTTTGGCAAACTCCCGAGACAGAATACTGGAAAAACTATCTAAAAGATTTAGTTCTAAAACACAATGAGGAAACTAATTCTAATTTATCAGCACAGATTATTGAAAATTTTGATGATGAAATTAAAAATTTCTTACAAGTTTGCCCTAAAGAAATGTTAAATAAATTAGAAAACCCTATTACAAATAAAAGTTTAGTTGGAAAAGCTAGTTAACTTTTTTGATTATAGATTTTAACTCTTTGCAAATAATATTTAAATTTTTTTTTGAAGAAAGGCTATGATCTCCATTTTTTATCACTAGTAGTTTTTTTTCTGCTTTAGGAAAAATTTTCAAAACTTTTCTCGAATACATTACTGGAACCACCTCATCCTTCTGCCCATGAATCATAGTTACAGGATTTGTATTATATAATTTTCTGTTAAGAACTTTATTGCTGGTTTTTTTACCATCTAAAATTAGCTGTTTTGTTATTAAATACTCATAATCACCATTTTTAATTTTTGAAATACCTTTTTTCAAAATTTCACTTTTCGTTTTTTTTGGAAATTTTTTCCACATAATTCTTGTAAGAAACTCAGGAGCAGATCCAATTCCTAAAAAACCTTTAATTTGTGGACTATAATATCTATGCATTAACAAAGAAATCCATCCACCCATGCTAGATCCAATTATTATAAAGTCATTCTTTTTAACTATTTTACTTATTGTAATTCTCGCGTCATTTGACCATTTAGTGATGTTACCTCTTGTGAATTCTCCCGATGATCTTCCATGACCAAAGTATTCCAGAGCTAAAAATCCAAGTTTATTTTGAGTCGAAAACTTTAAAAATTTCTTTGGTTTATCACCGTCAATATCGGATGCAAAACCAGGTAAAAAAACTACGTAAAGTTTTTTTTTATAATTATTAGCTATATATCTTAGTTTTTTATATTTAGAAATTCTTAGAAATTTATATTTTTTCATATAAAGTAATAAAGTTGACCAAGTTTATAATATTATTACCACATGCAGTCTAAATTAAAAGTCCTTCAAGTAATTCCTAAACTAGGTTACGGTGGAGCTGAAACCGGTTGTTATGATATTGCTCATTATTTACCAGAAAATAATGTTGGATCTTATTTAATAACAAGTGGTGGTGAATTATTAAAATTTATTGATAAAAAAAAAGTTAAAGTAATAAGACTCCCAGTTCAATCTAAAAATCCGATACTTATTCTTCTAAACTCTATAATTATTTCAATAATTATTTTATTAAGTGGTATTAATATTGTTCATGCTAGAAGCAGAGCCCCAGCTTGGTCATGTTTAATAGCAACAAAGATTACTAGAAGAAAATTTGTTACTACTTTCCATGGAACATACAATTTCAATACCAATATAAAAAAATTTTATAACTCAGTTATGGTCAGATCAGATTTAATTATTGCAGGATCAAATTTTATATTTTCACATATTAAAGAAAACTATTCAGAATATTTATCTGATAGAAAAAAATTACTTTCAATTTTTCGTGGTATTAACACAGATTATTATGATGCTTCTACGACTCTAGAAGCTGATGAAGATAATCTGTTTAAATCTTGGGAATTGATTGTTGGTAAAAAAATAATTTTATTACCTGGAAGGCTTACTGCTTGGAAGGGCCAAGAAATGTTTTTTAGAAGCTCTTAATAAAGTAAATATTCAATTAGGCAATGATGCATTCATTGCAATTATTCTCGGTAATGATCAGGGGCGGGACCTTTACAAAAAAAAACTTATAAGACTTGTCGAGCAATATAGACTTACAAAACAAATTAGATTTATAGACCATTGTAAAAATATGCCTTTGGCCTACAAAATTTCAGATATAGTTATTTCAGCATCAATAGAACCAGAAGCATTTGGCAGGGTATCAGTTGAAGCACAATCTATGCAGAAAATGATTGTAGCGAGTAACTTAGGTGGATCTAATGAAACTGTGATAGATGGAAAAAACTGGTATTTTATTTGAAGCAGGAAACTCTGATGAATTATCTGAAAAAATAATTAAAGTAATGAATATGGATCCTAATGAAATCAGTAAAATGGGTAATAATGGAAGAGAAAATGCATTAAAAAAATTTAATGTTGAAAAAATGTGTTTTTCTACTTATTCAGAATACAAAAAACTATTTAATTAATGCCAGATATTACATTACCAGACGGAAAAAAAATTAATTTTGAAAAAAAGCATTTCAGGATTTGAAGTTGCAGAAAAAATTAGCAAATCTCTGTCAAAACAAGCCTTGCTTATAAGTGTTGATGGAGAATTAAAAGATTTAAATCATAGTATTTCAAAAGATTCTTCAATTAAGATATTTACTTCAAAAGATAAAGAAGGTTTAGAGACCATAAGACATGATACTGCTCATATACTCGCTATGGCAGTTCAAGAATTATTTCCAGGGACACAGGTTACAATAGGGCCAGTTATCGAAGATGGCTTTTATTACGATTTTGCTAGAAAAGAACCTTTTACAACAGAAGATTTAGAAAAAATTGAAAATAAAATGAAAGAAATAGTAGACCGAGATGAAAAAACTTACAGAGAGGTTTGGAAAAGAAGTGATGCAATTGAACATTTTAAAAAAAAAGGGAGAAATATATAAAGCTGAGATAATAGAAAGTATTCCAGAGGGAGAAGATGTGTCTTTATATTTTCACGGAGATTGGCATGATTTATGCAGAGGCCCTCATTTAAGTTCAACTGGTAAAATTGGGAAATATTTTAAATTAACAAAGGTCTCAGGTGCCTACTGGAGAGGCGACTCTAATAATGAAATGTTACAAAGAGTATATGGAACAAGCTGGTCTTCTCAAAAAGAATTAGATGATTATTTAAATAGAATTGAAGAAGCCGAAAAAAGAGATCACAGGAAAATTGGTAAAGAGATGGATTTATTCCATTTCAGAGAAGAAAGTCCTGGATCTGTATTTTGGCATCAAAAAGGGTGGAGCCTATTCCAAAAACTTATTTCATATATGAGAATGAAGCAAGAAACAGCGGGGTATCAAGAAATAAATACTCCAGAAATATTAGATCGCTCACTCTGGGAGAAATCTGGTCATTGGGAAAAATTCGGTGCCAATATGTATACTTCTACTACACCTGATGAAAAAGTATTTGCAATAAAACCGATGAATTGTCCAGGTTGCGTTCAAGTTTTTAATCAAGGTTTAAAAAGTTATAGGGATTTACCACTTAAAATGTCAGAATTTGGAAAGGTTCATAGATATGAACCTTCAGGGGCGCTTCATGGATTATTAAGAGTTAGAGCTTTCACTCAAGATGATGCACATATTTTTTGTACAGAAGAACAAATTACCGAAGAATGTTTAACTGTAACTAATTTAATTTTGGAAATTTATAAAGATTTAGGCTTTGAAGAAGTAATTTTAAAATATTCTGATAGACCAGAATTAAGAGTTGGTGACGATCAGGTTTGGGATAAATCAGAGGCTGCTTTATTAGAAGCAATTAAAGCAACAAAATTAGAATATTCTATTAATAAGGGTGAAGGCGCTTTTTATGGTCCAAAAATAGAATTTGTTTTGAGAGATGCTATTGGTAGAGATTGGCAATGTGGAACATTGCAAGTCGATTTAAATTTGCCAGGCAGACTAGGCGCTTCATTTGTAGATAGTGATGGTAACAAAAAAGTTCCTGTCATGCTTCATAGAGCATTATTTGGATCTTTGGAGAGGTTTATTGGAATTTTAATTGAAAATTATTCTGGAAAATTGCCTTTTTGGCTTTGTCCTATACAAACAATAGTTATTCCCATCTCAAGTGATTTTGATGATTATGCAAAACAAGTAAACAGTCAGTTAAAAAAAGTAGGACTTTCTTCTGAAGTAGATTTAAAAAATCACAATTTAAATTATAAAATTAGAGAACATTCATTAACCAAAGTCCCTATGCTACTAATATGTGGAAAAAAAGAAGTTGACAGCAACACAGTAACTATTAGAAGATTGGATTCTAAAAAACAAGAAACTATGGATTTAAAAAAATTCCTAATAAAATACTCTGCTCTTAACAAAGCACCTTCAATTTAGTGGCAGATTTTAAACAAAATTATTTTCAGAGAAGAACAAAAGCTAGAGGTCCAAGAACAAACCAAAGAATAACCTCACAAGATGTTCAGGTTATTGCAAGTGATGGTGATAATTTAGGTATACTAAATTTACAAGATGCAATTAGCAGAGCTAAGGAACAAGGTTTAGATTTAATTGAAATAGCACCAAATGCAAAACCTCCTGTATGCAAAATTATGGATATGGGAAAATATAAATATGACGCACAAAAAAAAGCGAATAAAGCAAAGAAAAAACAGAAAAAGATTGAACTGAAAGAAATTAAATTACGACCAGTTACTGAAGTTCACGATTATTCGTTTAAAATAAAAAATGCTCAAAAATTTATTGCAAAAGGGGACAAGGTAAAATTTACAATTAGATTTAAAGGAAGAGAGCTTCAACATTCTAGTTTAGGGCATGAGCTTATGGATAAGATAAAAATAGATATGGGAGCTATTGGTAGAGTAGAACTTCAGCCAAAGTTTGATGGCAAACAAATGATCATGGTTATTCAGCCTTTATAAGCTATATTTGTAGTTGTAAATTAATAACAATATTTGTATAACCCCTCAAAATTATGCCTAAATTAAAAACTAAAAGTTCAGCAAAAAAAAGATTTAAAGTATCTGCGAGAGGAAAAGTTATAACTGCTCAAGCAGGAAAAAGACATGGTATGATAAAGAGAACTAATTCACAGATTAGAAAGCAGAGAGGAACTACGGTACTATCTAAACAAGATAGCAAGATTGTAAAATCTTACATGCCGTATAACTTAAGAGGATAAAATGGCTAGAGTAAAAAGAGGTGTAACCAGTAGAGCAAAACACAAAAAAGTATTGAAAGCTGTTAAAGGTCAGTGGGGAAGAAGAAAAAACACCATAAGAGCCGCAAGACAGGCTATGGAAAAAGCTATGCAGTATGCCTACAGAGATAGACGAAATAAAAAAAGAGATTTTAAATCATTATGGATTACAAGAATCAACGCTGGGGTAAGATCAGAGGGTATGACATATTCTAAGTTTGTTAACGGATTAAGCAAATCAGGTATTAAAATTGATAGAAAAATACTTGCTGAAATTGCTTATGATAATCCCGAAGCCTTTAAAACTATAGTTAAAAAAGCTCAAGCAGCGTTGAATTAATATTCATTGTTGTTTTTCTAGAGTTAACAAATATTCTATGAACATGCCCGATATAAAAAAAATTAAAGACGAGTATTTGAATAAACTCGACATTGATTTAAATATTGAAAGTGTAAATCAAATAAAAACCGAATTATTTGGTAAAAATGGAAAAATTTCTAATTCTTTTAAAACATTAGGTTCTTTGCCAACTGATGAAAGAAAAAAATTTGCATCAGACTTAAATTCAATAAAAGACGAATTACAAGAAAAAATAGATTTTAAACTTCAAGAAATTGAAACAAAAGAGATCAATTCTAAACTTGAAAATGAAAAAGTAGATGTAACTTTACCTGAGAGAGAATTTAGTAGAGGAAAAATACATCCTGTTTCACAAGTAATTGACGAGATATCGTCAATATTTTCAGAAATTGGGTTTAGCGTTGAAGAAGGGCCAGATATAGAGAATGAGCATAATAATTTTACTGCATTAAATACTCCTGATAACCATCCAGCGAGAGATATGCATGACACTTTTTATTTAGATAATAATAAAGAATTATTATTAAGAACCCATACCTCCCCAGTACAGGTTAGAACTATGTTAAATGGAAAGCCTCCATTTAAGATTATAGCACCAGGTAGAACATACAGATCTGATAGTGATCAAACCCATTCCCCTATGTTTCATCAAGTCGAGGGACTTCATATTGATAAAGATATAAATATGGGTCATTTAAAAGGCTGCTTAAATTATTTTATAAAATCATTTTTCGAAGTAGACAAAATTAAAATGAGGTTTAGACCAAGTCATTTTCCTTTCACTGAACCATCTGCAGAAGTAGATATAGGTTATGAGATGAAAGATGGAAAAATAGTAATTGGTGAAGGAGATAAGTGGTTGGAAATTCTAGGTTGTGGCATGGTACATCCAAATGTACTTAAAAATGTTAAAGTAAATCCTGACATATACCAAGGCTATGCTTTTGGGATAGGTATAGATAGACTTGGAATGCTAAAGTACGGAATAAACGATTTAAGAGCTTTTTTTGAGTCTGATTATAGATGGCTTAATCATTTCGGTTTTGATCCATTAGATGTGCCATCAAATTATAGGGGTCTTAGTAGATGAAATTTACAATAAGTTGGCTCAAGGAACATCTTGATACAAAAAAAAAAGATAAAGAGTTAATTGAAAAATTAACTGATGTTGGTCTTGAAGTTGAGAGTTTCAATAAAATAAGTTCAGACTTAGATAGTTTTAAAGTAGCAAAAATTGTAAACGCTGAACAACATCCAAATGCTGATAGACTTAGAATATGCGATGTTGATATTGGTGAGCAAAATACAGTTAAAGTCGTATGCGGAGCACCTAATGCAAAAAAAGATCTTTTGACTGTTTATGCTGGTCCTGGATCAATAATTCCAAAAAATAATATGAAACTTTCGATTAGTAAAATTAGAGGAGTAACTTCTTACGGAATGTTATGTTCAGAGTCCGAGTTGAATTTGTCAGAAGAAAGTGAGGGAATAACAGATCTAAAGCCAGACAATTATTCTGATAAAATCGGTAAAAATTTTTTTAAAAATAATACTGAAAAAGTTGTTGATTTATCGATAACACCTAATCGCCCAGATTGTCTTGGAGTTAGAGGGGTAGCTAGAGATCTTGCCGCTGCTGGGGCTGGTAAATTAAAAAAAATTTCACTCAAAAATATTAAAAAAAATACATCTCAAAAAATTAAAGTTTCAATTATAAAAGATAAAAATCAAGGCTGTACGGTATTTGGTAGTTGCTTAATTGAAGGTGTGACTAATAAAGAAAGTCCACAATGGCTGAAAGAAAAAATTTTGTCACTTGGTCAAAAACCAATTTCAGCAATTGTTGATATCACAAATTATGTAATGTTTGACTTAAATAGACCTATGCATGCATATGATGCAGATAAAATTGATAAGGAAATAATAGTAAGAAATTCAAAAAAAGGAGAAACTTTTGAAGCCCTTGATAATAAGGAATATAAATTGGACGACGATATGTGTGTTATTTCTGATAAGTCTGGCGTCTTAGGCTTAGGAGGTATCATTGGAGGTACACGTTCTGGAACTGAAATTAATACCCAAAATATTTTATTAGAGTCTGCATATTTTCTTTCTAGATCTATAAGAAAAACTTCAAAATTGTTAAATATTGATACAGATGCAAAATTTAGATTTGAAAGGGGAATCGATCCTCAATCAATTGAGCTAGGTTTAAGAAAAGCTGCTCAACTTATTTCAGAGATTTGTGGAGGTAAAATAAGTAAATTTGATGTTCAAAAAATAGACAATCATGAAAAAAATAAAATTAAATTTAATATCTCCTTGTTTGAAAAAATTACTGGTTTTAAAGTAAAAGACTATGAAATAATTAAAATTCTAACTGATCTAGGGTTTGAAGTTTCAAAGAAGAAACTAGAATTAGATTTAAAAATACCTTCTTGGAGGCCTGATATAACTCAACCAATTGATGTAGTTGAGGAAATAGTAAGAATTAAAGGGTATGAGAATATAGAAACCTTAAATCCCGAGAAAAATAGAATTAAAGACACATTGAATAAACAGCAGAAACTTTTCCACTTTTTACAAAGATCTGTAGCATCAAAAGGTTATTTTGAAACTGTAACTTGGTCATTTACAGATTCTAAAATAAATAATCTTTTCAAGGAAAATTTAAAAGAAATTAAAATAGTAAATCCAATAAGCTCGGATTTAGATGTTTTACGAAATTCAATTTTTTCAAATTTGACATTTTACTTAAAGAAAAATTTAGATAGAGGATTTAAAGATATTTCACTTTTTGAAATTGGCCCGATTTTTATTGATAAAAAACCTGGCGAGCAACTAACGGTAATAGGTGCAATAAAATCTGGAAAAATAGCAAGATTGAATTGGAATGAAAAAGATAGAGTTGTAGATGTTTTTGATATGAAGAAAGATGTAGTTCAGACATTAGTCGAGGCAGGATATAATGGACAAAGTTTCTTTATAAGAGATAAATCTCCTTCTTATTATCATCCTGGTAAAGTTGGATCGGTATATCTTGATAAGGACGATATTGAACCAGTTGCTTATTTTGGAGAAATCCACCCAAATATTATTAAAAAACTTGACATAAAAACTGAGGGTTTAGTTGGGTTTGAAATTTATTTAGATCGTTTAAAAGATAATAAAATTAAACTTAAAGATTTAAAATCAAATTTTGAGTATTCTGATTATCAAAAATCAGAGAGAGACTTTGCTTTTGTTGTAGATAAAAATTTTAAGGCACAAGATTTAATAGAAATAATATCATCAATTGATAAAAATTTAATAAGATCTATTAAAATTTTTGATATTTATGAGGGTGAAAATATTCCTCAAGACAAAAAGTCGATAGCTCTCAATATAACAATTCAATCATCTGAAAAGACTTTGGAAGAGAGTGATCTTGAAAAAATTAATAAATTAATTATTTCAACGGTAGAGACTAAGTCTGGTGCAAAAATTAGGTCCTAAATGTCTACTGAAATTGATAATATCAGAAATTTTGCAATCATTGCCCATATTGACCATGGTAAATCAACTATAGCAGATAGAATTATACATAAATGTGGCGGTTTGACAGACAGAGAAATGAAAGCTCAAGTACTTGACTCGATGGATATTGAAAGGGAGAGAGGTATAACTATTAAAGCTCAAACGGTAAAATTAAATTATAAATCTAAAGATGGTAAAAATTATATTTTAAATATTATAGATACCCCAGGTCATGTTGATTTTAGCTATGAAGTGAGTAGATCTTTGTATGCTTGCGAAGGTTCAATATTAATTGTAGACAGTACTCAAGGAGTTGAAGCTCAAACATTAGCAAATGTTTATCAAGCTCTTGATATAAATCATGAAATAATACCAGTTTTAAATAAAATTGATTTACCAGCTTCAGACATTGATAGAACAAATAAACAAATTGAAGATGTAATAGGTATTGATACATCCAATTCTGTTCCATGTTCTGGAAAGACTGGTGAAGGAATTGATGAAATTTTAGAACAAATTATCCATACTCTGCCAGGTCCAAAAGGTGAAAAAGATCAAAAACTAAAGTGTTTATTAGTAGATAGTTGGTATGACACTTATCTAGGTGTTGTCATTTTAGTAAGAGTAATTGATGGAAAAATTAAAAATAATATGAAAATCAAAATGATGTCAACAAATAAGGAATACTTTGTTGAGAAAGTCGGAGTTTTTACACCCAAACCAAAAGATGTTGATGAACTTAATTCTGGAGAGATTGGGTTTATAACAACAGGAATAAAAATTTTATCAGAGACAAAAGTTGGAGATACAATCTGTGATGCATCTAAACCATTGTCAGTGTCATTACCTGGCTTTAAGCCAAGCAAACCAGTAGTGTTTTGTGGATTATTTCCAGTCGATAGCTCGGAGTATCAAAAATTAAAAGACGGATTAGCTAAACTAAAGTTAAATGACTCGAGTTTTTCTTTTGAGCCCGAGTCTTCTTCAGCTTTAGGCTTGGGTTTCAGGTGTGGTTTTTTAGGTTTGTTGCACTTAGAAATAGTTACAGAAAGGCTTGAAAGAGAATTTGATATAAATCTATTAACTACAACTCCTGGCGTTGTGTATAAGATCCATATGAGCAATGGTGAGATAAAAGATTTGCAAAATCCATCAAGTTTACCAGATCCAAGTTTGATAAAATTTATTGAAGAACCTTGGATCAAAGCAACTATTATTACTCCTGATCAGTATCTTGGGCCCATAATGAAAATATGCCAAGATAAAAGAGGAATTCAAACAAACTTAAGTTATTCCGGAAGTAGAGCAGTTGTAAATTATGAATTACCATTAAATGAAATAGTATTTGATTTTAATGATCGATTAAAATCTATGACAAGTGGATATGCAAGCTTTGATTATGAAATAATAGGCCATAGGGAGGGAGACCTAGTGAAAATGGGTATTTTAGTAAATACAGAGCCAGTAGACGCTCTAGCTATGATGATACACAAAGACTTTGCTCAAAAAACAGGAAGGGAAGTTTGTGAGAAATTAAAAGATTTAATTCCAAGACATAATTTTATGATACCTGTCCAGGCAGCAATTGGCGGAAAGATTATAGCAAGAGAAACAATTAAAGGTTTTAAAAAAGATGTATTAACTAAAATTCATGGTGGAGGAGCTACTGACAGAAAAAGAAAGCTACTTGAAAAGCAAAAAAAAGGTAAAGCAAGAGCTAAACAATTTGGAAAAGTTGAAATACCTCAAGAGGCATTTATAGGTGTACTGAAAATATCTAAAGAAAAATGATTAAAATAACAATTTTTATTTCATTAGTTATAAATATTTTACTTATATTAATAATTAAAAAAAAAACTTTAAAGGGTTTATTAAATAAAAAAAAAGTTCAATCTGTTAATTTAGAAATGCTAAATGATATTTTCATAAATTCTAAAATTGATAAAAATTTGTATGGACCAAAAGAAGATGTAATAGTAAAAAATTTTTGTATTCCTTCGAATAATAAAATTGTAGGAATGACTTCAAATTATGAAGCTTGGATAATCTCTTCTTTAAGTAAAGTTAGTAAAACAATATTTGAATTTGGCACATGTAGTGGAAAGACTACTTATCTTATGGCTTTAAATTCTCCAGAAAATGCAAAAATAATATCACTTACGTTAAAACCTGAAAATCTCATCAATATAGAAAAAAATAATTTAGATAATAAAATTTCTTTTAGAAATATAATAAACGAGTCAATTTACAAAAATTTCCTTTTTACAGGCAGTAAACTTGAAAATAAAATTGATGTAATATTTCAAAATTCATTAGATTTTGACGAATCTCAATACAATGATTTTTTTGATCTCATTTTTATTGATGGTGGTCACACATACAGTGTAGTTAAAAGTGACACACAAAAAGCATTCAAAATGATAAATAAAAACGGTATCATACTATGGCATGATTATGTTCCAGGTAAAACTTCTGCAAAGGATGTAGTTAAATTGATAAATGAATTTTCTCAAGAAAGAAAAATATATAGCATTAAAGATACCTCATTATGTTATTTCAAAAATGAAATATAGAATTAATTTTAAATGAAAT
>CABZCA010000010.1 GCA_902524115.1 uncultured Pelagibacteraceae bacterium | reverse complement strand
TTAAGAAAAATATAAAAAAAGTTTGCCAAAAAATTGGCTGTAATAAAAATAATCTCGTATTGTTAAATCAAATTCATAGTAATAATGTTTATAAAATAAGTAAAATTCCAAAAAAAAAATTAAAAGGTGACTCATTAATAACAAATAAAAAAGGTATCGCTTTAGGAATTTTAACAGCCGATTGTGCTCCTGTTTTTATATATGACCCGGTTAATAATTTAATTAGTGCGCTACATGCAGGATGGAAAGGAGCATACAAAAAAATAGTATCTACTACATTAAGAAAATTTAAGTCAAGTGGTAGTAATTTTAATAATTTAATAGTTGTAATTGGACCTTGTATAGGAAAAGATAGCTATGAGGTAAGAAATGATTTCTTGGATAAATTTATTAAACAAGAAAGATCTAATAAAAAATTTTTTAAAACCAAAAGAAATAAAATATATTTCAGTTTAACAGATTACATTAAAGAGCAACTTCTGAAGTTTGGAGTTAAAAACATTGAAATTATCAAAAAAGATACATATTTATTAAGTAACAACTTTTTCAGTGCTAGGAGATCAATTAAAAATAAATTAAGTGATTATGGTAGAAATATTTCTGTAATTATGATTAAATAAGATAATCTCAAAATATGAAGATTCTCACTGGAAATAGCAATAAACAGCTAAGTAATAAAATTTCTAAAAATCTTAAAAATAAATTAGTTAATACCAGTATCAGAAAATTTGCTGATGGTGAGATTTATATTGAGATTAATGAAAATATAAGAGGAAATAGTATTTTTATAATTCAATCTGTATCCTCTCCAGCAAATGATAACCTGATGGAATTACTTCTTTGCATAGACGCACTTAAAAGATCATCTGCAAAAAATATAACTGCAGTAATTCCATATTTTGGGTATGCGAGACAAGATCGTAAGGTTGTACCGAGAACTTCTATTTCTGCAAAATTAGTATCAAACTTAATTACAAATGCAGGAGCTGACAGAGTGGTAACAGTAGATTTACATGCTGGTCAAATTCAAGGTTTTTTTGATATTCCAGTTGATAACCTTTTTGCTACACCAATCTTTGCAAAGCATATTAAAAGGAAAATTAAAAGTAATAATATAATTTGTGTTGCACCTGATGTGGGAGGAGTTGAAAGGGCAAGAGCTTTAGGAAAAAAATTAGATGTTGGATTAGCAATTGTAGACAAAAGAAGACCTAGTCCTGGAAAATCGCAAGTTATGAATGTTATTGGAAATGTTAAAAACAAAATTTGTATTTTAACAGATGATATAATTGATTCTGGAGGAACAATTGTTAATGCGGCGGACGCTTTAGTAAAAAGAGGTGCAAAAGAAGTTCACGTATATGCAACTCATGGAGTTTTTAGCGGTGATGCAGTTAAAAAGATAAAAAGTTCAAAAATTAAAAACTTAGTTATTACAGATAGTATTGATAGTTCAGACAAACTTAAAAAAGTAAGAAATATTGAAGTATTATCAATATCAATATTACTAGCTGAGGCTATTAAAAGGATTTCTAATTCAACATCTGTTTCAGATCTATTTAAATAAATCTTGTAAAATTACCAAACTGCGGTATAAAACCTGCAATTTATGAGCATAATTCAGGCAACAATAAGAGATACAAAAACTAAAGGCCAAGTCAACGACTTAAGAAGTAAAGGTAATGTTCCAGGTATAGTTTATGGTGGAGAACAGCCAAATGAAAAAATCTCAATTACAACTAAAGAGTTAAAAAATTTAATAAATAAAGAAAATTTTTTATCTAACGTAATTTCTATTAATTTAGATGGAAAAGAACAAAAGGTTCTAACAAGAAATATTGCTTTTGACACTGTCACTGATGAGCCTATTCATTTCGACTTAATGAGAATTGTTAAAGGTGGAAAAATTATTTTAGAAATACCGGTAAAGTTTGTAAATAATGAACTATCACCAGGACTTAAACGTGGAGGTGTACTAAATATAGTAAGACGTAAGGTAGAGCTAAGATGTCCTGCAGAAAATATTCCAACAGAGCTCATTGTAGATTTAGAAGGTTTAGATATTGGCACAAGCATAAAAATTTCTTCAATTAATTTACCAGAAAATGTTACCCCTACGATACAAGGAAGAGACTTTGTAATTGCAACAGTTGCCGCACCTACGGTAGTTAAAGAGCCAGAAAAACCAGCTGAGGAAGCTGAAGGTGAGGCCGCAGGAGGAGCAGAGGCAGCTGCAGAAAGTGGCGATAAAACTTCAACTGATGGTGATAAGACTGAGGGAGATAAAACTAAAGAAGAAGATAAATCTTCATCAGATAAAAAATAATAAATAGTGAAATTTTTTTCCAGATTTAATTTGATATGTTGTTACTTGTTGGTTTAGGAAATCCGACTCCAAATAGTCAAAATAATAGACATAACATCGGCTTTAAAATTGTGGATGCAATTAACAAAAAATTTGGATTATCTAAGCAAAAACCAAAGTTTAAAGGATTATTAACTACTGGGAATATTGGTGATAAGAAAATATATGCAATTAAACCTCTCACATTTATGAATAATTCAGGAATTTGTATTAGAGAGCTACTTGAATACTTCAAAATAGATGCAGAAGATGTAATTGTATTTCATGATGATCTAGATATTGAATTTGGAAAAATTAAAGCAAAGTTTGGTGGATCAAGTGCAGGTCATAATGGAATAGCATCAATTGACAAGTTTATAGGCAAGGAATATTCGAGAGTTCGTATTGGCATCGGAAAGCCAGAAAATAAAGTATCTGTCTCTGATTATGTGCTAAACGACTTTAATGAAGATGAACAAGTTCATTTAGACTCAATAACATGTAATATAATTGAGTCTTTAACTATATTGATTGATAAAAAATTAGATTTATTTTCTAGTACTGTTAACAACAATTAAATGGGTTTTAAATGTGGAATCGTTGGATTGCCAAATGTTGGTAAATCTACTTTGTTTAACGCTTTAACAAACTCTAATAAAGCACAAGCAGAAAATTTTCCCTTTTGCACAATTGATCCAAATATTGGCATTGTAGCAGTTCCAGATGAAAGACTTGACAAACTAGCTAAAATTTCGATTTCAAAAAAAAAAATTAACACTAAAATCTCATTTGTTGATATCGCTGGTCTTGTTAAAGGAGCCTCTAAAGGAGAAGGATTAGGCAATAAATTTTTATCCCACATCAGAGAAGTTGATGCAATTATTCATATGATTAGATGTTTTGACTCGGATGACATTCAAAATGTTAACCCAACCATTGACCCTGTCAGAGATTTGGAGATTATAGAAACCGAAATGAAGTTAGCTGATTTAGAGTCAATTCAAAAGAGACTTGATAAAAAGAATAAAAAAAATGTTGATATTGAAGAGCTTAAATTACTTCAGACAGCCCAAAAAATAATCGATGAGGGTGGAGATTTGACACTGATCACAAATGAATTTGATGAAAAACTTTTAAAAAGTAATGGACTTCTTAGTACTAAACCAAAACTATATGTATGCAATGTAGACGAAGAGAGTATTAAGTCAGGTAACAAATATACTGAGGACTTTATAAAAAAATTTGGTGAAAAAAATACATTGGTAATTTCTGCAGATATTGAAAATCAAATAAACCAATTAGAGGATGAAAATGAAAAAAAAAATTATATGAAAATGATAAATATGTCAGAGACAGGACTAAATTCATTAATAAAAAAAGGATACGAACTTTTATCCTTACAAACTTTTTTTACATCTGGACCAGAGGAAACACGAGCTTGGACTATTACGAAAGAATCTACGGCACCTAATGCTGCAGGGGAAATTCATTCTGACTTTGAAAAAGGATTTATAAAAGCTGAAACAATATCTTACGAAGATTTTTTAAATAATCAGGGATGGTTAAAATCTAAAGAGGCTGGAAAAATGAGATTAGAAGGTAAAGAATATATTGTTAAGGATGGAGATATTTTAAACTTTCGTTTCAACACGTGACCAGATTTTTTTCATACTAAAATAAACTAAAACTGTTAAAACAGATAGATATATTATTACTCTAAAACCTAGTTTATGTCTTGTTTCTAAGTGAGGTTCTGCAGTCCATTGTAAAAATGTTGTTACATCCTTAGCCATTTGATCTACGGTTGCTTTTGTTCCATCTGCATACTCTACAATGTCATCATCTAAAGGAGATGACATTTTAATTTTGTTGCCATACATATATTTGTTGTAATAAACACCATCATCGAGTTCCATACCTGCTGGTGGCTCGTCATAGCCCATTAAGACAGAATAAATATAATTTGCTCCACCTTTTCTAGCTTTTACAAGAACTGACATGTCTGGAGGATACGCTCCACCATTTGCTGCAATTGCTTCTTGGACATTTGCATAAGGCATTACAAATTTATCAGATAATTTTGCTGGTCTTTCAAACATTTCTCCATCACTATTTGGTCCATCTGTTACTTCAAAATTTGAGGCAATTGCTTTAGCCTCAAGCTCTGTAAACTCTGGGCCACCTTTTTCTGCAAGATTTCTATAGCTTAAATGTTTAAGCGAATGGCACGAGGCACAAACTTCTGTGTAAACTTGATATCCTCTTTGAAGGGAAGCTCTATCGAATTTTCCAAAGAAGCTTTTAAAAGACCAATCAACTTTTAATAATTCTTGCTGTTCACCAGCAGCATTTACTCTGGATAAAGTTAATGATGAAATTATAATAAATAAGAAAGTTAATTTTAAAAAGATTTTCACAGTTTCTCTTTAAGACCTGAATTATTTCTAGCCATCGCCAAATCAGCAGATCCGCCTAAAACAGGCTCAGTTATACTTAGAGGTATTGGAGTAGTTTTCTCTTTAAATCCTAAGAATGGGAGAATTATTAAGAAATGTGCAAAGTAATAGGCTGTTGCCACTCTTGCGATTAATAAATATAAACCTTCCGCAGGCATTGCTCCTACATAACCAAGTATTAATACATCGGCAACTAAAAACCAGTAGAACTGTTTGTATATAGGTCTAAAAACAGTTGATCTAACTTTGGAAGTATCTAGCCAAGGTAAAATAACAAGAACAAATATTGCAGCGAACATCGCAATTACTCCAAGAAGTTTATCAGGGACTGATCTTAATATTGCATAAAATGGTAACAAGTACCATTCGGGCACAATGTGAGCAGGTGTGACTAGTGGGTTTGCCTCAATATAGTTGTCCGCATGACCCAAAATATTTGGTGAAAAGAATACAAAGAACGCAAATATTAATAAAAATATCAAAAGTGCAAATGCATCTTTAATCACTATATATGGATGGAATGGAACAGTATCTTTAGATGGTTTTTTTATGTCAATTCCAATAGGGTTATTGTTTCCAGGTACATGTAGTGCCCAAATATGAAGTACAACTAGTCCTAAAATTAAAAAAGGAAATAAATAGTGTAAACTAAAAAATCTAGTTAAAGTTGGATTGTCAACTGAGTAACCTCCCCAAAGCCAATTAGTGATACTCTCTCCTACTAAAGGAATTGCACTAAATAAGTTTGTAATTACTGTTGCGCCCCAGAAACTCATTTGCCCCCAAGGAAGAACATATCCCATAAAAGCTGTTGCCATCATAAGGAAATAAATCAACATACCTATAATCCAAATAACTTCTCTCGGTGATTTATATGAGCCGTAATACAAAGATCTAAAGATATGAATATAAACAGCTAAGAAAAACATAGATGCACCGTTTGCATGCACATATCTTATTAACCAACCGTAATTTACATCTCTCATTATGTGTTCTACGCTTTGAAAAGCTAAATCAGCATGCGCTACATAATGCATACCCAAAACAATACCTGTAATTATTTGAGTGATTAAGCAAAAAGTAAGAATTCCACCAAATGTCCACCAGTAATTCAAATTTTTAGGAGTAGGGTAATCTGTTAAATGGTTTGCAAGTGTTAGTAATGGAAGTCTATCATTAAACCATTTTCCAACTTTTGATTTAGGTGTGTATTCGTGATCGCTCATAAAATTTTCTATCCAATTTTAATAGTGTTACTATTTACAAATTCGTATTTTGGCACTTCCATATTTGTAGGTGCCGGCCCTTTTCTAATTCTTCCAGATGTATCGTAGTGTGAACCATGACATGGACAAAACCATGCCCCATAGTCTCCTTTATCATTTAAAGGTACACATCCAAGGTGAGTACATACTCCTAACATTACAAGCCACTCTGGATTTTTTGCTCTGTCCTCATCTTTTTCAGGATGTTTTAATTCACTTAAATCAACAGCTCTTGCGCTATCAATTTCATCTTGGGTTCTTCTTTTTATAAAAACTGGTTTGCCTCTCCACAAAACAGTTATCGATTGACCAGGTTCCACTGCACTTATATCAACTTCTGTACTTGCTAGTGCCTTTACCGATGCATCAGGGTTCATTTGATCAACTAACGGCCAAACAACCGCTCCAACGCCTACTGCGCCGGCTGCTGTTGTTGCTGTCACTATAAAATCTCTTCTATTTGGCTTCTTTTTTTCTGAATCAGACATTTATTATTATTTTAATTTTTTCTTAATATATGATTTCATATATGAAGAAAAACGTTATTTTTCCATGGTAACAATGACACACAAAAAAACTAAATCGATGCCTAAAATAGCACTTTACGAGCCTGATATACCACAAAATACTGCTGCGATAGCTCGAACTTGTTCTTGCCTTGGGGCTGTTCTTGAGATTATAGAGCCTTGTGGATTTTTACTGAATGACAAGCGTTTTAAAAGAGTTGTGATGGACTACCTAGATGAAAAATTGATGAGGATATACAAAAGTTCAGATGAATTTTTTGAAGCAAAAAAAAATGATAGAGTAGTTTTGATGACTACTAAGGCAAGTAAAATTTATACTGAATTTAAATTTAGATGCAATGACACATTACTATTTGGAAGAGAAAGTTCAGGTGTCCCAGATGAAGTTCATAAAAGACTTGAGAATAGGATAAAAATACCAATGATTGAAAAAAAAAGATCCTTGAACCTCGCATCTTCAGTTGCAATTGTATTGTCAGAAAATATAAGACAATCAAATATTTATGGATCAAACAATTAAAAAAAAATTAGCACGAAATTGGTTTAAGACTTTGCAAGAAGTAATTTGTCATGAAATAGAAGAATTAGAAGGAAAAAAAAATATCTTCAAAATTAAAAATTGGGAAAGAGGAAAAAAATCAAATGAAGGTGGTGGCCAATTTAGAATATTAGAAAATGGGAAAATATTCGAAAAAGTAGGAGTAAATTTTTCTGAAGTTTACGGAAAATTTTCAAAACAATTTAGAAATAGAATTCCTGGGGGAGATAAAAATCCAAACTTTTGGGCAGCAGGTATATCAGTAGTAATGCATATGAAAAACCCTCATGTTCCTGCTATGCATTTTAACACTAGATATATTTATACTTCTCATGGATGGTTTGGTGGAGGGATGGATGTTACCCCCTGCATGAAAGATAAAAGTTTAGAAAAATGGTTTCATAATGAATTAAAGAAATCTTGTAATAAACATAATAAAAATTTTTACAAAAAATATAAAAAATGGTGCGATGAATATTTTTACTTGCCGCATAGGAAAGAACCAAGAGGTATAGGGGGAATTTTTTTTGATTATAAAAAAGAAAATTGGGAAAAAGATTTTAGTTTTGTAAGAGAAGTAGGAATAAGTTTTAAAAATATTTTTAGAGAAATTATATTAAAAAAATATAAGAAAAAATGGTCAAATAAACAAAGAGAAATTCAATTAGAAAAAAGAGGTCGATATATTGAATTTAACTTACTTTATGATAGAGGTACAAAGTTTGGTTTACAAACAAACGGTAATGTTGAAGCTATTTTAATGTCACTACCACCTGTCGCTAAATGGAAATAAATT
This sequence comes from uncultured Pelagibacteraceae bacterium, assembly GCA_902524115.1. Taxonomy (GTDB): domain Bacteria; phylum Pseudomonadota; class Alphaproteobacteria; order Pelagibacterales; family Pelagibacteraceae; genus Pelagibacter. Next base: position 30,420 of record CABZCA010000010.1, on the reverse strand, counting down.
ATGGAAAAAGAGCCGATCACAGTTAGAGGTTTAGAAAAATTAAAAGAGGAATTGATTTTTTTAAAAGAAAAGAAAAGACCTGAGATAGTTGCGGCCATAGCTGAAGCAAGATCACATGGAGATCTTAAAGAAAATGCAGAATATCATGCTGCAAAAGAGCAGCAATCTCACAACGAAGGAAGAGTTCAAGAAGTTGAGGATATTATAGCTAGAGCAAATGTTATTGATGTTTCAAAATTAGATAATGACGGAAAAGTTATATTCGGTTCAACTATAATGCTACAAAATTTAGATACTGAAGAAAGTTTGAAATATAAGATTGTTGGAAAGGATGAGGCAGACTTAAAAGAAAAACTAATATATTTTAAATCGCCGATAGGTATGGGTCTAATTGGTAAAAATAAGGGTGATTTAGTTGAAATTAAAACTCCTGCAGGTGTCAAAAATTTTGAAATAAAAGACGTTAAATATATTTAATTATTTATTACGTTATCAATTTCTTTATTACTTAATTTAAAGCTGTTATTTAACCATAAGTCCTCGAGTAATCTAATTTTTTGTCCAAATTCTTTACCTTCTTTTAAATTGTATTTTTCAAGTAAATCCTGTGCTTTTAAAGGAAAAATAGGTTTTTCAAATTGTTCAAAATATTTTTTTAATTGAATTAGTTTTTTTGGTACTGTTTTAGAATTAAAAATTTTCAAATCTATTAAATCAATAACGTAAGATTTATTATTAAAATAAAAAATCCTTTGAAGATTTTTTTTATTGAAATTGTCTTTTTCAGCAAATAATTCATAATTTTCAATAAGAAACTTTATTCTTTTTTTATCTTCATTTGATAAATTATACTTAAATAAAAAATAATTTGCATTATCAGTTTCATCTATAATTAAGTAGGAAATCAAAAAAATAAATGTTTTGTTTTTAAATATATTTTTTGAGTAGTCATTCATTTTTTCTAAATTATTAAGATTAACAAGCTGAGGAAAAATTGTTGTTAAAATTTCTAATGAAAAAGAATCTTTTGATAATTGTAAAAAATTTTTAGATAAAATAATTTTCTTTAATTCGCTCATTAATCTTTCTTTTGAAAGATTTGCTACACCAGCAATGTTTTGCTTAATTAATTTTTTTACTGATGAATTATGGGGGTGATTACTATAATTTATAAAGAATCTTACATATCTTAAAATTCTTAAATAATCTTCTTGAATTCTATTATCTACATTACCAATAAAAATTACCTTTCCCTCTTCAATATCTTTGGCACCTCCATTTGGATCAAACAAATTACCATCTTTATCAGCATAAATAGAATTAATGGTAAAATCTCTTCTTGATGAATCCTTCAACCAGTCTGTTGTATATCTAACGTTTGCATGTCTTCCATCGGTATCAACATCTTCCCTTAGTGATGTAATCTCAAAATTTTTTTGTCCTATATTTGCAGTAATAGTTCCGTGTTTTATGCCAGTTTCAAAGAATTTAATGTTATTTGATTGCAAACATTCTTTAACTTGATTTGGATTTAAATTTACAGCTAAATCAATGTCATCCACATCCTCTTGATTTAAAATTTTTCTTACACAACCCCCTACATATCTAATTTCACTTGTGTCATTAAAGTTAGATATCGAGTCAAAAAGTTTTGAAATATCAGTGCTTTTATAAATCTTTAAAAAAGATCTATCTTTTGGTGTAAGTTTTTTGTTTGTTTTAAAGATTTTTTTAAAAAAATTGTACATAAGTGGCTGGGGTGCTAGGATTCGAACCTAGGATGGCGGTACCAAAAACCGCTGCCTTACCACTTGGCTACACCCCAAAATTAATTTCATATATCACAAAAAAAAAGCTTTATATAGTTTTTGATAAATTACACCAATAGTTTTTATAATTTTTTCTTAATAATTTCTTTGCATTTAGTGCGGCTTTTTTGGACTTAAAATATCCAACGATTGTTGAGCCAGATCCTGACATTCTTACATATGAATTTTTATCAATATTTAAAAAATAATCTCTAAGTTTCTGAAGTCTAGGATATTTTTTTGTAGATATGATTTCTAAATCATTTTTTAACTTTGACATTAAATTTAAGTCAATATTTTTTGACTTTATTTTTGATAATTGTGGTTTTGAGTAATGTCTAACTCGATTAAAGATAACTTTTGTAGAACAGCCAAAATTAGGTTTAACCATTAAAACGAACATTTTTAAATTTTTTTTAATTTTAGTAATTTTTTTTTTGTAAGAAATAATTAAATTTTTTTGATCAATACCCAAAATTACATCTGACCCTATTTTTGAACATAAATTATATCTCTCCTTTAATGTTAAATTTATTTTGTTTTTTTTTTCAAAGTAATTTATTAAAGAGGCCGCATTCATAGAGCCCCCACCAAGTCCAGCTTTTTGAGGAATATTTTTTTTTATTAAAATTGAATATTTATGATTTTTTAATTTTTTTTTTTTATCTAGGATATTTAACAAATTACTAACAGTATTTACTTTTGGTACTTTATTAGAAAAATGTCCTGAAAATCTTACTACATGATTTTTATTATTTATTTTTTTTATAAAAATTTGATCATGTAAATCAACAAAAGCAACTAGAGTTTCTAAATTATGAAGTTTTGACTTTCGTTTTCCTAGCACGTTAAGTGATAAATTAACTTTTGCATGTGATTTAATCTTTTCAAATCTCATTAATTATGATTTTTCTAAACCCTCTAATAATTTAGATTTTATTTTTAATTTCATTTTATCTTCTGTTTCCTCAAAACCTAAAACAGCCCGCCAATAATAGTTTGCTTGTAGTTTTTTATTTAGTTTCCAAAGAACATCGCCATAATGATCGTTAACAATTGGATCGTCTGGCATAAGCTGCAAAGCTCTTTTTAAGTATTTTTCAGCATTAATATAATCACCAATCAAATAATATCCCCAACCAACAGAGTCTGTTATATATGGATCATCTTCTTTTTGTTTGTAGGCCGACTGTATCATTTCTATTGCTTCATCTATTTTGTGATTTCTTTCTAGCCAACTATAAGCAAGATAATTCATAGTGTATGGTTCATTTGGATATATTTTTAAACTCTCCAACATATCTTTGTCCGCTTTTTCATAATTTCCCATCCTTTCATAGCTGCTACCTCTTCTGTATAGGATCCTTGAGAGTGCATAAGAATTCTTTTCAGCTTTTTTCATTAATTCAGAGTAATATTCGATAGCAATTTCATAATTTTCAAAACCTTTGTTAATATTCGCATAGTCATAAAGGATTTTTAAAGTTGGAGACTTTATAGAATTGAAATGTTTCTTAATATAAATTGCAGCTTCTTCTTCTGAATTATCTTCAGATAGTATTCTTCCAATCTTTTTTATTTTATACCAAAAGTATAGTTTATCTTTTTTTTTGAAATCTTCTAAAATTTTATTAGCTTGGTAATTATTCTTATTTAAGTAATAATTTTCAGCAAGCAATGTCCGATTAAAATAAAATTCAGGATTTAAGTATTCTGATATTCTTAAATAAAAATTTGACTGATCAAAAATATTTTGAGTAGAAAATAAATTAGATACCAAATAAAAGATCTCAGCCAAAATATCGTTTTCATTTTTACAAGAGAAATGAGTTTTAAATTTTTTATAATCTTCATTATCGATCCAATCTTTTATTTGATGTAATAATATACTATCTCCTAAAGGTTCGATTCTTTTAGATACTTCATTTACTTTTTTAAGTTCTTTATTCTCAATCAGATTTGCAAAATAAAAAAACATATATCTCGAATAATCTCCATCAGAGCTATTTAATAACCTTTCAAAATATGAATTTGTTTTTTGTGAGTTTAAATAACAATTCTGAAAAGCAGTTGAAATTAAACTTAATGATCCATATTTATTATCTTCAATAGCCTCTTTTTTAATAAACAGATAATTAAAATCTTTTAAAATTTTGTAAATTACGTATTCGTAAGTTCCATCATCTTTGTCCATTTGAAACTCTTTGATTCTTTTATTGGCTTGTTTAAAATCTTTTTTCTTAAAGCTATCAACTAAAAGGAGAAGGTTAAGCTCAAAGGTATTTGAATTAATATCATTTTTTGAAATTTTTATTTGGTCTATTCCTTTTTTAACTTGTCCATTTAAAACTAATGAAAATACGTACTTTTTTAAAAAATTATCATGTTTTTGGATAAGAAATTTAGATGAATTAAAATAATCAAGTGCTACCTCATTTTTTTGATTGCCTGATGAAACTAAAGCAGAAAAATAATTAGAGAGATACTTTTGATTGAATTTATTATCTTCAGAAGTACTTGAATATGTACTGGTCTGCAGTGCTAAAAATGATAAAATTATAAAAAAAATTTTCATATTTAAACTTATGACTTTAAATCTCAAAAATCAAAATGACATATTAAACCTTGAAAATCTTAACTCAAATGAAATTGAATATATATTTAACGATAAACCAATTAACAGACTTAAAACTAAACCAGAGCTAGAAGATAAAAAAAAACTTCTTTTAAAATTAAAGAGTGAAATCGAAAATATAGATAGTTGTGAACTGAAGAATAATGCTACACAACTAGTATTTGCTGATGGAAACAGCGAAAGTAAAATTATGGTAATCGGTGAAGGTCCAGGCCAAAAAGAAGACGAGCAAGGGAAGCCATTTGTGGGAGACGCTGGGTTATTATTAAATAAAATGTTAGAGGCTATTCAAATAAAAAGAGATAATATTTATATTACTAATGTGGTTAACTATCGACCACCAAATAACAGAAAGCCTGAGCCTTCAGAAATTAATAGATATTCGAATTTTCTTCGAAAACATATTTCAATTATTGATCCTAAAATTTTAATTCTGATGGGTAGTACAGCCATGGAATCACTTTTTGGATCTAAGATAAAAATTTCAAAAGAAAGAGGTGTTTGGAAAGATTTAATCATTCATAATAAAACATACTTGACAATGATCACATTTCACCCAGCATATTTATTAAGACAAGCTGAACAAAAAAAATATTCTTGGGCTGATTTAAAACAAATCAGGAAGAAAATTGATGAATTAAGAATATCAGTCTAACTTAACGATGATAGAAATACATAAAAAATATATAAATTGGTGGAGAGAAAAACTTAATCTTTCAAATTATGGATTATTGTGGATTACTTTTATTAAAGGTTTGATAATTGGAGTACTTTTATATCATTTTTTAATTACTTAATGAGAAAAATTATAGCTGGAGTTGATGAAGTTGGTAGAGGAAGTTTAATTGGTCCAGTTTATGCCGCAGCTGTTATTCTTAAAAAAAATATTAGAAAGAAAGAGATCAAAGATTCAAAGAAGTTAACTAAGATAGATAGAGAAAAATTAGCAAAATTTATAAAAAAAAATTCTACTTGGGCAATAGGATCTGCCTCGGTTAAGGAAATAGAAAAACTAAATATTTTAAGTGCTAGTTTATTAGCCATGAAGAGAGCTATAAAAAAACTAAAAGTTAAACCTAATTTAGTACTTATTGACGGGAATAAATCACCAGAATTAAGTAATTATCTTATTAAAACAATAATTAAAGGAGACCAAAAAATTAAAGAAATATCAGCAGCATCAATAATTGCAAAAGTTTCAAGGGATAAACTGATGCTCAAAATGTCAGAAAGTTTTAAAAAATATAAATGGGATTTAAATGCTGGTTATGGAACTAGAGATCACATTAATGCTATTAGAAAATATGGAGTAACTAGATTTCATCGAAAAACATTCAATCCTATACACAACATATTGAGTCTTAAAAAAAAATAGTAACAAGTAGACTCAAAATAATTCAATCTCAGGTTGACGGAGACTCTACTCTGGAGTCTAATTAATAATTAAAAAATGAGTAATCAAACTTTAAAAAACAAAATTATTAATGGAGATAGTTTAAAGGAATTAAAAAAAATTCCTGATGAAACTTTTGATCTTATTTTTGCTGATCCTCCGTACAACCTTCAATTAAAAAAAGAATTGAGTAGACCAGATACATCTAAAGTAGATGCTGTAGACGATAAATGGGATCAATTTGAAAGTTTTAAAAGTTATGATGAATTTACTTTTGATTGGTTAAAAGAATGTAAGAGAATATTAAAAAAGAATGGATCGATTTGGGTAATTGGTAGTTATCACAATATTTTTAGAATGGGTGCTACAATCCAAGATTTAGGTTTTTGGATACTAAACGATGTAATTTGGAATAAAAATAATCCAATGCCAAATTTTAGGGGAACAAGGTTTACTAACGCACATGAAACACTTATTTGGGCATCAAAAAGTGAAGGGTCGAAATACACTTTCAATTATCAATCATTGAAATGCTTAAATGATGATCTCCAAATGAGATCTACATGGAGCCTTCCAATCTGTAATGGCAAAGAAAGATTAAAAAATAATGGAAAAAAAGTCCATTCTACTCAAAAACCAGAAGCGTTACTCCATAGAATAATATTAGCCTCATCAAATAAAAATGATTTTATTTTAGATCCATTTTTAGGATCAGGTACCACAGCTGTTGTTTCTAAAAAATTAGGTAGAAAGTATTTTGGAATTGAAAAGGAAAAAAATTATTTTGATGCTACAAGAAAAAGATTAGACAATACAGATGTTATAAAAGATGAATATCTGGATACACTTCAAAATAATAGATCAAAACCAAGAATTCCTTTTGGATCATTAGTTGAAATGGGTTTGATTAAACCTGGAACAGAAATTTATGATCAAAAGAAAAAAGTAAATGCTAAAATTATGGTGGATGGAAGTATAAAATATCAACAATCAGAGGGTTCAATCCATAAAGTTGCAGCAAAAATTATTGGTGCAGAAAGTTGTAACGGATGGACTTTTTGGCATTATAAATCTGGAAATTCTTTAAAACCAATTGATGATTTGAGACAAAGATTAAGGCCTACAAATTAAGCTCTGTAAATTTTGCCCAAATAATTTTCAAGAAATGTTTCATTTTTTGAAAGATATTTCAAAATTTTATTTCTAATAAAAATATTAACGGGATTTGATAAGTGAAATGAAAAATGGTTTAATTTTGATTTATTATTTATAGAAGAAATACAACGAATCCTTTCTTGATAGAATTCATTTGTACCACTCAAAATACTTTTTAATATATCGTTTGCAGTTTCAATGCTTTGGGAAGCTCCTTGAGCAAATGATGGAGGAAAAGTGAATAGAGCATCGCCTGATAAAAATATATTTTTTTTATTAAGACTTGGAAAGGCGTTGCTAACGTAAACAGGAAATGATTTCAATTCACTTAAATTTTCTGCGGTTATTTGAGATGTTTTTTGCAAACCTAATACTAAAGATGCTAAAAATTCTTCAGATTTGAATAAATCATAATTTTTTAATTCATCTGATGATAATTTTTTTTTTATGATAGCTACAAAATTATATTCATTATTTTGATTTACAGGATAGGTCACATAGTGACTATTTGATCCCATATATATTGAAATATCACTACCATGATAACCTTTTAATTTACCTCGTAGTGCAACATTAAAATTATATTTTGGACTTGTAATTTCATTCAATATTAATGACTTTGTTTTTGAAAAAATACCATCAGAAATAATTAAGTAATCAAATTCTTCATTTTTATTATCTCCAAAAGTAACTGAAAGGCCACTTGAATTTTCTATTTTTGTTATATTTGAATTAAATTTAATTTTTTCTTTTGGTACGTTTTGAAATAAGAATTTTAATAATGTCGATCTTTTTAGTGTTGTGTATCTATTAGAGTAATCATTAAATTGTGTAAGATCTATGTCACAGATTTTTTTTGAATTATTTGCTTGTATAAAATTAACTTTTGAAGGAAAGTTAACATCAGATGCAGGTAGATTTTTAAATCCTATACTATTTAATAATTTTATACTATTAACTGATAATTGAATTCCATAACCTTCAAGGAAATTATAATTTTCTTTTTTTTCAAATATTTTATATTCAAAATCTTTTTGATTATTTAAAAGATTTGCAAAATATAAGCCTGATATACCTCCACCAATGATTGCAATTTTTTTCATTAATTTATTTAATACTATTAAGTATTTTCTTTGTAAACGAAGGTAAAGTCCAATTACTTAAATCTTTAACATTAATAAAAAATCCATCACTATTTTCCGGTAAATTATTTTTCATATTAATTGCAATTCTCATTTCCATATTTGACATTTTTATATTGATCCTTTTGCCTAAATGATTTTTAAATTTTGTCTTAGGTATCTCATTCATTGGGAATATAGGCATATCTTTTAAAAAGTTAAATTTTCTGTTTTTTAAAAGATAGTAATTATTCTTTTTATTTTGAAAAATATTTGCTTCAAAAAACTTTTGTTTATTAAATTTATTAATTTTAATTATTTCAAAGTCATTTTTTTTAAAGGATTTGCAACTTGTTGAGATGGGACATTGATCACAAAGTGGATTAGAAGGTTTGCAGATTAATGCGCCTATTTCCATTATAGCTTGAGCGTAATCACTAGCTCTAATTGTTTCTTCAAAAAAAGTTTTTTTTTTATGTAAATTTTCTTTAGAAATTTCTTTTTTTTTTTTTAAATAAAATACCCTTTTTAAAACTCTTTCAACATTTCCATCTAAAGGAATTATTTTCTTATTGAATGCAATTGCCATAATTGCTTTAGATGTATAATCTCCGATCCCAGGAAGAGATTTTAAATCTTCCTCATTTTTTGGAAGATGGCCCTTAAATTCATTTATAATTTTTTTTGCTGATTTTTTAAGATTTCTTGCTCTTGAATAATACCCTAATCCTTCCCAACATTTCATCAATTTATCATCTCTAACTCTTGATAAACTTTTTAAATCTGGGATTTTAAAAATAAAATTTTCAAAATAAGGTATTACAGTTTTAACTTGAGTTTGCTGCAACATAAATTCACTCACTAAAGTAAAGTATTCTTTTTGGACTCTAGAGACTTTACTTCGCCAAGGCAGATCTCTCTTATTATTATCGTACCAATTTAAAATTTTATTTGGTATGTTTTGGCTTGTCATATGAATTTTAAATATAATACTAAGCAGAGAACTAAATCTGTTCAAGGGCTAAGATCTTTTAAAGATACTTTGCCCCAAGAAGCAAAAAGAATATTGAATAAAAAAGGTCAAATTTATTCAAATACTTTGGATAATTGGAAATTTCTTGTCGGTAAGGAATTATTTAATGTTTCCTATCCAAGATCATTTAAAAATTCTAAATTAAATGGAAGCTGTTTAAACATAATGGTCAAAAGAGGAAATGAAGTAGATCTTGAATACTCTAAAAAAGAAATAATAAAAAAAATGAATATATTTTTTGGTTATAATGTAGTTGACGATATAAAATTAAAGACTTTTGAAGGAGATTTTGAAAAAATTAAAGAAGATAAAATAAATAATGCGACAAATAATAAAAATATTAAGAAGATTACCAATATTAAAAATGATAAAATAAAACACTCACTATTAGAATTAAATAAATTATTAAAATCGAGATGAAAAAAATATTAATACAAATATTTATAATATCTTTATTTTTTGTTAGCCTTTATGCAAAAGCAGATATTAAATCGATCACAGAGGGTGATGTAGATGCAAAAGTAAAACTTATAGTTTTTGAATCTTTAACATGTAGTCATTGTGCAGATTTCCATAAAAATGTTTATCCTAGCTTAAAAACTGATTTTATAGATAAAGGTTTAATTTTAATCGAATTTAGAAATTTTCCATTAGATATGGCTGCATTTAATGCATCAAAAATAGCTCATTGTAAGAATGATGGAAATTCAGAAATACTTCATCATTTATATAAAAATCAAAGTAACTGGGTAAGAGGAAGCACTATTGAAGATCTCAACAAAAATCTAAAGAAGGTAATTCAAGAATCAAATTTTAAATTAGATTTTGATAAATGTATAGCAGACTCAAAAATTGAAGATTTTATTTTAGAAGACCGAATCAACGGAGCTAAAAACTACAAAATAGAGGCAACACCAACACTTATAATCAATGGTGAAAAGTTCGAAAATACATCCAACTATAAAAAATTAAAAAAATATATAGAAAAACTGATATAAGTCATTGAATGGAGTTTAAAAAAATCCAATTAAATGGCTTTAAGTCTTTTGCGGAGAAAACTAACTTTTTAATTGAAAAAGGCCTAACAGGAATTGTTGGTCCTAACGGTTGTGGCAAGTCAAACATAGTTGAATCTCTTAGATGGTGTATGGGGGAGACTTCGGCAAAAAGTATGAGAGGGTCTGGGATGGAAGATGTTATATTTTCAGGCACATCCAATAAACCTTCAAAAAATATTGCTGAAGTAATTTTAAGCTTGAATAATGAAAATAAGGATGGACCACACCAATACAACGATCTAGAGGAAATAGAAATTCGAAGAAAGATTGAAAAAGATAAAGGATCAAAGTTTTACATAAACAACAAAGAAGTTAGAGCAAAAGATGCACAAATGTTTTTTGCAGATCTATCTACAGGGGCTCATTCGCCGTCGCTAATAAGTCAAGGCAGAATTGGAGCATTAGTTACAGCAAAACCATCTGATAGAAGAGCTATTCTTGAAGAAGCTGCTGGAATAGCTGGTTTGCATGTTAGAAGGCATGAAGCAGAAATTAGATTAGGAGCAGCAGAAAATAATTTAAAGAGAGCCGACGAACTTAGAAGACAACAAGAAAAACAATTAGCAAATTTAGAAAAACAAGCTGAGGAAGCTGCAAAGTATAAATTAATTTCAGAAGAAATAAAAAAAGTTGAGGCAGGGCTTTATTATTTAAGACTTTTAGAAATTGATAAAGAAATAACTTTAGAAAATGAAGTAAATAATGAGGCCGATGGGAAAGTTGAAGAATTTAATAAACAAATTGAAGAACTAGAAACTAAAATTAAAAATGAACTTGAAAGAGTAGAGCCAATAAGACAAAAAAATATTGAAAATTTGTCTAAGATTCAAAGATTAAACCTTGAACTGAAAGCTTTAGATGAGGAAAGTACCAGAATAAATGAGGAAATAGATACAATAAAAAGTTCTATAAAAGTTATAGATGAAGACATAGATAGAGAAAAAAGCATTGTAATTGATGCAAATTCAAACGAAAAAAGATTAAAAGAGGAGAGAAATATCTTAATCGATACCGATTCAAAATATTATGAAACAGAGAAACTTTCTAATCAAGACCTAGAAAACTCTAAATCAAAATTAAAAAGTGAACAAGATAGAATGGATGCATTATTAGAGAGTTTTAGTGCTGAGTCTTTACAAAAAAATAATGAAATTATAAGCAACATAAAAAGTCAAATCGAAGAAGTCAAAAAACTAATTTCAGAAAATAGAAATCATCAGACAATTAAAATTTTAGATGAATGTATAATTAACTTATCCTATTTAACTATGAAAGTTAAAGAAGTTGAGAATGATGATGTGATTTTAACTCTAACATCAAAAAGTGATCAAATAAAAAAATTACAGGATGACTATGCTGAAACTTATAGTAAAAACCAAAGTATAAAAAAAGAGTCTGTTAAAAGAAAAGAACGAATAAGTATAATTGATCAGGAGTTTGAAAGCTGGCAAAATCTTTTAACTAATTCTGAAAAAATGGTAAATGAACTTAATACTAGAAAAAATAAACTTGTAGAAAAATTGAATGTTCTAGAAAAACAACCTCAATCTCAAGCAGAAAAAAAAGGAAAGATTTCCGAAAACTTAAGAATTTCGGAAAATGAAAAAAATGAAAATGAAATTTTAGTTGAAAAAATTGATAATAATATTGCAGAAATTAGAATTCAGTTGAATAATACAAAAGAAAGTTCAATAGAAATTAGAGAGAAGAAAGCTAGCTCAGGAGCTACAATTGAAGGTTTAAATAAAAGAAGAAATGATCTTTTGGAAAGAGTTATGACAGAGTTAAATGTTGAAGAAGACAATATACTTAATTATTCAAATCTTGGAAAACATGCTGAATTTCCTGACTTAGTTACTCAAGAAGAGCTACTGGACGAAAAAAAGAGGGAAAGAGAGAAGCTTGGATCTGTTAACTTAAGAGCAGATGATGAAACTGAAAAATATAAAACTGAAATAAAAAAAATGGAACAAGATAGACAAGATCTTGTTACAGCAATATTAAAATTAAAGGAGAGCATAACGGAACTTAATCAAAAAGGTCGGGAAAGATTATTGGAAGCATTTGAGAGAGTGAGTAGAAAATTTAATGAGGTTTACACAAAATTATTTAATGGGGGTAGCGCTAAATTAGAACTAGTAGACTCTGATGATCCACTAGATGCTGGTTTGGAAATGCTAGTAAGTCCTCCTGGAAAAAGACTTCAGTCGATTACTCTGCTTTCAGGAGGTGAACAAGCTTTAACAGCATTATCCTTAATATTTGCAGTATTTTTAACTAACCCCTCACCAATCTGTGTTTTAGATGAAGTAGACGCTCCACTAGATGATGCAAATGTAACAAGATTTTGTAATCTTTTAAATGAACTGACAAAGATTACTTCTACAAGATTTATAATAGTAACCCACCATGCTTTAACTATGTCAAAAATGGATAGATTATATGGGGTTACAATGCCAGAGAAAGGGATAAGTCAACTAGTTGCTGTTGACCTTCAAAAAGCTGAGAGCATGGTAGCTTAGGCTAATGGAAGAGGAAGATTTTAAAACTCGCCTTAAAAGTGCAAAAAATAAAGCAAAATCCAAATATTCTGAGAGCAAAGAACCGTCAACATCTGGAATGGGTCATGCTTTTAAAATGAGCACTGAATTAGTTGCAGCGGTAGCTGTTGGGACAATTATTGGGTTTATTTTAGACAATTGGTTTGGTACTAAGCCCTGGTTAATTTTAATATTTTTTTTTGTAGGAGTAATTGCAGGAATTTTGAATGTGATTAAATCAGCAAAAAAAATGCAAAAAAAATAAGAGAATATAATGGCATCAAATCCAATGTACCAATTTAATGTTTATAGAATTGGTCCGGAAATTAAATTAGGCTCAGTTGATATCTCTTTCACTAATGCAAGTTTATTCATGGTCATTAGTTCTTTAGCTATTTTGATAATTTTTAATCTAGGAGCGAAAAAAAAAACTCTAATACCTGATAAACTACAATTACTATCAGAACTAAGTTATTCCTTTGTCGCCAAAATGATTAGTGATACAGCAGGATCAAAAGCAAAACCCTACTTTTCATTTATTTTCTCATTATTTATGTTTGTACTGTTTTGCAACATGTTTGGAATGATACCTTACGCATTTACAGTCACAAGCCATATCATAGTTACATTTGTGCTTGCAGCATTTATTTTTATCGGAGTTACAATTATTGGATTTATGAAACATGGATTGGGATATTTGAAGTTATTTGTACCAAGTGGAGTTCCGATTGTTCTACTTCCATTAATAGTTATTATTGAGATTATCTCATATTTAAGCAGACCCATTAGCTTATCGGTCAGACTATTTGCAAATATGATGGCAGGTCATACGATGATGAAGGTATTTGGAGGCTTTGTTATAAGCTTAGGAATTGTAGGTGGATGGCTTCCACTTAGTTTTTCGGTTGCACTTACAGGTTTGGAGATACTAGTTGCTTTTCTTCAAGCTTATGTATTTGCAATTTTAACATGCATTTATTTAAATGATGCATTAAATCTACACCATTAATAAAAAAAGGAGGAAAAATGGAATTAGAAGCAGCAAAAATGATAGGAGCAGGCTTAGCAGCTATCGCACTAGCAGGTGCGGGAGTTGGTATAGGAATTATCTTTGGTAATTACTTATCTGGTGCTATGAGAAATCCATCTGCAGCTCAAAAACAATTCCCTAACTTATTATTAGGATTTGCTTTAGCTGAAGCAACAGGATTGTTTGGACTAGTAGTTGCGTTGATTATTTTATTTGCATTTTAGTTAATGTTAAAAAAAATAGTTTTTTTATTATTCGTTACATGCTTTGCATGTTTTAATACAGTATTTGCCGCTGAAAGTGGTGGTATGCCTCAACTTAATCCAGAGTTTTGGATTTCTCAAATCTTCTGGCTTATCATCACGTTTGGAATACTTTTTATTGTTTTGACGAAAGTTATATTGCCTAAGATTAGCGATAATTTAGAAACTAGAAAATCTCAAATACTTGAAAATATTGAGACTGCAGATAAACAAAAACAAGAAAGTCAAAAAAAAATTGACGAATATGAAAAGATTATTTTAGAGAGCAAACTTAAAGCTAAAAGTTACTTTAATGAGGCTAGAGAAAAGATTTTGGATGATATTAATAAAAAAAGGGCTGCATTAGAGAAAGATCTTGATGAAGAAATAAGTGAAGTAGAAAAAGAATTGTCTGATCTAAAGCAGAAGTCAGGGGAAAAAATAAATAAAATAGCAGCTGAAACATCAGCCGAGTTAATAAAAGAGCTAATTGGTGAAGAAGTAAATAGTAGCAGCATAGCAGCAATCGTAGAAGACCAATCAAAAATAAACAGAGAGAGAAAAGATGTTTGATGCAACTTTTTGGGTAGCAATATCGTTTTTTATTTTTATAGGTCTATTGGTATATTTTAAAATACCTCAGAATATAAACAATCTCCTAACAAAAATGATAGGAGATATAAAAAAAGAAATCGATGAAAGTGAAAAGTTAAGAGTTGAGTCAAAAAAACTTTTAGATGAAGCTCAAACTAGACTTAATTCTGTTGAAGGGGAGTCTAAAAAGATCCTTGATCAAGCTAAAGCTGAGTCTGAACAACTTGTTATAAGCATGAATGAAAAATTTCATAAATCTTCTGAAATAAAGAAGAATTTAACTCAAACAAAAATTAATCAGATGAAAGAGGGAGCAATTAAAGAAATCAAAGATACTTCTATTAAAATTGCCCTAGAGTCTGTAAAAAAAATAATAACAACTACAGTTGATAAATCTAAATTAGATAATCTATTTGAAAAAAATCTTGAAGAAGCAAAGATTGAATTAAAAAAAATTAATTCATAACTAAATTACGTTACATTTTCTTAAAATAATATAAAATCCAAATTATGAATTCGATAGTAATAGGATCAGGTTTTGGTGGTATGGCTGCAGCATTAAGGTTAAAAGCTAAAGGCCATAATGTAACCTTGATTGAAAAACATGAAGATTTAGGTGGACGGGCAAGAGTCTTTAAAAAAAATGGATTTACATTTGATGGTGGTCCAACTGTGATAACAGCGCCCTACTTGATTGATGAATTATTTCAGCTTTTTGACAAGAATTCAAAAGACTATTTAGAAATAAAATCTTTAAAAACTTGGTATCAATTTGTTTTTGAAGATGGTTTTAAGTTTGACTATTCTGGTGATGAAGAAGAAATGATTAATCAAATAAAAAAGATTAACGAAAAAGATGTTAACGGATATAAAAATTTAGTTAATTTTACAAAAAAGATTTTTGATAAAGGTTTTACTGAACTATCAGATGTCCCATTTGATAAACCATCTTTTATGTTAAAGCAAATACCCTCTTTATTTAATCTAAAGAGTTATAAATCTGTTTATGGTTTGGTTTCCTCATATATAGAAGATGAAAAATTAAGAAGATTACTTAGTATGCATCCTCTATTGGTAGGTGGTAATCCTTTCACAACAACATCAATATACGGATTAATTTTATATTTAGAAAAAAAATGGGGAATTCATTATTCAATGGGTGGTACTGGTCAAATAATAAATGGCATGGAAAAACTAATGAATGAAGAAAATATAAAAATATTAAAAGGTTTTGAAGTAAATAAAATCATATCAAATAAAAATAAAATAACTGGGGTTGAACTAAATAATGGAGATAGAATAGAAACAGATAATGTTATTTGTAACGCCGATCCACCTGCAGTTTACTCAAAATTAGCAAACACAAATAATAGTAATTCTATTTTTAATTGGAAAATGAAAAGAATGGAATATTCAATGGGTTTGTTTGTTTATTATTTTGGAACCAAAAAAGTTTACGACGATGTTGAACATCATACAATCAAATTTGGAGATAAGTACAAGGAACACTTGGACGATATTTTTAACAATAAAAAATTAAATGACGATATTAGTTACTATTTACATAGACCTACAGCTACAGACAAATCGATGGCGCCTGATAATCATGATTGTTTTTATGTGTTGGTACCAGTTCCTAATAACCAATCTGGTATAGACTGGTCTATTGAGGGAGATAAAATGAAAAACTTAGTTATTAAAAAAATGGAGGAAAGTTTACTACCTAATCTAAGTGAAAATATTGTTGAGGATTTTTACTTAACTCCTGATTATTTTGAGAAAGAGTTAAATACAAAATATGGCTCAGGTTTTTCTATTCAACCAAAATTTACTCAATCAGCTTATTTTAGATTTCATAATAAATCAGAGATTTTTGATGGTTTATATTTTGTTGGAGCAGGTACTCACCCTGGAGCAGGTGTGCCAGGAGTACTATCTTCAGCAAAAGTCTTAGACAAAATTTTGTAATGGAGAAAAAGAGTTTTCTATCAATATACGCAAAATCATTTAACTGGGCTGGTTTTTTTCTTCCAAAAGAAACTTATTTGAAATGTTCTAATTTATACGATTTTTGTAGAACTTTAGACAATATAGCAGACAACGAAGGTATAATTGATGTAAAGTTAAGAAGATTTTTAAACTTCAAAAACAATTTTATCAATAAAGAATTTCAGAACCATATAATTAAAAATATGTGGGTATTAATGGATGAATATAATATTTCTACAAAAATTGTAGAAGACTTATTCGATGGTGTGGAGTCTGATATTCAAAATGAAGTAAGATTAAGTTCAAAAAAGGAATTATTAATTTATTCATATAGAGTAGCGGGGACTGTTGGATTAATGATGGCAAAAATTCTAAATGTTACAAACTCTAGCTCTCTTAAATCGGCTATAGATTTAGGTATAGCAATGCAGCTTACAAATATTTCTAGAGATCTAATAGAAGATTCTAAAAATAAAAGGTTTTATATAAAACATAATTTTGAAGCCATAAAAGAAACATTGGCAACTGCAGATTTATTTTATGATAGTAGCTTTTCTTCAATAAAGGATATTCCATTAAATCTTAGATTTTCAATTTTAGTAGCAAGAAGAGTTTATAGGCAAATTGGTAAAAATATTATTAAGAAACAAACAATTAAAGATTACAACCAATCAGGTAAAATTTTTGTTAGTAATAGTGGCAAAATATTGCAAACATTATTATCTATATATGACTTGCTTAAACTATCATTGATTAAAAACCATAATCACCTTAGAGATAAAGAACACGAATTAATTAGTGAGGAAATAAATTTAAATGAAAGATTTTGATTTTATCATAATTGGTGGTGGTTGTGCAGGATTATCTTTAGCATATGAATTAGAGATCAATAATAAGTTAAAAAATAAAACTTTAGCTATTATTGAGCCAAGAGATGAATATAAAAAAGATAAAACTTGGTCTTTTTGGAAAACATTCCCACATAATTTTGAGGATTGTGTAAAAAAAAATTGGAAACATTTCTCCATAAATGTGCCTCAAAAAACAAGACATCTAGAGTGCGATAATTATCATTATCAAAGTATTGATAGTGGGTTATTTTATGAGAAGATAAACAACAAATTAAAAGAAAATAAAAATATTTCCTTTCACAAAAATGATCAAAATATAAATTTTGATAACTGCTTGGTATTTAATAGTGTCCCAAATTTAAATAATCAAAACTCTGGTATTTGGCAACATTTCTGTGGGGTAGAAATAGAGACAAAAAAGGAATTTTTTGATGAAGAAATGATGAATCTAATGGATTTTGATTGTGAACAGAGAGGAAGTGTTCATTTTTTTTATACACTTCCATATTCGAAAAAGACAGCATTAGTTGAAACAACATGGTTATCAGAAATGAATGACGATTCCCAAAAAGATTACGATCAGCAAATTAAAGAATACATTGAGAATAATCTAAAAATAAAAGATTATAAGATTACATACAAAGAAGTGGGTGCAATACCTCTTTTTTACCCAATAATTGACCAAGTAAAAAATAAAATTAATATTGGTACAGCTGGTGGTATGACAAGGTTAAGCACTGGTTATACTTTTCTAAATATTCAAGAACAAAGTAAATATATAAGAGAAAATATAGAAAACATTAGTAAATTGAAAACTTTTCAAATTAAAAAAAAATATCAATTTCTTGATAATATTTTTTTAAAAGTTCTTAAAAATAATCCAAGCAAAATGCCAAATATTTTTTTTAGGATGTTTAATAATAAATCTAATACCGTTATAAAATTTTTGTCGAATAGAAGTAATTTATTTGAAGATTTATCGATAATATTAAAAATGCCTAAATGGATTTTTATTAAAGCACTTTTTTAGATTAAATGATTAGAATTAATTTTTACCACTCTTTAATTTTTTTTAATTTATGTATACTTTTATCTGGAATAAAATATCTTAGAGAAGGCAGTTTCTTACTTATTTCGTTGTTTCTAATTTTATCAATTGGAATATCTCATGGTTCTCTGGATCATATTAAAGGTAAAAAACTGATTAAATATTTTGGATATAAATCAATGGGTATTTTTTATTTGAGTTATTTACTTATTGGTGCAGTTATAATATTGATTTGGTTAATATTTCCAAAATCATTACTTTTCTTATTTTTAATTATAGCTGCTTTTCATTTTGGAAAAGAGGACTCTGAGTTTATTAACCAAAAGAAAAACTTTGAATTAATTTATTTTTTAAAAGGATCGTTAATAATTACCTCACCCTTATTTTTTCACAAAGAAGAGACACTAGCAATATTCGAAACATTAAATTTTTACATTTCAAATAATTTAATAATATCTAATGAGATGTTATTCATATTTATCTTACTATCTTTAATTTCTGGAATTATTTTATCCTTAAACAAAAGTCTGGAAGCAAAGTCATTATTATTAATGGATTATTTATCAATATTAATCCTAAATTATTTTCTTAATCCAATAATTGCTTTTACGATTTACTTTTGCTTTTTACATTCTATTAGGCACTCAATTTCTTTGATTAGAGAAATAAATAAAAATTTGACAAAAGGTTTGCCAATATTCATTAAAAAAGCCCTTCCACTAACAATTTTGACAATTTTAGGATATATTATTTCAATATCAATTCTGAATAATTATAACGAATTTAATGAAACTATATATCGGGTTATTTTTATTGGATTGGCCTCATTAACTTTTCCACATATATTGCTCGAATATTTAATTGAAAAAAATGAGCAATAAAAATATTAATTTAGTTGGGTGGATTTTATTCATTATTTCTGCATTAGGTTTTATCATATCAAGTGTAGGAAGTTTTTGGGCTATGTTTGGAAGTCTTTTTTTTCTAGTTGCGTGTATTGTTTTTTTAATCCCTTTTTTTCGAAAGGATGAAAGTGAAGAATAATCATCTTAAAATACTTTTAGCAGCTCCGAGAGGATTTTGTGCCGGTGTTGACAGAGCAATTGAAATTGTGAAGAAAAGTATAGAAAAATATGGTGCTCCTGTATATGTAAGACATGAAATAGTTCATAACAAGCACGTAGTAGATGGCTTAAAAAAAATTGGTGCAATATTTGTTGAGGAAATTGATGAAATTGAAGATAAAACAAGGCCTGTTATCTTTTCAGCTCATGGTGTACCAAAATCTGTTCCTGAAGAAGCAGAAAGTTTAAACATGATTTTTGTTGATGCAACATGTCCATTGGTATCTAAAGTTCACAGAGAAGCAGAAAATTTAAATAAAAAAGATGTTCAAGTTTTGCTCATAGGTCATAAGAACCATCCTGAAGTAATTGGCACAATGGGCCAAGTAGCTAGTGGAAAGATTGATCTTATTGAAACTACAGATGATGCAAAAAATTACCAAAGAGGTAAAAACGATAAACTTGCTTATATTACACAAACAACATTGTCAGTTGATGATACTAAAGATATTATAAATGTTTTAAAAGAACGCTTTCCTGATATTCACGAGCCAAAAAAAGATGATATTTGTTACGCAACAACAAATAGACAAGCAGCAGTAAAAAAAATTGCCAAAGAGTGTGATAATTTGTTTGTAATTGGTAGTAGAAATTCATCTAACTCAGTTAGATTGGTTGAAGTAGCTAAAAATAATGGATGTGAACATGCTGAATTAATTCATTCAGAAAGCACTTTTCCACTTGAAAAAATATCTAAATGCAAAACAATAGGTATTTCATCTGGTGCCTCGGCTCCTGAAGTTTTAGTGAATGAATTCATAGAAAATATTAAAAAAAAATTTACTATAGAAATAGAGGAAGTTGAAATAGTAAAAGAAGATGTAACATTTAAAATTCCAGGAAAATTAAATTAATGGCTGTATATACAAGGATAAATCAAAACGATTTAAGCTTGATCGAAAAAAACTTTAAGATTGGGAAAATCTATTCATTTTCTGGCATTCGAAAAGGAATTGAGAATACAAACTACTTAATAAAAACAAATAAAAAGAAAATAATACTGACTATATTTGAAAAAAGAGTTCAATTAAAAGATTTACCTTTTTTTATGAACTTAATGTTTGGTTTATCTAAACGTAAAATTAAATGTCCTGAACCAATAAAAAATAAAAAAAACAAATATTTATTCAAAATTAAAAATAAAACTGCATGTTTGGTAAGTTTTTTAGAAGGAAAAGATAAAAATCAACTAACAAGTAAAGACTGTTTTCAAGTTGGAAAAAACGCTGCTCTGTTACATTTAGCTGCTAAGAAATTAAGATTGTATAGAAAAAATATGTTATCAGTAAATTCTTGGGGACCTTTGCTAAATAGAATAGATAAAAGAATTAACAAACTTTCAAATAATTTAATTAAAACCATGAAAACTGATTTAATTGATATTAAGAAAAAATGGCCAAAAAATATGCCAAATGGAATAATTCATAGTGATCTTTTTATTGATAATATTTTTTTCTATAAGAAAAAATATTACGGTTTTATTGATTTTTATTTTTCTGCAAATGATTTCTTAGCTTATGAATTAGCCACATGTGTAAATGCATTATGTTTTAAAAAAAGAAATAAAATTTTTGTTTTAAATAAAAATAAGTCCTCTCAATTACTAAAAGGTTACCAATCAGTTCGTAAATTGAATGCTAAAGAAAAGAGTAATTTTAACACTTTATGTCGTGGTTCAGCTTTAAGATATCTTCTCACAAGATCATATGATTATTTAAATACTCCCAAAAAAGCATTGATAAAAATAAAAGATCCAAGAGAGTATTTAGATAAATTAAATTTTCATAGAAAGTTAAATTCTTTTAAGGATTATTCCTAATGATAAAGATTTATACCGATGGATCATGTTTAGGTAATCCAGGAAATGGTGGGTGGGCTGCAATCATTATAGAAGATGAAAAGAAAACCCACATAAAAGGTAGCAAAAAAGATACCACTAATAATCAAATGGAATTACTCGCTCCAATAAAAGCTCTTAAAAAAATTCCTAAAGGAAGCACTGTTCAGATTTTCACAGATTCTAAATATGTAAAGTCCGGAATTACAGAGTGGATACATAATTGGAAGAAAAATGGTTGGAAAACCGCAAACAAACAACCTGTAAAAAATAAAGAACTCTGGACTGAATTAGATCTTATGACTAGTGAATTTGAAATAAAATGGAGTTGGGTAAAAAGTCATTCTATAAATAAATTAAACAATGAGGTAGATTTAATCGCTAGAGAAGCTGCAAATTTATAAAAGGGCACCTGGCAACAGAACTGCCCTTCTTGCTAAATAATATCTAAAATTCCCTCTGCTGAGGATATTCCACAATTTTTAGTTTCTTCTTCTTCTTGAATATTTTGCACTTTAAGATTTTCAATAACCATTGCATAACGGCTTGATCTCATTCCCATACCTTTTAAATTTCTATCAACTTCAGCACCGATTAGCTTAGTAAATGACAAATAAGGATCAGCTAACATAGTTATATTTTCTCTTATATTGTTCGCCTCCCTCCAAGCATTCATCACATATGGATCATTCACAGCTAAGCAAAATATTTTATCTATACCTTTATCTAATATTTCTTGAGCATTTTTAACATAGCCCGGTAAGTGAAACTTAGAGCATGTAGCTGTGAATGCACCAGGTAAACCAAATAATATTATTTTTTTTGACCCTAATACCTCAGATATATTTTGTTCCTTGGGTTCACCATCAACTAAATGAAAGATTTTTGTATCTGGGATTTGATCATTTACTTTTAGCTTCATAATTTACTTTTAACAAAATTTTTTACTGCTTCAGTATCATTTTTTAATAGTTGAAAATTTTCCTCTTTGCCATGAACATATTGAAGCTCTTTTGGCAACACCTCATGTTTATTTATTGCATTATCAGTGGCAGCTGGAAATTTGCATGGATGAGCAGTAGACAAAACTACACATTCATTAAATGATAGTTTACGCGCAGCACCTACTCCAACTGCAGTATGTGGGTCGAAAATGATATTATTTTTCTCAAAATTTTTCTTTATAATTTCTAAAGTTTCATTTTCATTGCAACTTTCTGAAACAAAATCTTTTTGTATAATATCTAAGTTTGATTTATCAATTTTGTATTCATTTTGTTTAATTTTTTTCATTATATCTGATGTAATTTCAGAATTAGAGTTATTTACGTAATAAATTAGTCTTTCAAAGTTACTTGCCAATTGGATATCCATACTTGGAGAAAGTGTTTCTTTTACTTTTTTTGAAACATAATCACCATTTGAGATTGCTCTATGCAAAATATCATTTTCATTAGTCGCAACAATAAGTTTATCTATTGGTAACCCCATTTGTTTTGCAAGATATCCTGCAAAAACATCTCCAAAGTTTCCTGTGGGGACTGAAAAAGATATAGGTTTATCACTATTAAGTTTGAAATAAGTATAAAAATAATAAACAGCTTGGGCAATTATTCTTGCCCAATTAATAGAATTAACCCCTGACATATTTATTGATTTAGAAAAATCTAAATCCAAAAACATTTGCTTAACAATATTTTGGCAATCGTCAAAATTTCCATCAATTGCTATATTAAAAACATTTTTATCCTCAACTGTTGTCATTAACTTTCTTTGTACTGGTGAAATTCTATTATTAGGATGTAAGACAAAAATATTTAAGTTTGATTTGCCTTTAATTGCATTTATAGCTGCAGCACCTGTATCACCTGATGTTGCTACAACAATATTAATTTTTTTATCATTTTTACTTAGATAATATTCATACAAGTTACCAATGAACTGCATTGCAATATCTTTAAATGCTAATGTTGGGCCATGAAATAACTCTAATAACTTCAAATCACCAACATTTGAAATTTTAACAACCTCTTTTTCTCTGAAAGTTGAATAAGATTTATTAATTAATGACGAAAGATCATCTTTAAAGATAAAATCTGATGAAAATTGATTAATTATTTCAGTAGATAGGTCATTATAATTTAAGCTTTTGAGTTCAGATAACTCTTCTTGGCTAAATTTTTTAAGAGATGTAGGCACATAAAGTCCACCATCATCAGCTAAACCTTTGATGAAAACTTCTTCAAAACTGTATTCTTTTGAATTATCTCTTGTACTTACATATCTCATGAATTTTTTTTACCATTTTCCTGTAAAATAAATAGAATTATTTATTTAATAATCTGGTCTACCAAAAATAAGACAAAAAGCAAAAATAAGTAAAAAATCGAGTAAGAAAATACCTTTTTAGCCTTCTTTATTTCAAATTTATTTTTTTTGAACTTTAGAAGATCATAACAAACATAGTTGTAATAAAAGGTAAGTATTAATGAAAATATTAAGAATGTTTCACCTACAAAACCAATATAATAAGGCAAGATTACCACTGGGAGCATAATTAAAGAATAAACAAATATATTTTTCTTCGTTTCCTCAATACCATTAGTAATAGGTAGCATAGGAATTTTAGCTTTCTGATAATCCTCTGCTTTATAAAGGCTCAATGCCCAAAAGTGAGATGGGGTCCAAAAGAATATGATTAAGAAAAATGTTATTGGTTCTAGTGTTAATGAGTTAGTAGCTATAGTCCACCCTATAACTGGTGGCAGTGCACCTGATGCGCCTCCTATAACAATATTTTGAGGAGTTTTTCTCTTTAACCATATCGTGTAAACAAAGACATAAAATGCGATCGTTATTGATAATAAAATAGCTGATGTTAAATTTGAAAAATAATAAAGTCCAACTACAGATACTATCGATAATACTGTTCCAAATAATAAAGCATGCTCCCTGTTAACCTTTCCAGTAGGAATAGGTCTAAGACAAGTTCTTGTCATCAATTTATCAAGATCAGCCTCGTACCACATATTTAATGCACCTGCAGCACCTGCACCCATAGTTACGAAGAAGATTGCAATTATTGAATTTAGAAATGAAACCGATGCTGGAGCTGTAAGTAATCCAACCGCACAAGTAAAGATAACCAAAGACATTACTCTTGGTTTCATCAACAATAATAAATATTTTGAATAAGATAAAAAGCTTATGGAAACTGATTTTTTTTTAATTGTATTTGCAGTCACTATTACTCAACATTTAGTGAAACAAATATTACAAGTAGTATAACGCCTGCGATTAAAATATGATTTCCAAGATCAAATATACCTACTTTACTATTTTTTTTATCAATTAATCTTCTACTTAAAGGTATTTGATCATAAGGATTTATTGTGACTTTATCACCTTGTTCTTTTTGGTTTTCAACTTTTACCGAATAACCAAACCAAACAATATAGATAAAAAATACAAATAAGATTAAAAAAAAAGCTAAATATCCGTAGGCGTCCATATTAAGCTCCCCCTACTACAAAATAAAAGAATCTTGAAAATAGCGTATATTGAAATTCTGCATTCATTAAAAATATAAAGCATGCAATAGCCGTCATTGGCCATAAGAGTACGTTAACTAAAGCGTATCTTTCCCAAAACAAGTGCATGAAAAAAGCCATAATAAGTCCTGCTTTTAGAAACATAAAAAATAATATTAGAGACCATCTTAGCATTCCTTGAAACTGGTACCAGTCAACCATGTATGAAAAGAAACTTAAAACAAATAACAGACCCCAAATCCAAAGATAAATTCCTATCTTCTGGGTGCTTGTTTGCTCTTCTTGTTTATTAGGTTCTTCCATTTTGTTAGTTTCTTCCATAAATTATTTTACCACAAGTAGAAAAATGCAAAAATAAAAACCCAAACTAGATCTACGAAGTGCCAATAAAGACCTAATATTTCAATTTCAACATAATCCCCTTTCATCTTAGTAAACCAGCCTCTTTTTTTGCTGTCATAATGACCAGCAAAAACTTTATAAGTGTAAATGAATAAGAAAATCACACCTATTGAGACATGGAAACCATGGAAACCAGTTATCATAAAAAAGAAGGAACCAAACTGAGCTGCTCCAAAAGGATTTCCCCAAGGTCTCACACCTTCATGAATTAGTTTAGACCATTCAAATACTTGCATTCCTACAAATGTAAGCCCACCTACAGCAGTAGCTAGAATTAACCAACCACACATTTTACGATTTTTTTCGTAACCATATTTAACAGCTAATGCCATTGTTCCACTACTTGTAATCAATACAAATGTCATTATCGCAATAAGTAAAAGCGGGACAGGCACACCTCCTACATATAAAGAAAAAACTTCACTAGTGTTTGGCCAATCAACTATAGTTGATCCTCTACCCTTCATGTATGAAATTAAAAAGCAGCTGAATACAAAAGTATCACTCAATAAAAAGATCCACATCATGGCCTTGCCCCAATGCACACCCTTAAACATTGTTTGGTCTGAACCAGTGTCAGACGCCATACCCTTAAACCCTGGTCTAAGTTCAAACCCGTCTATTTTTTGTTCAGACATTATTTTCTCTTAAGTTTTCTCTACTTCAGTATTTGCTACTTCACTTGGAGCGGTTGTTTGTGGAATAAAGTCATCCTTAGCTCCTGGAACACTAAAATCGTAAGGCCATCTGTGAACAACTGGAAGTCTTTCACCAAAGTTACCGTGTTCTGGTGGAACAGTAGAAGTATACCATTCAAGTGAATTAGCTTTCCAAGGATTCTGTTCAGCTTTTTTTCCTGTTTTTAATGTTTTAATAATATTGAAAACTAAAATAAATTGTGCTGCACCAACTATAAACGCTGCAACACTTATAAATTCATTCATTCCTACTGTAGATGTCATATATGGACTATCATACATTTCAAAATATCTTCTTGGAACTCCAATAAAACCTAAGTAATGCATAGGGAAGTATATTGAGTAAGCTCCTAAGAAAGTGATCCAGAAGTGCCATTTACCCAATGTTTCACTTAACATTTTTCCAGCTACTAATGGGAACCAATGATAAACTGCTCCCATAATAACCATTAGTGGTGCAATTCCCATGACCATATGGAAGTGTGCTACTACAAAATATGTATCAGATAATGGGACATCAACTGAAACATTTCCTAAAAATATTCCAGTAATTCCACCATTTACAAATGTTACGATAAATCCTAGGCACCATAACATTACTGTATTAATTCTAATATTTCCTCTCCACAAAGTTAGTATCCAGTTATAAACTTTCATGGCGGTTGGAACTGCAATAATTAAAGTTGTTGTTGCAAAGAAAAATCCGAACCAAGGGTTCATTCCACTAACATACATGTGGTGAGCCCAAACGAAGAAACTTAATCCTCCAATACCCACTATGGCCCAAACCATCATTCTGTAGCCAAATATATTTTTTCTAGCATGAACAGATATTAAGTCAGAAACTATTCCAAATGCGGGCAATGCAACAATGTAAACCTCAGGGTGTCCGAAGAACCAAAATAAGTGTTGGAAAAGAATTGGGCTTCCACCACCGTATTCAAGAACCTCACCTGCTTTTAAAATTGTTGGCATAAAGAAACTTGTTTGCAAAACCTTATCTAATGTCATCATTATTGCACTAACTAGCAGTGCTGGGAATGCTAACATCGCAAGTACTGTTGCTGTAAAAATACCCCAAACTGTTAATGGCATTCTCATTAAAGTCATTCCTCTAGTTCTAGCTTGAAGAATAGTAATCATATAATTCAGTCCACCCATTGTGAAACCAATTACAAATAATGATAAAGATATAAGCATTAGAAGTATTCCCGTGCCAGATCCTGGAGTCCCCTCTAGAATTGTTTGTGGAGGATATAAAGTCCACCCTGCTCCTGTTGGTCCACCTGGAACAAAGAAACTTGCCATCAAAACTGCTACTGCAACAAAGAACATCCAAAAGCTAAGCATATTTACATATGGGAAAACCATATCTCTTGCTCCCACCATGAGTGGAATTAAATAATTTCCAAAGCCTCCGAGAAATAGAGCAGTTAAAAAGTACACTACCATTATCATTCCATGCATAGTTACAAATTGATAATAATGCTCTGCTGTCATAAAACCTGCTAACTCAGGAAAACCAAGCTGAAGTCTCATTAACCATGATAAAATTAATCCTACTATTCCAGTAAATACTGCTGTTAAAAAATATTGAACACCAATAACCTTAGCATCCTGACAAAAAATCCATTTTTCAATAAAACTATGTGCATGGTATAAATCTTGTTCAGGTATTTCGGCTGGTCTTACATAATCCATGTCGGGATTAATTGATCCAGCTGAACCATCCAAAACCTCTGATGATTGGGCCTGGTATGATTTATTATTATCGTATTCGTCTGACATATTTTATCCTTTATATATATTTTTTTTTAAATTAATAAATTGTTATTTTTTAGCTAATTTGTTCCCATCTACGTTTAATTTTTCATATCTAGCTGATAGTTGCTCAAAGGTTTCTTGCTCACTTAACCACACTTCATAGTCAGCTTTATCCTGAACCTCAACACCACCTCTCATCGCATAATGTCCAACTCCACAATATTCAGCACATAAAACCTCATATTCTCCAACTTTATTTGGTTCAAACCAATAGAAAGTAACTGTTCCGGGAACTGCATCCATTTTTGATCTAAATTGAGGTACATACCAATTATGAAGAACATCGACTGATCTTAATAAAATTTTTACAGGTCTATTGTTTTCTAAATTTATTACATCACTCTCAATCATCACATCATCTTTTCCAAAAGGATCGTCTGGATTGATACCAAAAGGATTGTTATCAGCAATGTTTCTAACTTGTGTAGTTCCTAATTTTCCATCTGCTCCAGGTAGTCTATATTGCCATCCCCACTGCCAAGCCATTACATCCACTTCGATTGCATTCTTTGGCACATTTACATATTGATTCCAAATTATAAGACCAGGAGCAAGTAAAGCACATACTCCAAGGGTTGTTGCCCATGTTAAAATTTTTTCTAATTTTTTATCTTCAGGTTTATATTCTGCTCTTCTATCTTCTTTATGTGAGTATCTAAAAACACAATAAACCATGAACAAACATACAGCTACAAATACACCTCCACCTACCCAGAAAGTAAGAGTAATTGTACTATCCATTCCACCCCAATTTGATGCTATGTCAGTCCAGTACCAAGGTGTGAAAATATGAAATAAGACAGATCCGACGATCACTAATAAAAATATTATTCCTGCATGCATAGTGCTTATATAGAAGAATAATCCTATAATTACCTATGACAAAATGTCATAAAACATATTAATTATACTAATATAATCCTTATATTTATGCTTGGTAAGTTAGGTATTTTAATCACAATTCTTGCTCTAGTTTTAGCCTTCTATTTTGTAATCTCTTTAGGAGCGGGAAGATTTTCAAAAGGGGAGACAAAACCTGAAACCAAGAGATATCTTAGATCGGTCAACATTCTTTTGATAATAATTGCAGTGTTTGGGTCTGTGCTAGTTTTGTTTATATAACTAAGCTATCAAAGATTTGCAGAACTCTATTACAGTATCATTGTAAGCAAACATTATAGTAAAGAAGACCAGCCAAACTATAAATAAAAAGAACCAATACAAAGAAAGAGCATTAATACTTTTTTCCTCTTTGTTATAATCCTTCTCATCTAATTTAAAAATTTTAGAACTGACTTTGCCCCAAAAATAAAGACCTCCTAAAAGATGAATACCGTGTAATGCTGTAAAAAAATAATAAGATGAAAAATAAGTATTTGTAGAAACAAAATTTCCACTTTTCATAAGTTGGTACCATAAAGCTAATTGAAGAAATAAAAATATATAACTTAAACCACCAACATAAATTAAGTTTCTTTTTATTGTATTTGTAACTCCATTTTTTAAATCTTTACTAATTCTATTAAAAAATATTGTTACCAATATTAAGACTAATGTATTTATCCAAAGTAAATTTGTCTTAAGTATAAAAGTTGTGTCTTGCTCTGGTGGCAGTGAATAAAGATAGCCAGTAAAAATTAGACTAAATAAAGTTGTACTTACTCCAAAAATTATGATTACCGCTGACATTTGATTTGAAATTTCAAACGTCTTTCCTGCATGTGTACTATCTATTGCTGCTTGACTAGCTTCCCAAGGCTTTTCGGTTAATGTGCCAAATATTTTCTTTAACAGAGACATAATGTTTATATAGTTCCTATATATAATTTTACAATAATGAAATTAAAAACCTCAATCACAGTGTTAACTGGATGTTTAACAATATTCTTTTTTTTAATGCTTCCAGTATTTCTTTCTATGAAAGAACAAAAAGACCAATCAGTCGCAGCTTTCAAAGGATCAGATTTTGAGCTTAAAGATATGAATAATAATTCAATTACCCAAGAGTCTTTTAACGGACCTTTAACAGCAATTTTTTTTGGTTTCACAAATTGCCCTGACATTTGTCCCATGACTTTAAACAAAATGGATATCGCATTAAACAAAATTAAAAAAAATAAAAAAAAAGATTTTAAAGTCTTTTTTATTAGTGTTGATCCTAAAAGAGATACTCCAGAGGTTATAAAAGATTATTTGAGAAATTTTGATAACGACTTTGTTGGAATTACAGGGGACCCAGGAGATATTTTTTTATTATCACAATCCTGGGGAATAATCAGTCAAAAGATTTTTTTTGAAAATGGAGATTATAATGTTGATCATAGCTCACCTGTAATACTTCTTAAAGATGGAAAATATATCGCCAAAATATCTCATAGAGATGATATTAAACAATCAATCAAATTAATTAATAAATATTTATAAATTCAAAATATAACTAAGTATTGATATTGATGATATCACTGCAGTCTCTGATCTTAGAATATT
>CABZCA010000009.1 GCA_902524115.1 uncultured Pelagibacteraceae bacterium | reverse complement strand
TATGTTGATTTAGTCATTAAAGATGATCAAAAGATTAAAAGATTAGATGAAGGAGATAAACTTATAGGAAAAGTTCAGCAAGAGTTTTTGATGGAAGTGGAATTTATGAAAAAAATTAAATGGGCTGAATTTTTAGCTTCTAATGTTTCTAGTTGGGCACAAGAAGAATTGAAAAAAGAAATTAAAAATTTTCAATTAATTAAGTCTTGGGTGGTTAGACAATTTCAAAATGATTATAATCCAGTACATTGGCATAGTGGGGATATATCAGGAGTAGGTTACTTAAAGGTTCCATCTCATTTAGGCAATACATCACAACCTTATAAAAAAACAAATGAAAATGGTAAATTACAATTAATATCTGGATCTCCAAATTTATTTTCAAAATCTACTTTTTTGGTAAAACCTGAATTAGGGGATTTTTACTTATTTCCAAATTATTTAATGCATACAGTATATCCATTTTCAGGAACAGATGAAGAAAGAAGATCAGTTTCATTTAATGCTAAAGTTGAATTTTTTTAATTAATTTTATGAAAAATAAAAAAGTTTTTATTAAAACATTTGGCTGTCAAATGAATGAATATGATTCCAATAGAATTTACGACAATGTTAGTAACTTAGGTTTTGTAAAGACTGAGGATCAAGCAAATGCAGAATGTTATATTTTAAATACTTGTCACATCAGGGATAAAGCAAAAGAAAAAGTATATCATGAAATAGGAAGAATAAAAAAATTATACAGATATAAAGAAAAACCAATTATGATTGTAGCTGGATGTGTGGCTCAAGCAGAAAATGATGAAATGTTTAAAAGAGAACCTTATATAGATATTGTGATAGGCCCCCAAGCTTATCATAAAATAAATGATTTATTAAAAAAATACGAATTAAATAAAAAACAGGAAGAAACAGAGTTTGATACGATTTCAAAATTTGGATATTTTGACAAAATCTCAAATAATAATAGTAAAATCTCTACCTTCTTAACCATTCAGGAAGGTTGTGATAAATTTTGTCACTTCTGTGTTGTTCCATACACAAGAGGACCAGAGTACTCTAGACCATTTAATAAAATTATTAATGAAGCAGATCAATTAATTAAAAATGGTGCAAAAGAAATAACATTACTTGGACAGAATGTTAATGCTTATTCTTATAGAGAAAATTCAAAAGAATTTAAAATTTCAAATTTAATATATCATTTAAATCAATATTCAGAATTAGAAAGAATCAGATACACAACTTCGCATCCTCGGGATATGAGTGAAGATTTGATTGAATGTTATTCTTCTTGTAAAAAATTAATGCCATTAGTTCATTTACCAATTCAAAGTGGCTCCAACAAAATACTAGAATTAATGAATAGAAAACATAAAGTAGAAGATTACATAAAAGTTTATGAAAAACTAAAAAAAATTAATAAAGAGATAGAATTTTCAAGTGATTTCATTATCGGCTATCCCGGAGAAACCAAAAAAGATTTTGAAGATACATATAATCTAATAAAAAAAATTAAATTTATTAATTCTTTTTCTTTTATTTTTAGTCCTAGACCAGGAACAAAAGCATCAAAGTTAGACATGGTAGATGGGAATATTGCCAAACAAAGACTCACATTAGTTCAGGAAGAACTATTTAACAATCAAATAGAAATGAATAAATCAATGGAAAATGATATAATTGATGTTCTTGTTGAAAATAAAATGAAAAAACAAAACAAATTTTTTGGAAGGAATAAGTATATTTCACCTGTAATTTTTGATGGTGCCGAAAGTCTTGTTGGTAAAATTGTGAAAGTAAAAATTCAAACTAGTAACCAGAATACTTTATTTGGTTCAGTAAATAAAAATATGAAAGCAGCTTGAATTGAGCAATTTAAATAAAAAAAATATAATTTCAAAACTAAAATTTCTCTATTCTGAAAATAATACATTAAGCATAATATTTCAAAATAATGATTTGTTACTAGGTGTAGCAGGAGAATTTAACAATAATTTAAAAGAATTAGAAAAAATTACACAAACAAGCCTATATTCTAGAGGAAATTCAATTTTAGTAAAAAGTGACCCAGAAAAAAATAATTTGGTTAAAAATGCTATACAATTTTTGACTGAACAATTTTTAAATAATGGAACAATAGAGAAAAAAGATATAATTTCCTCAACAAACAAATTTATGATTGACGAAAAAAATAACTCTGAGAAAAAAGTTGAATATATTATCAAAACCCCAAAAAAATCTGTAATTCCAAGATCTGAAAGACAGAAGGATTATGTTAGGGCCTTAAAAGAGTCAGATATAATTATTTCTGCTGGACCAGCTGGAACCGGAAAAACATTTTTAGCAGTTGCTGTGGCGCTAACTATGTTATTAGAAAAAAAAATAGATAGAATAATCCTCTCTCGACCTGCAGTTGAAGCTGGAGAAAGACTTGGATTCTTACCCGGTGATATGAGAGACAAAGTAGATCCATATCTCAGACCATTATATGACTCTTTGTATGATTTGTTAGATTTTGAAAAGATACAAAAAAAAATAGAAGTTGGTGATATAGAAATAGCTCCTTTGGCCTTTATGAGGGGTAGAACTTTAAAAAATTCATTTGCCATTCTTGATGAGGCACAAAATGCTACAGATACTCAAATTAAAATGTTTCTAACTAGAATAGGAGAGAATTCCAAGATTGTAATTAATGGAGATCCTTCTCAAATAGATTTACCAAACAAGACTTTGTCAGGATTATATAGATCAAAAAAATTGCTAGGGCACTTAAAAGAAATATCAGTTGTTGACTTTATTCATAAAGATGTAGTTAGGCATCCACTTGTATCTAAAATTGTTAAAGCATATTCAGATCAAAACTCTGAAGTATGATAAAGGCCAATGTAATATCTGGTCATTCAAATTGGAAAAGAATTATAAAAAAACCAAATGATTATTTAAAGAATAGGCTTAGCAT
Organism: uncultured Pelagibacteraceae bacterium; assembly: GCA_902524115.1. GTDB lineage: Bacteria > Pseudomonadota > Alphaproteobacteria > Pelagibacterales > Pelagibacteraceae > Pelagibacter. Next base: position 37,862 of record CABZCA010000009.1, on the reverse strand, counting down.
ATTATCTAAGGCACCTTCATTTAGAAATAAAAACCATGAATTTTCGATTCTTTTAACAAATGACAAAGAAATGAAAAATTTGAACTATAAGTTCAGAAAAAAAAATAAAACTACTGATGTTTTGTCTTTTCCTATTAAAATTAAAAACAAAAAAAAACTATATGTTGGTGATTTGGCAATTAGTTATGAAATTATTAGAAAAAGATCAAAAGAGACTAGTTTTTTTATAGAGTTTGATAAAATGTGGATTCATGGATATCTGCACTTGATTGGCTATGATCATAAGAAAAATAACGATTATAAAAAAATGTTTAGAAAAGAAAAATTAATATTAAAATATTTTCATAAAGTAACTTGACTTTATTATTTAGAAATAAAATTTTATTATACTCGTTCGTACTTTTACTAGGTTTATTTTCCTCTTTTAGCCTTGCACCTTATAATTTTTTTTTTATAAATTTTTTTTCATATCCATTTCTCCTATGGATATTATTATTTTATTCTAAAGATAAGATCATTTCGTTCAATCTTGGATGGATATTTGGCTTTGGTTATTTTATTTCTAATTTGTATTGGATAACTAATTCCCTTACATTTGAAGAAATCTTCAAACCTTTAATACCATTTGCTTTAATTCTAATACCATTATTTTTAGGATTATTTTATGGGTTTTCAACTTTAACTTTTTCGTTTTTAAATCCAAAAAAAAATCTTTTATCAATCTTAATGTTGACTACCTCTTTATCGATTTTTGAATATTTTAGAAGTTTTACATTTGGCGGTTTTCCGTGGAACTTAATCGCTTTTAGCTTTGTAGATTATTTAGAATTTATTCAAATACTTTCTATTACTGGAACATATGCATTTAATTCTGTTGTTATTTTATTATTTTTGTTACCAACAATTTTATTTTTTAATTATAAAAAAAATATAAAAATTAGTATATTAATTTTTTCTTTACTATTAAGTTTTACTAATTATTTTTGGGGTAAATCTAATTTAAGACAGGATGAATTAAAAAAAAAAATAGATTTAGGATTTACTATTAAGATAATATCGCCAAAAATAAATGTTAATAGATATTTTCAAAATGAAAAACCAAGTAAATTTATTTATGAATTGATAAATATTTCTAAACCAAATCCTTTAAACGAAACACTATTTATTTTACCTGAAGGTATTCTTTCAAGTATTTATTTTGAGGATCTTAAAAAATATAAAACTATTTTTAGTAAAAATTTTTCAAAAAAACATAAAATTATTTTAGGTATGAATATATATGAAAACCAAAAGATTTATAATTCTCTTTTAGTAGTTAATAATGAGCTTAAAGTTTTGGAAAAATATTATAAAAATAATTTAGTACCATTTGGAGAGTTTCTACCATTTGAAAATATATTACATAGTATTGGTTTCAAAAAAATTACTCAAGGTTACCAGTCCTTTTCTGCTTATGATCTAAGAAATCAGATTCGACTGAATAATTACAACTTTATTCCACTTATTTGTTATGAAATTATATATTCTGGAAAAATTAATAAAAATAAAAAAAATTACGATTTTATTTTAAATATTTCTGAAGATGGATGGTTTGGTAACTCTATTGGACCCTATCAGCATTACTCTCATTCTATTTTTAGGTCTATTGAAGAAGGCAAACCTGTTATACGCTCATCAAACAATGGTATTTCAGCTTTTATAAGTTCAAAAGGACAAGTAATTGATAAGATTTTATCAACTGATAAGGGATTTATAGAACTTAAATCATTTAAAAAGTCCGATAAAACTATCTTTAGTTCTCAAGGTAATAAGATCTTCTTTTATTTTCTATCTATTTATATTAGTTTAATTTTTTTTTTTAAAATACGGGAGAAAAAATGAAAAAAAATTTTTTATTTACTAGTGAATCAGTGTCCGAAGGACACCCAGACAAAGTTTGTGATAGAATTTCAGATATGGTTGTTGATAGTTTCTTAACTTCAGAGCCTCAAGCCAGAGTTGCTTGCGAAACTCTAACAACAACAAATAAGGTTGTATTAGCAGGAGAAGTGAGAGGACCAGAACTAAAGGAAGATGAACTAATTTCTAAAGTAAGAGATTGTATTAAAGATATTGGTTATGACCAAGATGGTTTTTCTTGGAGAGAACAAACTAAAATTGAGACACATTTACACTCACAGTCGGCAGATATTGCAATGGGAGTAGACTCTGCAGGAAATAAAGATGAAGGTGCTGGTGATCAAGGAATTATGTTTGGTTATGCTTGTAATGAAACAGATGTTTTAATGCCAGCTCCAATTCATTATTCTCATAAAATTTTGAGATTGATGGCTGAGGACAGAAAATCAGGAAAGTTAAATGGAATAGAGCCAGACTCAAAAAGTCAAATTACTATTGAATATAAAGATGGTATACCTTCGGCTGTAACATCAGTAGTTATTTCTACACAACATTCAAAAGATGTTAGCTTAGCTAAAGTTAAAGAACTTTGTATGCCCTACTTAGAGCGATCTATCCCTAAAAATTTATTAGGAAGTCTTGATGAAAAAGAGATTTACATCAATCCAACTGGAAACTTTGTAATTGGTGGTCCAGATGGAGACAGCGGTTTAACTGGAAGAAAAATTATTGTTGACACATACGGTGGAGCTGCACCACATGGGGGGGGTGCGTTTTCCGGAAAAGATCCTACAAAAGTTGATAGATCAGCCGCTTATGCATCAAGATATTTGGCTAAAAATGTTGTAGCTTCAAAAATCGCTGATAAATGTTTAATTCAATTAGCCTACGCTATTGGAGTTTCTAAACCACTATCAATTTATGTAGATTTGTTTGATAATGACGAAGAAAAGAACATGCATGTTGAAAAACTTATTAAAGAAAACTTTGATCTAAGTCCAAGAGGAATTAGAGAAATGTTAGGTTTAAACAAACCTATTTATGAAAAAACTGCTGCATACGGCCACTTTGGAAGAATTCCAGAGGATGATGGATCATTTTCATGGGAAAAAACAGATAAATCTGGAGTTTTTAGTAAGTAAATATTGTTGTAAATCAACAAAAAATAACTATATATAAATTACATTGTTGAAATTTCAAAAATGGGCTTAGGCCCATTTTTTTTTGGCTAAAAAATTATGTTGAATAGAAGAGCTGATAAATTAGAATTACTAAGAATTGCTGAGGCTGTTGCATTAGAAAAATCTATTGATAAAGAACTTATTATTGGGTCAATGGAGACAGGTATAGCTAAAGCTGCAAAGTCAAAGTTTGGATCGGATAATGAAATAAAAGTTGAAATAGACAGAGACAACGGGGATATTGGAATATTCCGAAAACTACTGATTGTAGAGAAACTAGAAAACTCAAATATTGAAATTACTTTAGATGATGCAATCAAATTAAATCAAAGCAATAAAAATAAAAATATTGGTGACGAAATTCTTCAACCTTTGCCATCATTTGATTTTGGAAGAATTGCTGCACAAACTGCTAAACAGGTAATAAGCTTCAATGTGAGAGAAGCAGAAAGAGAAAGACAGTATAATGATTTCATTGATAAAAAAGATACAATTTTAAGTGGAATAGTTAAAAGATTAGAATTTGGAAATGTGATTGTTGATCTAGGTAGAACAGAGGCAATAATTCAAAAAAACGAAATGATACCACGAGAAAATATTAAAGCCGGAGACAGAATAAAGGCCTATTGCTTAGATGTGCGAAAAGAACCTAGAGGTCAACAAATTTTTTTATCGCGAGCACACCCAAAATTTATGGATAAACTATTCATTCAGGAGGTTCCAGAAATATACGATGGTCTAATAGAAATAAAATCGTCAGCAAGAGATCCAGGTAGCAGGGCAAAAATATGTGTCAAAGCTATAGATACATCCCTTGATCCTGTTGGAGCATGTGTTGGAATGCGAGGTAGTAGAGTACAAGCTGTTGTAAACGAACTTCAAGGAGAAAAAATAGATATTGTGAACTGGTCTGAGGATCCTGCTATAGTAGCAGCTAATGCACTATCGCCTGCTGATGTTCAGAGGGTAAATGTAGATAATGATGCAAAAAAACTTGATGTTATTTTAACAGAGGAAAACTTGAGTAAAGCAATTGGTAGAAGAGGACAAAATGTAAGATTAGCTACAAAACTATTAAATTATGAAATAAATATCATGACAGAACAAGAGGACTCTGAGAGGAGACAACTTGAATTTAAGGAAAAAACAGACAATATAGTTAAAAATTTGGAACTTGACGAAACATTAGGCCAATTATTAGTTGCAGAAGGATTTTCATCAATTGATGATATAAAAGATTGTACTCCAGACTCACTCTTAAAAATAGAAGGTATTGAGGAAGATACAGCAAAAGAACTTATTGATAGAGCAAAAGAATTTTATGAAAAAGACCAACAAGAAATATCCAAAAGAATTAAAGACCTTGGTTTAGAAAATGATTTAATAAGTCACGAAGGTCTCACTCCAGGAATGCTTGTTACTTTAGGAGAACAAAAGGTTTTAACTTTAACAGATCTAGCAGATTTGGCATCTGATGAACTAACAGGCACTTTTGATGTAGTTAAGGGAGAAAGAGTAAAGATAAGAGGATACTTAGAAGACTTTGCATTATCTAAGCAAGAAGCTGACAATTTAATTATGTCTGCTAGAAACAAAGTATATAAAGATTGAGAGATGGAGAATGGAAAAGAAAAAGTTAAAGTTATCAATATCAGGAAGTTCAAAAAAAACTTTTAGTAGTATAGAACAAGCTAAATCAAAATCTAAAAATACTGTTGTAATTGAGAAAAAAAGCTCAAAATTTGCTGGAAAGTCACAATTTTCAAGGCAAAACAATAATAGTTTTAGACCAAGTAATACTGTTTCTTCAAAACCAAATAATTTTTCTCGACCCTCAATACAACCATCCACAGACTTTGAAAAAAGGAAATTAGCTGAGCAGAGAGCTACAAGAAGACTAAAAGGTGAGGCGCAACAAAAAGACAATAAGTCTACAAAAATTGGTGGAAAAAGAAGAGAATTAAAATTAACTATTTCAAGAGCTTTAAGTGATGATCATGCTGAAGCAAAATCCAGAAGTTTAGCATCATTAAAAAGAGCGAAGCAAAAAGAAAATCGAAGTTTAAACCAACTAGATAACAAGGAAAACTTCCAACAAATAAAAAGAGAAGTAAAACTTCCAGAAGTTATAACTATTAGAGAGCTTGCAAATAGAATGGCGGAACAATCAAGTAATATAATTAAACATTTGTTGGGTATGGGTGTTACTGTAACCATAAATCATACTATTGATGCAGATACAGCAGAGTATCTTGTAAATGAATTTGGTCACAATCCTATTAGAGAGAAAAAAGCTGAAGAGATAATTAAAAAAATAAAAGAGGTCAAATCAGAAAACTTAAAAAATCGACCACCAATTGTTACAGTTATGGGCCACGTTGATCACGGAAAAACATCAGTATTAGATGTATTGAGAGAAACAAATGTAGTTTCAGGTGAATTTGGTGGTATTACTCAGCATATAGGTGCTTATCAAATTAATCACCAAAATAATAAAATTACATTTATTGACACTCCAGGTCACGCTGCATTCACAGAAATGAGAGCTAGAGGTTCAAAACTTACAGACATTGTAATATTAGTTGTAGCTGCAGATGATGGTGTAAAACCACAAACTATTGAGTCAATAAAGCATGCAAAAGCTGCAAATGTTCCTATAGTTGTAGCAATTAATAAGTGTGATTTGCCAGAGGCAGACCCACAAAAGATTAAAAATCAATTATTAGAATATGAATTAATTGCTGAAGATTTAGCAGGGGATACTCTAATGGTAGAAATCTCTACAAAGACTAAAAATAATCTAGAAAAGTTAGTTGAGTCTGTTTTATTACAAGCTGAATTATTAGATTTGAAAACTGATTTTGAGACAAAAGCTAAAGGTATAGTTTTAGAGTCAAAAATCGATATTGGAAGAGGACCAGTTGCAAATATAATTATAACAGCAGGTACTCTTAAAAAAGGAGATTATTTTGTAAGTGGATTGAAATGGGGAAAAATAAGAGCAATTATAAATGATTATGGAAAAAATATTGAGATAGCAGAGCCTGCTACACCTATAGAAATAATTGGGATTAATGGTGCAGCAAAATCTGGAGATGATTTTATAGTTTTACCAAATGAAAAAGAAGCTAAATCTCTTTGTGAAGCTCGTATTCAAGAGTCAAAAGATGAAAAAATACCTCTTAATTTTGTCACTCAAGACTCTGCTTTTCAAAATCCAGTTTCAGAGGAGTTAAATATTATTATAAAATCTGATGTTCATGGCTCATCAGAGGCAATTAGAAATGCAATAGATCAAATTAAACATGATGAGGTAAAACCAAAAATACTTCTCTCAGATATAGGCATGGTTACAGAGACAGATGTAACTTTAGCAAAAGCTTCAAAAGCAGTGATAATTGCTTTCAATGTAAAACCGAGTAAAGAGGCAAAAAAAAGGGCTGAACAAGAAAAAATTTCTATTTCATCATTCAATATAATTTATGAAGTTTTGGATTTTATTAAATTAAAGATGGCAGGTTTACTATCACCAGATGTAGAGGAAAAAATTATTGGTAGTGCTGAAATATTGGAAATTTTTAAAGTTTCTAAAGTTGGAAAAGTAGCAGGTTCAAAGGTAGTTGAGGGTGAAATAACTCAAAATTCTAATGCAAGAGTTATTAGAGATGGAGCTATAATATTTAACGGAAAAATTGGTTCTATATTCAGAGAAAAAGACCAAACTAAACAAGTATCAGCAGGCTTGGAATGTGGAATTACCTTAAAAGATTTCGCAGATTATCAAAAAAAAGATATTATAGAAGTTTATAATTCAACAGTAACAGAAAGAACGATTTAAATGAAACATCTAGGAAAACCTGTCACACAAAGACAATTAAGAGTGGGTGAAATGATTAAGCAAGCTTTGGGAACTCTTTTTATCAGGGATGAAGTAAAAATTCTAAATTTATCTACTCGAGAAATCACTGTTACTGAAGTTAGAATGTCAACAGATCTAAAAACTGCAAAAATATTTGTAATGCCTTTAGGAGGCAAAAATTCTGAAGAAATTTTAGAAAAATTAAAGATATCTTCATTTATGATTAGAAAAGTTTTATCAAAAAAAATTATTATGAAGTTTTTACCAAAGCTTTTTTTTGTAAAAGATGACTCTTTTGAATATGCTGAAAAAATTGAAAATTTAATTAAACAAACAAATAAAGGAAAAAATGAAAGAAAAAGTAAAAGAACTTCAAATTCATAATAAAGATACTGGATCTTCAGAAGTTCAGATTGCTCAATTAACTGGAAAAATTGAGAGTCTATCGAAACACATAAAACAATTCAAAAAGGATAAACATTCCTCTGTAGGCCTTTTGAGAGCAGTCAATAGAAGAAAAAAATTATTAGACTATTTAAAGAAAAATAATATGGACTCTTATAAAACAATATTAACAAAATTAAATTTAAGGAAGTAAATGTTTAAAGTTATAAAAAAAGAAATTGAAGTAAGTGGAAAAAAAATAAGTTTAGAGACAGGAAAAATAGCAAGGCAGGCAGATGGAGCAATTATAGCTCAATGTGGAGAAACAGTAGTTTTAGCAACTGTTGTTGGTGCAAAAAAAGTAAACCCAGATATGGACTACTTTCCATTATCTGTAAATTACCAAGAAAAATATTATGCAGCAGGTAAAATCCCAGGTGGATATTTTAAAAGAGAAGCTAGACCAACAGAAAGTGAGACACTAATTTCAAGATTAATTGACAGACCTATCAGGCCGTTATTTCCAGATGAATTCAAAAATGAAGTGCAGCTATTACCTACTGTAATATCTTATGATAAGGAGAATGAAGCTGATATTTTATCCATTATTGCATCATCAGCCGCTTTAGCAATCTCAGGAATGCCTTTTATGGGACCTGTGGGTGCCTCTAGAGTTGGTTTTATTAAAGGAAAGTACGTGCTGAATCCTTCAAAAAAAGAATTAGAAGAATCTAAGCTAGATTTAGTAGTAGCTGGTACAAAAGATGCAGTTTTAATGGTTGAGTCTGAGGCAAATGGCTTAACAGAGGAAGAAATGTTAAATGCTGTTAAATTTGGCCATGAAGGTTTTGTTCCAATAATTGAAATGATCGAAGATCTTGCAAAAGAATGCAGAAAACCAGAGTGGATAGTTGATAAAAAAGATCTTTCTGAAGTTAAAAAGAAATTAGATGAAGAATTTACTGTAGATTTAAAAAAAGCATTCTCAACTCAAGATAAACAAGAAAGATCAAACCAAATTTCAGAAATTACTGAGAAAGCTAAAAAGTTGTATGAAGATAATGAAACTTATACTGATTTAGATGTAAACTCTCAACTTAAAAATTTAGAAAAATCTATTGTAAGAACTGATATACTTAAAAATAAAAATCGTATTGACGGAAGAGGTCTTGCAGATGTAAGGCCAATAATGTGTGAAGTAGGTATTTTACCAAGAGTTCATGGGTCAGCTTTATTTACAAGAGGTGAAACACAAGCAATTGTAACTACTACACTTGGAACTTCTGACGACGAGCAAAGAATTGAAAGTTTAGATGGTCTTCAAAAAGAGAGATTTATGTTGCACTACAACTTCCCTCCGTTTTCAGTTGGTGAAACAGGTAGAATTGGAACAGGTAGAAGAGAAATTGGTCATGGTAAATTAGCTTGGAGAGCAATTAAATCGTCTTTACCATCTAAAGATAGTTTTCCTTATACATTTAGAATTGTTTCAGAAATAACTGAATCAAATGGATCATCATCAATGGCTACTGTTTGTGGAACCTCACTTGCTCTTATGGATGCAGGTGTTCCTATTAAAGAGCCAGTTGCGGGTATTGCAATGGGTTTAATAAAAGAAGGTGATGATTTCTCCGTGCTGTCAGATATTCTTGGTGATGAAGACCACCTTGGAGATATGGATTTTAAAGTTGCAGGTACTAAAGATGGTATTACATCATTACAAATGGATATTAAAATTACAGGTATTACATTTGAAATAATGGAACAGGCTTTAAACCAAGCTAAAAATGGAAGAATTCACATACTTGCTGAAATGAATAAAGCTTTAAGTGAGTCTAGAGCTGATGTTGGAAAACACACTCCAAAAATGGAACAAGTTACTGTTGATAAAAAAGATATCGCAGCCGTAATTGGAAAAGGTGGCGCAACAATCAGAGAAATTGTTGAAAAATCTGGTGCTAAAGTCGATGTTAACGATGAAGGTGTAGTAACAGTAGCAGCTCCAGATGAAGAGTCTAGAAATATTGCCATGCAAATGATCAAAGACATAACAGCAAAGGCTGAATTAAATAAAATTTATAATGGAAAAGTTATGAAAATTATGGAGTTTGGGGCTTTTGTAAATTTCTTAGGCAAACAAGATGGACTAGTTCATATTTCTGAGCTTGCCGATAAAAGAGTTGCCAAAGTAACCGATGTAGTCAAAGAAGGTGACGAAGTAAAAGTAAAAGTAATCGGCTTTGATAGAGGGAAGGTTAAACTTTCTATAAAACAGGCTGCTATATAGGAAAATGAGTGATCAGACAGTTGGCGTTTATATTTTATTGAAAATAAAAGATATCAACAGTGGATGGAGAGATTTTATCTCCTCAACAGTCAATAAAGTAAAATTATTAGGAAATCCTAATTTATATGAATATTATGTAAATAATGGAGAAATTGACCTCCATGAAAGATTTCCAAACAATGAAGCATGGTTAAGACATATTGATTATTTTACAAAAGAGGTTGCAAAAGACTTTCTCAATCATTTTGAAATTAAACAATTTAGAGTTTATGGACCAGTAAATGATAAAATAAAAGAGGTTGGCAAAAGTTTTGAGGCTAAATACTTTGAAGCTGTTGGAAAAATTTAAAATGTTTTTATTAAATGGAAAATAATAGGAGTAATCTCTTAATAAAAAATCTACTATTATATTTTCTTCTTCTTTTAATATATTTAATTGGTAACTTCTCTTTTATAGAATTTGAAAAATTAAGTTTTAATGTTAATTTTTGGATAAGGGATTCATATTTATTAAATTATTTTGATTACGGTTTTTTGAAAAGAGGTTTAATTGGAACCCTTCTTGGGATTAGAGTTTCTGATGTAGAAATAATTAGGCCTGATAGACTGGTATCTGAAAATTTCCAAAATTTTATTAATTTAATTTCAGTTATGGTAATCACTATAACTATTACATTATATTTAATTGTCTTAAATAAAATCTCTAAGGAATATAAAAAAATTTTAATTATTTTAGCTATTTCGCCATTCGCTTTCATTAATTTTGGATATGATGCAGGTAGATTTGATCAATTCACTATTATTTATTTTCTAATTTTCTTTATATTTCTTAAAAATAAAAATACTACAAATTTTTTAATAATGATTTCTCCACTTTTTTTATTTATACAAGAAACAAACTTATTTTTATTATCTTCATTTATTTTTTTTTATGTCTGTTATTTAAACAGGAATGTATATTTGATAAGCTACTTGATATTAGCAAATCTTTTAATCTTATTTATTTTATTTCTTTATGGAGATGCCGATTATAATAAAACTAACTATATATGGCCATTACATGCATATTTTGACACAAGTAAAACTTTCATAGAAAAAATTCTCTATTGGTGGAAAGGATTACTCATCTTTAATACAACTATTATTTATAGACATTTTTTTGCAATCATAATTTTTATTATATTTAATTTTTTATTAATTAAAAAATTTAAAGAAATTAATAAAATAAAAAAATTTATATTTTCAATTTTTTTATTCTACACAATAATACTGATAGTTGCAGTTGATCATGCAAGGTATGTTTCCAACTATATATTTACTATGGTTTTATTTTTAGTTGTTCACTTATCTGTAAATAAAAATATTAAAATAATGATACCTTCTAATTATTATTATTTAATATTATTAGTTGGTCCATTTGGAGTAACTTATTCTCTACCATATCTTACAATACTTAAAAAAATAATTCTCAATATAGATTAAATGCTACTATTTAATAACTCTGAAATAATTCCCTTAGTGTTATATTTTTGTTTCCATTTAGGAAAATGAGACTTAAATTTTTTATTATTAGTAACATACCAAATATGATCACCAATCCTTGGTTTCATGATTATCTTTTTTTTAACTTTTAGATTTGTTAAAGTTTCAATAACATTTATTGCCTCTAATATTGAGCAGTTAGAAAATCTTCCACCGCCTATATTATATACCTCACCAGCCTTAGGCTTCTTGAAATACTCCCAAAAACAATTGATAAGATCTTTACTATGTAGATTGTCCCTTACTTGTTTACCTTTATATCCAATAAGAGAATATTTATTTTTAATCTTAGCTACTTTTACTAAATATGATAAAAAACCATGTAAATGTGAACCATTATGATTTGGACCTGTTATACATCCAGCTCTAAAACATACTGTTTTAAGACCAATATTTTTGCCATATTCTTGAACAATTAGATCTGCATAAGCTTTTGAAACACCAAAAAAACTGTGAGTACAGCTATCTACTGAAAATTTTTCATCAACCCCTCTATATAATTTATCTTTTTTTTTTAATTCCCATCTGTATTTTTTTTCTACAAAATTTAATTTATTTGGATTATCACCATAAACTTTATTTGTTGACATAAATATAAAAACAGCATCAGGGCAATTTTTTTTAGTAAGTTCTAGCAAATTTAATGTACCTTTCGCATTTATATCAAAATCTAAGAATAAATTATTTTTTGCATAATCATGAGAGGGTTGAGCCGCACAATGTATTATTAAACTTATTTTTTTTTTATATTTTTTAAAAATTTTTGTTAGTCCATCTAAACTTCTTATATCTAAATTTATATGTTTAAAATTTTTATTTCTTTTTTTAATTTTATTTTTTATTTTATGAGTTGATGAGTCTTCTCCAAAAAAAATTTTTCTAAAATTGTTATCAATACCAATTACATCAAAGCCATTATCACAAAAAAAATCAACTGCTTCTGAACCTACTAAACCACTCGATCCTGTTATTATTGCTAATGACATTAAAAGTATTTTTTTATTTCCTTTTTGTTATTTGATATCCATAAATACAAGTCTTTCACCACGTCAAAAATTTTTTTGTTAGGTTTCCAATTATACGTATTTGATACAAATTTATTATCAGATATATAATATGGAATATCGTAAATGGATGTTTTCTTAACTTTTATATGATCTACTTTGTTTTTAGTTATAATTTGGCATATTCTAGTTAATTTTTTAAGTGAAACATTACTTATTTTTGAGCCACCTACATTAAAAGTTTTATTATAGATTTTGTTAAATTTTTTTATCTGCATAAAAATAAGTTTACATAGATCAATTACATGAAGAACGTCTCTCACTTGATTTCCATTTCCACCATAACCAATATACTTTAATTTTTTTTTTAAAATATGTCTCCAAACCCACAAGCTTACAAATCCTTGATCCTCCTTGCCAAATTGTAATGGTCCAGATATTACACCGCATCTATTGATTATATATTTAAGATTAAACGCATAAGAAAATTCCTCTATAAACAATTCAGATGAAAGTTTTGTTGCTCCATACAATGTTTTAGGTCCATTAAGACTTTCTTGTTCGTTTATTTTTTTGTCTAGTAGAAATTTTTTATTAAAGTTAGAAAAATTAATTTTATCCTTAATTGAATTTATTGGATATACTCTGCTACTAGATAAAAAAATTAACTTGGACTTATCTTTTTTACATTTTTTTAAAATATTCAAAGTTCCAATTAGATTTGTGTTAATTACCCGATTAAAATCAGCTTTAGAGACTTCAACAGCTGGCTCCGCACAACAATCAATTATTAAATCAAATTTAGGTAACTTTTTAATTAATTTATAATTAGAAATATCAATTTTATAATTTTTAATATTTTTTCGCTTAAGTAAATCTAAGTTAAATTTTGATCCTTTTTTTGATAAGTTATCCAGTGAGCTTACGCTAAAATTTTTTTCATTTAAATATAAAATAATATTAGTGCCAACAAAACCACACCCACCAGTAATTAGTATTTTCATTTTGATAATAAGTGTTATACATTTTTATGTCTTTATCAATTATTGTTCCTGTTAAGAATGAAGAAAAAAATATTGCAAATACTTGTAAAGTATTAAAAAAAAAGTTGTCCAAATACGGTATCAATTATGAAATTTTGATTATTGACGATTTTAGTGATGATAAAACAGCAAGTATCGTAAATAAACTAAAATCTAAAAGTATATCTTTATATAAAAATAAATTTCCTGGCGTAGGTAATGCAATTAAATATGGAATATTAAAATCTAAAAAAAAATATGTGTGTTTTTTTATGTCAGATATTTCAGATGATGTTAATGATTTAATTTCTTATTATAAATTAATAGATGAAAAAAATTTGGACGGAGTATTTGGATCAAGATTTTTAAATAAATCAAGGATCAAAAACTATCCATTTATAAAATTAATTTTAAACAGAATATTTAACAAAATGGTACAATTATTATTTTTTTCTAATTTCAATGACTTCACAAATGCATTTAAGATTTACAGAAAAGTAAAATTAATAAAAATTTTTCCTTTAAAATCTGAAAAATTTGATATTTTTTTAGAAATTCCTCTAAAGTTTTACATTAAAAAAAATTCATTTGATATTATTCCAATTAACTGGACTGGTAGAAAGAAAGGGATTTCAAAATTCATAATTAAAGAACTAAGCTTTAATTATTTTAAGACTTTATTTAAATGTTTTCTAAGGAGAAACTAATTAAATTTTTATCTTATTCAGAAGGTATAAATAATAAGCATAAACCATTGCTACAATATCGTTTACCACCATCCGGGCCATCATTAAATACATGACCATGATGAGCGCCACAATTTGCACAACTATATTCTGTTCTCTTCATTCCAAATGAATAATCAGTTTTTGTTACAAACACACCAGGAATTGCTTCAGTAAAAGAAGGCCATCCAGTCCCACTGTCAAATTTTTTAGCAGCCTCAAATAATTTTACACCACAATTAGCACAGTGGTATGACCCATTCCTTTTCTCATAATTTAATTCACTAGTACCTGCACGTTCAGTACCTTCTTCAAACATTATTATTTTTTGTTCATTTGTAAGATCAGGGTTAATTATATTGTACTCACTCTCATCTTTTTTTAATTTTTTTTTAAATCCTACCAAATTACTAGCCAATGTGCTTAACGGATAAAATAAAAAACTCAATATTGAAGCCCCAGCAATTTTTAAAAATTTTCTTTTCATAAACTTATTATTGTTACTTAGTTTTTTTTCCTAGTCTATTTATTAAGAATAAAGCTATAGCAGTCAATAGGGCAAAAACTTCTAGCGCATGACCAGAACCTTCAAGAATTAATTGGACAAAAATAAATATTATACAAACTACAAACCAAACTAAAATTAGCATATTAATAAACTCTTAAGATATATTTTTTGGATCTGGCATACCTACTTTATTATAACCAGCATCAACATAGTGAATTTCACCTGTAACACCACTTGCCATATCACTTAAAAGATATAATGCTGAGTTTCCAACATCCATGTTATCTACATTTCTTTTTAAAAACGAATGGTCAGCATTCCATTTATACAAGAATTTAGCATCTCCAATAGCAGACGCTGCCAAAGTTTTTATGGGACCTGCACTTATTGCGTTAACTCTCATTCCTTTAGCACCTAAATCTCTTGCCAAGTATTTAACACTAGACTCTAATGCAGCTTTGCAGACACCCATCACATTATAGTTAGGGACTGCTTTGTTAGCTTCATAGCTAAGAGTAATCATACTACCACCCTCTTTCATCACTTTTGAGGCTTCTTTTGCCACTTCAGTAAATGAAAAGCATGAAATTAGCATACTTCTTAAAAAATTTTCTCTTGTTGTATTTAGATATTCTCCTGAGAGTTCAGATTTGTCAGAAAAAGCGATTGCGTGAACTACAAAATCTATCTCGCCCCATTGAGATTTAACATCTTCAAATAATTTTATTACATCTTCTTTTTTTTCAACATCACAGCTAAAAATAACATTAGAATTTAGTTTTTCTGCAAGGGGAACTACTCTTTTTTTAAGAGCATCACCTAAATATGTAAAAGCTAATTCAGCACCTGCCTCTGAAAGTTTTTGAGAAATACCCCAAGCAATAGATCTTTCGTTAGCAACACCCATTATTATTCCTTTTTTGCCCTTCATTAATGACATTTATTAAACTTTCTCAAATACTAGAGTTGCATTTGTTCCACCAAAACCAAAACTATTAGACATTACAGTATTTAACGTTGCTTCTGTCTCTGTTTTAGCGACTATTGGAAATTTTTTAGCCTCTTGATCCATTTCACTTATGTTAGCTGATCCTGTAATGAAATTATTTTTCATCATAATTAAACAATATATTGCTTCATGCACTGAGGCAGCTCCTAGTGGATGACCTGATAAAGATTTGGTTGAGCTAATCTTTGGAATTTCACTTCCAAAAGCTTCTTTAACAGCATTTAATTCAGTAATATCTCCAACTGGAGTAGAAGTTCCATGAGTATTTATATAATCTATTTTATTTTTTGAAGTTGCCATAGCCATCCTCATACATCTTACTGCACCTTCACCTGAAGGAGCTACCATATCATATCCATCTGAAGTCGCTCCATAACCAGTTAATTCTGCGTATATTTTTGCTCCTCTAGCTTTAGCGTGCTCATATTCTTCAAGAACTAAAACGCCTGCACCTCCAGCAATTACAAAACCATCTCTAGTTTTATCATAAGCTCTTGATGCTTTATCAGGTGTATCATTATATTTTGAAGATAATGCTGTCATCGCGTCGAACATAGCTGTCATTGCCCAGTGTATTTCTTCACTACCGCCTGCAAAAACAACATCTTGTTTACCCATTTGGATAAGTTCCATAGAGTTTCCTATACAGTGGCCACTTGTTGCGCATGCAGAGCTCATTGTATAGTTTGTTCCCTTAATTTTAAATGGAACAGCAAGTGTTGCTGAGGCGGTACTTGCCATTGTTCTTGGAACTATAAATGGTCCCATTAATTTTGGTGTTTTAGCTCTAGTTTTATCTGCTGCTAAAATAACATTTTCAATTGAAGGTCCACCCGAACCCATAACAATTCCTGTTTTAAAATTACTTACATCAGTCTCTTCTAATCCAGAATCCTCTATAGCTTCTTTCATGGCGATATAATTGTAAGCTGACCCAGATCCCATAAATCTAATTGTTTTTCTATCTATATGATCCTCAAGTTTGATATTAGGCTTTCCATGAATATGACTTTTAAGATTGTGTTCTTTATATTCTTCTGAAAAAGAAATTCCTGATTTTGTATTTAGTAATGATTGATGAACTTCTTCTTGATTATTCCCAAGACATGAAACAATTCCCAAACCTGTAATTACTACTCTTCGCATTATTTAAATAATCCTACTTTTAGACTATCTGCAGAGTATATTTTTTTGCCATCAGCAAGAAGAATACCATTTGCTAGTCCAACTGTTGTTTCACCTTTAATCAATATTCTTTTCATATCAATAATATATGTCGCCATTTTGACATTTTTTAAAACCTCTCCTGTAAACTTTACTGTACTTACTCCTAAAGCTCTTCCTCTTCCAGGATTTCCCAGCCAACCTAAGTAAAAGCCAACTAGTTGCCACATCGCATCTAAACCTAAACATCCTGGCATTACTGGATCTTCTTTAAAGTGACAATCAAAAAACCACATATTATCTTTTATATCAAGTTCAGCCTTCAATAACCCTTTGTCAAAAGCTCCATTTTTTTCACTAATTTCAGTAATTCTATCAAACATTAGCATTGGTGGAGAAGGTAATTTTGCATTTCCAGGGCCAAAAAGTTCCCCATTTGCGCAATTTATTAATTCATCATAATTAAAGGAACTTTTTTTCATAATTTTTTTAATCTTATTACTTGATTTACAAACATTATAATATAGATATTCTTTAGAATAATTATAATTAGTAATGGCTTACTCAGAGCAATATATAGACAAATTAAGAAAATCAGGTCTAAGACCAACAAAACAAAGAATTAAAATTTGTGAAGTGTTGTTTGATGTTGAAAAGACTTTTCACTTTACAATTAAAGAACTGGTTAAAATCATTGAAAATCAAGCAAATATTAAGGTTTCTTTAGCAACTGTTTACAATACTGTTCATGCATTTATTAAGAAGGGTTACTTAAAAGAGATCCCATTAAATGCTTCACAAAGTTATTACGATACAAATGTAACTCATCATCACCATTTCTTTGACGAGGAAGAAAATAAATTGATTGATATCCATCAAGACGATGTTGATGAAGTTAACATTAAAAGAACAATCCCAGGAAAAAAAATAAGATCAGTAGAGGTTATTGCTAAAATTGTGAGTGATAATCAATCTCAAAAATAATTCAACAATATCAATAGTTTAAATAATACATTATATTTATTCTAAACTGTTGACATATTATAATTCCTCTATATATAGATCACTTTAGAATCATTATTAATAGTAGGAGTAAATATGTCATTAAAAGGTAGTAAAACAGAGGAAAATTTAAAAGAAGCATTTGCTGGAGAAAGTCAGGCAAATAGAAGATATCTTTATTTTGCTCAAAAAGCGGATGTTGAAGGCTTTAACGACGTAGCAGCGGTATTTAGATCAACTGCAGAAGGTGAAACTGGACATGCTCATGGTCACTTAGAATATTTGGAAGAAGTTGGTGACCCAGCAACTGGTAAGCCAATTGGTGAAACAAAAGCCAATCTAGAATCTGCAATTCAAGGTGAAACACATGAGTACACAGATATGTACCCTGGGATGGCTAAAACAGCTAGAGATGAAGGTTTTGATGAAATAGCTGACTGGTTTGAGACTTTAGCAAAAGCTGAAAAATCACATGCTGGCAAATTTCAAAAAACTTTAGAAAGCATCGCTTAAACAAAATTTGTGGACGAAACCCCTCTCGTCCACAAAAACCACATTCAAAAAAATTTATGAGTAAAGAAGGCGGCACACAAGCACCTACAAGACACCCAATTAAATTTAGGGATCCAAATTTTATAAATCCTGAGAAAATTGATCAGGAGATGAGAAGAGTATTTGATATCTGTCATGGGTGTAGAAGATGTTTTAATTTGTGTGACAGTTTTCCAAAATTATTTGATTACATCGACGAAACTGAAGGAGGGGAGGTATCAGATCTTTCAAGTGATAAATTTAAACCTGTAGTAGATGCTTGCACTTTATGTGACATGTGTTTTATGACTAAATGTCCATATGTGCCACCACATGAATTTGATTTAGATTTTCCACATTTGATGTTGAGGTATAGAACTGCTCAAAGAAAAAATGGTGATATTTCAAAAACTGCCAACCAATTAACTCAAATTGATCGAAATTCAAAAATAGGAATATTTTTTAGCTTTTTCATAAATTGGATTACTAATGTAAAAAATAAATTTGCTAGAAAAGTTTTAGAATTTTTTACTGGAATAGACAAAAGAGTTATTTTGCCAAAATATAATAAAGAAACATTTGCAAATTATTTTCAAAAATTTAAAAAAAATATTTTACCAAAATATAAAGAAAGAAAAGTTGTAATTTATTCCACTTGTTTTGTAAATTTTAACAAGAAAAAAACTGGAGAAGCAGCTTTGAAAGTACTTGATCATAATAATGTAGAGGTAGAACACTCTTATGCGGGCTGTTGTGGTATGCCTTATCTGGAACAAGCAGATCTAGATCAAGTTACAAAGCAAGCAGAGCTAGTTTCTAGAGAATTAGTCAAATATGTCGAAAAAGGTTTTAAAGTAGTAACCTTAACAGCAAGTTGTGGATTAATGTTAAAGTTCGAATGGCCTTTATTGATGCCAAATGATGGAATAATTAAAAAACTTTCTCAAAATACTCTCGATATTGATGAGTATGTTATGGATATTGCGAATAAAGAGGGTTTAGTTGATGGTTTGAAAGAAATAGATGGAGGAGTAACAGTACATAATGCTTGTCATGCTAGAGCACAAAATATGGGTAATAAAGCAAGAGATATGCTTAAATTAATTCCAAATATTAAATTAGATGTTGTTGAAAGATGTGCAGGTCATGGAGGAACTTTCGGTATTATGATAGAAACTCATGATATAGCAAATAAGGTGGGCAAAACTACCGCAAGCACTGTTAAAAGAAAAAATAATAAGTATATGGCTTCTGATTGTCCATTGGCTGGTAAACACATCAAGCAGTTGGCTGATGATACAAATATCGTAAGTGAAGAAGCTGTGCATCCAATCGAGATAGTCTCAAAAAGTTATGGATTATAGAATGTCAAAAGAACAAAAAATTATTACAAAAGAAGATCTTCTACCTTTAGATGCGTATACAAAGGTTAGAAGACAAATGCGGAAAGAATTAGTTGAGTTTAAAAAGAATAGAAGAATTCTTTTAGGGCCTTATGCAACATTTTATTTTGAATGTTATGAGACAATGATAGCGCAGGTACAAGAAATGCTTTATATTGAAAAAGGTGGAGATGAACAAGTTGCAGACGAACTAGCTGCATATAATCCTTTAATCCCTAATGGCAAAGAATTAGTTGCCACTTTAATGTTTGAGATAGACAATCCTATAATTAGAGCAGAATTTCTTGGAAAGTTAGGTGGAGTGGAAAACAATATATTTATTAAAGTTGTAGATGAAAAAATTTATGCAGTTCCAGAAATGGATGTTGATAGAACCTCAGATGATGGAAAAGCTTCTTCAGTTCAGTTTATCCACTTTAAATTTTCAGACGATCAAGTTAATAAATTTAAAAACCAAAATAATTCAATTGAAGTAGGTATTGATCATAAGGAGTATTCACATACGACTAAATTTTCTGAGGAAAATATCAAAGCTCTTTCTGCAGACTTTAATTAACGATACCCCATATATTATCATCTTTCATAATCCAACCTGAGTAATCGCCTGTCCTAATATTACACCATTTTTCTTCACATTTAATAACTTTTAAAAGACGACCCTCATCCAATTTAGCTAATGGTTTTGAGTATTTTGTTGGGTTTTTAAATAGAATTTTTTCAGATTTGGTGATTATTGAGCGTGAATTCCTCAATTGTGAAATATGAATCCAACCGCTATTTTTTTTATGGTCGATAACTCTTCTGAAGTTTTCTTTTTTATCGATTACTTTCAGAGGTAACTCAATCTTTCTATATACATATTTAATTGGATAATCAAAGCTTGGACCGTATCTAACATTTACTTTTTTATTTTTTAACATAAGAAAATAATTATTTTCTTGAGCAATTGATGAAAATGGTAAAAGAAAAAGAAATGAAAGTATTAAATATTTTCGCATATACATCCTTTTCTTTTTCTAAATAATACTTTCCTGAATTTAAGATTTAATAAATCTAATATTAAAATATGAGAATTTAAATTTTTACCAACATTTAAAATTGTCTTCAAAACTTCATTAGCTTGTAGGCTGCCTGTAATAACTGCAGTTGATCCCAATATACCATCTGTTTCACAATCCAAAACTCTTTCCTCTGGTTCTCCTTGGTAGAAACATTTCAAACAGGGACTTTTCTTTAAACTAAAATCAAATGTAAAAATATGTCCTTCAAATTTACTTATAGCTCCAATAATAAGTTTTTTTTTATATTTTAACGAAAATTTATTTAAAAGAAATTTTGCTTTAAAATTATCTGTACCATCAACAATAACATCATACTGTTTAAGAATTTTTCCTAAATTTTTATTTTCTGCTTTAACTCTATATGTTTCTACTTTTACCTTTTTATTAATTTTATTAATTTTTTTTTTTAAAATATTAACTTTATATTTTCCAACATCATCAGAAGTGAACATAACTTGTCGATGTAAATTTGATATACTCACTTTATCATGGTCTATCATACCAATTTCACCAATACCTGCGCGACAAAGTAAATCAATAACAGGTGTCCCTAAGCCACCACACCCAACAACCAAAACTTTAGCATTTTGAAATTTCTTTTGACCTAAAACTCCAACTTTTTTTAAAATAATCTGTCTTGAATATCGCTCTAGGTCCTTGTTACTAAACATTTACTATTTACCAGTAGATCCAAATCCTCCAGACCCTCTGATTGTCTCTGGTAATTCATTTGTTTCTTCAATTTCTACTTTTAAAATAGGCATTAAAACCATTTGAGCAACTCTATCTTCATCATTGACAGTAAATTCGTCTTTACCATGGTTAAATAAAATAATTTTTAGCTCTCCTCTATAATCACTATCAATTGTACCTGGTGTATTAAGTACGCTAATACTCGATTTTACGGCAAGGCCAGATCTTGGTCTAATTTGAACCTCTGTATCTTCAGGAATTGCAATTGCAATACCTGTTGGTATCAACATCGACTCATTTGGTTTGATTGTTATAGGTTCATCTATACATGCCATCAGATCCATACCCGAAGATCCATTAGTTTTATAACTTGGAAGTTTTGCTTTTTGGTTAAGTCTCTTAAATAAAACCTTCACCATTACTTAATTAAGCTCAGAGATAACTCTATCTACTATCTCAGATGCTATTAAAGATTTATTTTTCTTCAATAACTTTTCACTTTTTTTATTTTTATAAAATATAGAAACTTCATTATCATCTGAGTCAAAACCTATTGTTTTATCAGAAATATCATTTGCAATAATCCAATCACAATTTTTTTGGTCTAATTTTCTCTTTGAATTTATCTCAAGATTTTGCGATTCTGCTGCAAATCCAATTGTAATTTTTGGTCTTAGAGAATTATGATTTGATATGTTTGATAAAATGTCAATATTTTTTTCTAACTTAAGATCCAAATGTTCACTTTTTTTAATTTTTTCACTTTTAATCTCTTTAACTTTAAAATCAGCTACTGCTGCGTTAAAAATAGCAACATCAGTTGGTAGATTGCTGAGAGTTTCCCCAAACATTTCTTCTGCAGTTTTTACTGAAATAAATTTAACACCCTCAACTGGGTCTAAATTTGTTTCTCCAGAAATAAGTGTTGTTTCAAAACCATTATCTCTTAATGATTTGGCTATTTCATAACCTTGTTTTCCACTTGATTTATTAGTTATAAATCTGACTGGATCTATAAACTCTTTAGTAGGTCCAGCTGTAACTAATGCCTTATATTTTTTATTTTTTTCAATATTCTTAAAATAATTTTCTATAGTCTTTAATATATATGAAGGTTCTAACATTTTGCCTTTTCCATACTCTCCACAAGCCATATCCCCAATTTCTGGACCAATTATCCTATAACCATAACTTTTTAATTTTGATAAATTATCTTTAGTTGATTTGTGTTCCCACATTCTGACATTCATAGCTGGGACCAAAAACACTTGTTTATCAGATGCTAAAACGACAGTGCTAGCTAGGTCGTCAGTTAAACCATAACTTAATTTTGAGATTGTATTTGCTGTTGCAGGCACAATTAAAATTAAATCTGCCCATCTAGAAAGTGAAATATGATCCATTTCAGCCTCATTTTCTACACTGAATATATCTTCGTATACTTTTTCTTGCGAAAGTGATGAAATAGATAGAGGTGTTACAAAGTTTTTACCACTCTTTGTAAGTATTGTTTTAATACTTACATCTCTTTTCTTTAAACCTCTTATCACTTCTAAGCTTTTGTAAGCAGATATTCCACCACATATGATTAGAAGTATTTTTTTATTTTTCATGAAAAGAATTAAAATACCAATAGGGTTAAAATTACAAGAGATAATAAGCCAATAATAGACTGGTTTCTAAATGACTTCATTTCTTCTTTTTTAGTATTTAATTCATTATAAGAATTCGAATTTTGGGGTATTTGACCACTTGCAAGGTAATTAAGGGCTTGGTTTGCTTTATCCATTACTTCAGGTAAATTTGGAAGACGTTTTAATACTTCCACAGAGTCTTTTAATGTTTCATTAATTGAATTTATAGGATCTTTTGTTTCTTTTAGCCATTTTTCTAGAACAGGTTTGGATGTTTCCCATATGTTTGTTTCAGGGTTTAATCTTCTTGCAACTCCTTCAACTACTACCATTGTTTTTTGTAACATAAGTAATTGAGGTTGCGTTTGCATGTTAAATTTTTCGGTAACGTCAAATAGTTGTTTTAAAAGCTTACCTCCTGAAATATTTTTTATAGAGTGACCAAAAATCGGTTCACCAATTGATCTTAATGCTTGAGCAAGATCATTGACAGGTACATTATTAGGGACTAGTCCTGCTGCAAGATGTACCTCTGCAACTTTTTTATAATCTCTTTGAATAAAACCAAATAAAATTTCGGCTAAAAATCTTTTACTGACATTATCTAGCCTTCCCATGATACCAAAATCTATAGGAACAATTTGACCACTTTCATTCACAAAAATATTTCCTTGATGCATATCTGCGTGAAAAAAACCATCTCTTACAGCATGTCTTAAGAAATGTTGAATTATGTCAGTGGCAATTTTTTTTGTATCAATTGATCTTTTCTCTAGCTCTTCTGTCTCTCTAATTGACACACCTTCAATCCAATCAAGTGTCATTATATTTTCACTTGTATAATCCCAATAGATTTTAGGAACTTCAAAACCCACGTCATTTTTGGTATTTTCTGCATACTCGTTAGCTGCAGCCGCTTCAAATCTTAAATCCATCTCAAGACTTGTAATTTCTTTCAATAAAAATACCACTTCAACTAGCTTTAATCGTTTAGTTTTTTTGATTAACGACTCAATGATATAAGCAAAAAGCATCAAAGCATCTACTTCTTCATTAAAAATTTTTTTTATATCTGGTCTTAATATTTTTATTGCTACGTTTTTAATTACTCCATTATCGTTAATTTGAGCTTTGTGCACTTGAGCAATTGAGGCAGCTGCAACTGGTTCACTTATATTAATTATTGAATTATATAGTTCATCACCTAAATCTTTTTTAATCATTTCATTCGCTTTTGATTGTGAAAAAGGTGGAAGTTTATCTTGTAAATTTTCTAACTCCTTTGACAATTTATCTCCTATTATGTCAGGCCTTGTTGCTAAAAACTGGCCAAGTTTAATAAAAGTTGTACCCATAGATGCTAATGAATTAGATAATTTTTCGCCTTCACTTAAATTATCAAATGACAGATCTTTTTTAGCAAAAGAAAAAGAAAGTAATTTAAATATTACATTTATGAGTAAAGGTGGTTTATTAAATTTTGACACAATAGATAAAACATCTGATTTTGCGAGTTTTCTGCCAAGTTTAAATAATGTAATTAATCTTTTGAACATTATATTTTCCAACCAGAATGAATAGCGACTATTCCACCAGATAAATTTCTATATGAACAATTTTTAAAATTATTTCCTTTCATTAAATCTATCAATTCTTCCTGATTAACAAATTCTTCTATACTTTTGGTTAAATATTCATAAGGGTCTTTGTCGCCGACAACTGCTTTTCCTATGTGAGGAATTATTTTCGAATAATTTTTGTATAAAAAATCTAAATTTGAATTTTGAATCTTTGAAAATTCTAAACACATATATCTTCCACCTGGTTTAAGAACTCTGTAGGCTTCTGATAAAGATTTATCTAAACTTTTTGTATTTCGTAAACCAAAACTTATTGTATAAAAATCATAAGAGTCATCTTTGAATGGCAACTTTTCTGCTTCTGCAACAACCCATTTTATATTTTTATACTTCCTTAGTCTTTTTTTACCTTTTTCAATCATTTTGTCGTTAGAATCTGAAGAGGTAATTTCCCCATTTTTATCTGTATAATCTAAAAATAATTTCCCTAAATCACCAGTTCCACAAGCGACATCTAAATACTTTTTGTCTTTGGTTGGTCTCATCCAATTCATAAGGTTTTTTTTCCAAAGTCTATGAATTCCAAATGACATAAAATCGTTCATCAAATCATATTTATCGTAGACTTTATTAAATACTCCCTCGACGAGTCCTGCTTTATTTTGAAGATTTTGTTGCATATAAATTATATTAAAACACTAATATAGTATGAAATGCCTGAATTACCAGAAGTAGAAATTGTTAAACAATCTTTGAATAAGAGTATTACAGGAAAGATTATTAGAAACATATTAATAAAAAATAGAAATCTAAGGTTTAAGATCCCAAAAAACTTTGAAAAAAATATAGTAAAAAAAAAAATTATTAAAGTAGATAGGTTTTCAAAACATTTAATACTCAAATTTGAGGATAGTTCTAATTTAATGATACATCTTGGAATGTCAGGAACTATTCATTTAATTAATAAATCTAGAAAAAAAAATTCCATAACAAACACCAGTTTTTATCATTCTCCATTGTTACCTAAAAAGCACAATCATGTAGAAATCAAAATTGATGACTTTAAATTAATCTATAATGATCCAAGAAGATTTGGCTATTTTTCTTATTTTAAAAATGAGGAACAGATAAATAATAACTTTAAAAAATATGGACCAGAACCTTTTGATCCGTTATTTGATAAAAACTATATTTTTAATTATTTTAAAAATAAAAAAAAAAACATTAAGAATTATTTAATTGATCAAAATTTTGTTTCAGGAATTGGTAACATTTATGCAAGTGAAATATTGTTTTTATGTAAGATTTTACCATCTAGGGAGGTAAGTTCACTTAGTTTAAGTGAGTGTCAAAAAATCTCTCATTTTTCAAAAGTGGTTTTAAGAAATGCAATTGAGGAAGGTGGATCAAGTATCAGAGATTTTATTAATACAAGTGGAGACCAAGGTTCTTTTCAAAAAAATTTTAATGTTTATCAAAGAGAAAATAAAAAATGTTTAAAATATAGTTGCAAGGGAACAATATATAAAAAGTTTATTTCAAATAGGTCTAGTTTTTTTTGTAATTTATGTCAAAAATAAACAATTATTGTATTGACCCA
Source organism: uncultured Pelagibacteraceae bacterium (assembly GCA_902524115.1). Classification (GTDB taxonomy): domain Bacteria; phylum Pseudomonadota; class Alphaproteobacteria; order Pelagibacterales; family Pelagibacteraceae; genus Pelagibacter. Next base: position 11,774 of record CABZCA010000009.1, on the reverse strand, counting down.
ATCATTATCTGAAGATATACACTCACGCTTATGGCGAATACAAAATCAGCAATTAAACGTACTAGAAAAATTAAAAGGCAGACAGCTGTTAACAGGTCTAGAAAGAGTCGTTATAGAACTGCATTGAAAACAATGAATTCTATAATTGAAAAAAAGGATAAAAAAGAAGCTTTAGCATTTCTACCGAGGTTAAATTCAGAATTAATGTCAATTGCAAAAACAGGAATCATTAAAAGGCAAAATGCCTCAAGGAATGTATCGAGAATCACAAAAAAAATTAATTCTTTATAACAACCTCCAATAAGTAAAGATTTTTTCGTGTACAACTAAAACGCACAATTATCTTATTAATAACTACATCTAAAAGATTAATTTAAAAAATTACTAGATATAGATTTAGTAAAATTTTTAATATTTAATCTCTTACCCCACTAGGTTGCAATATTAATTTTAAAAAAAATTCAATCTGTAATTTATTCAATCATAAATTTTATTTATTTTTATTTTTACAAATAAACTTATTGCAATAAATTTTTATAAGTCTTAAGTGGAATTTCCTCATGAAAAACAATTTACAAAACAGTAAATCACTCGAAAAGAAAATTGATTGGCAGAGTATTAAAAAAGAATTAAGAGAAAAACTTGGAAAAGATATTTTTGAGAGTTGGATAAAAAAAATTGAATTAGTTGAAGAATTCCACAATTATATATTATTTTCAGTATCAACCAGATTTATAAGAGATTGGATCGTATCAAGATATTTGGATCAAATATTGCAGACAATTAGAGAATACAAAAAAGACTTAGTTAGGATTGAATTCACAATAAAAAACAATAAAGAAACTGAAATTAGTGTGATAAATACTACGTCTCAAAAATCTTTTGAAACTAATAATGACAATGTGTCGTTTATAAAAGACTCTTATCTTCAATATAATAGAATAGATCCAAATAAAAACTTTGAAAATTTCATAACTGGAGGTAGTAACAAATTAGCATTTGAAGCATCAAAAAAAGTTTCCAAAGATATAGCTCATTATAATCCTTTATATTTATATGGTGGTGTGGGAATGGGCAAAACACACTTATTAAACGCCATTGGTCTAGAATTGAAAGAAAAAAATAGAGTTATGTTTATATCAGCAGAAAGATTTATGTACCAATTTGTAAAATCTATAAAATCAAATGAAATGGTAAAGTTTAAAGAGTACTTTAGAAATACTGATATTTTATTAATTGATGATATTCAGTTCATGAATGGTAAAGAAGCTATGCAAGAAGAATTTTTTCATACCTTCAACGCATTATTAGATAAAAATTCACAAATAATAATTTCAGCAGATAGACCACCGAACAAACTAACCAGGATTCAAGAAAGAATAAAATCTAGATTTTCAGGTGGTTTAGTTGTGGATATTCAAAACCCTGATTATGAACTTAGATATAAAATTATTAAATCTAAAACTGATGAATTAAAATTATCTTATTCAAATCAAGTGGTTATTTCTGAGGAAATTCAAAAATTTTTAAGTACAGAAATTAAAACTAGTATTAGAGAATTAGTTGGAGCACTAAATAGAATAGTTTCATTCACAAGGATTTATAATAAAGTTCCAAACTTATCGGAGGTTAAAATAGTTTTAAAAGATTTGCTAAATCTTACAGAAAATAAGGTGGATATTGATACAATACAGACAATAGTCTGTAAGTTTTATAAAATTAGTAAAAATGAAATGCTTTCACCAAGAAGATCAAGATATCTTGTAAGACCAAGGCAGACTGCAATTTATCTTGCAAAAATGCTAACATCTAAATCATTACCAGAGATAGGTAGATCTTTCTCTAATAGAGATCACACAACTGTAATCCACTCAGTTAAAACTATAGAGAGATTGAGAAAAGAGGATAGTGAACTAAATGTTAATATTGATAGTTTAAAAAATAAGATTTTGTATAATAAAGAAAATGAAGTTTAGTTTAAATCAACAAGACCTTCAAAAATCTTTAAATTATTGTCAGGGCGTAATTGAAAAAAGAAGCACTTTACCGATACTTTCAAATGTATTATTGGATGTAAGTAATGGAAAACTAACAATTACAGCTACTGATCTTGATTTAATTTTTATTCATCAAATTCCAAATGTCGAAATAATAGAAGAAGGTAAAACTACTTCATCATCATCAATAATGTATGATATCGTTAGAAAGTTTTCATCTGGAAGTAAAATTAACTTTTCTAATCCTAGTGAAAATAAATTGCATTTAGAGTCTGATAAATCTGTTTTCAACTTAAATTGCATTAATGCTTCTGAATTTCCGTTAACAGATGAAAATTTTTATGAAAATGAATTTTTGATTAAATCAAAAGAGCTACTAAAACTATTAAATAAGTGTAAATTTTCAGTATCTAACGACGAAACAAGACATTATTTAAGTGGAATTTTTTTACATCAGACAGAAGTTGAAGATAAAATTTTTTTAACAGCTGCAGCCACTGATAGTCATAGAATGTCTATATCAAAGATAAGACTCCAAAATAAAGTACAATTTGATCAGATAATATTACCTAAGAAGACTATTTTTCAGCTTTGTTCATTATTAGAGGACTATGAAGGTGAGGTAAAAATATCAAACATTAAATCAAAAATTAAATTTGAAATCAACAATAGTATATTGATATCTAAACTTATTGATGGAAAATTTCCAAATTATGCGCAGGTAATACCTAAAGAAAACAAAAAAAAATTAGAAGTTGATCTAAAATCATTTTTGAATTCAGTAGATAGGGTTGCATCAGTTTCATTAGATAAAAAAGACGGTGTAAAATTTAATCTTTCAAAAGATAATCTTAATCTTTCAGTAAACAACACAAATAGTGGTGATGGCAAAGAAAGTTTAAGTGTTAAGTTTGATCACGAGCTAGATATAAGTTTTAATTCTAGGTATTTAATTGATGTTGCTTCCCAGCTTGATGGAGATAACATTGAGATTTATTTAAAAGATACAGGTTCACCAGCCTTAATTAGAGACCCAGCTGATTATGATAGCATGTATGTTGTAATGCCAATGAAGGGCTAATTCATTAATTTTAACTCAGTGTATATTTTATCTTCTATATAATTTGTAAAGTCTACTGATTTCATTCCAGGTTTTACTGCAGGAAGAATTGATATTATTATTTTTTTTTTTGAAGCCAATTTTCCATCTTTTGGCCAAACATTTCCAGAATTTATGGCCACAGGTTGGCAATTTATTTTTAATTCATCATAAATTCTACCAACTCCTTTTTTAAAAGGAACTATTTCGTTTGGCAAAACTCTAGTTCCTTGAGGGAATATAATTAATGGTCTTTCTGAATTTCTTACAGAATTTTTTATTTTATCTATTAAACCTAAATTATCTTTACTAATTTTATTTCTATTGATTGAAATTGATCCTATCTTTTTTAAATACCAACCAAATAAAGGAATTTTGATTAACTCATGCTTTAAAATAAATATTGGTGCATTAAAAATTGTTTGTAGGTAAAAAGTTTCAAACATAGATTGATGAGAACAAGCAATAAAAAATTTTTTATTCTCAATAATATTATCTCTTCCTTTAGTAATAATTTTTGTTTGTAAAATAATTTGAAGACAAAATGCTGCCCATCTTCCCATCATTTTTCCACCAAATAAAACTATTTTGGTTGGCATTATTAATGATGGAAGGAATATTATTGAAATTATAGATATGCCCAGAAAGAAAAAAAATAAAAATAGATATTTTCTTATCATGTTTGTAAAAAACTAAATTATATCTTTTAGTTTTTGTCTTTTTTTAATTATATTTATTTTTGAACCTTTAATTAATATTTCAGCAGGTTTAGGTCTAATGTTATAATTTGAAGATAGCGATGAACCATATGCTCCTACATCACAAATAATAATATAATCTTTCTCATTTAATCTTTGAAATTTATTTGTCGTTAAGAACTTATCTGTCGTTTCGCAAATAGGGCCCACAAAATCATAACTTTTCTTAATTATTTTATTGGTTTTTTTTAATGGAATTATTTTATGCTTAGCCCCATATAACGCAGGTCTCATAAAATCATTCATCGCCGCATCTACAATAATAAAATCTTTTTTATAATTTGCTTTTATATAAATAATTTTAGAAATTAATACTGCAGTATCGCCTATAATTGATCTACCTGGTTCAAAAATAATTTTTGATTTATGTTTTTTTAAAAATTTTTTAATAATTTGGTTATATTTTTTATAATTAAATTTTTTACTGTCCTTGCCATAGTCAATACCCATACCACCACCAAGATCTATAAACTCAAAATTTAAGTTAATTTTTTTTATTAATTTATCTAATACGCTGATCATTTTTTGATAAGGTTTATAATCTAAGATCTGACTACCAATATGTACACTTAAACACTTTAAATTTAAAAATTTTGAATTTTTTATATATTTAGAAATTTCAATAAATGTCTTTTCATTAACGCCAAATTTATTTTCTTTTTTACCGGTTGAAATTTGTTTAATTGTTTTTGCATCTGTATTTGGATTTAATCTAATTCCAATATCTACCTTTCTATTCTTAGATTTTGCTATACTTTCTATTTCTAATATTTCACTTTTTGACTCACAATTAATCAATAAAATATTTTTATCTATCGCATAAATCAATTCTGACCTAGTTTTACCCACTCCAGAAAAAACAATCTTTTTGGAAGTTATTCCTGCTTTAAGCGCAATCATTAATTCACCTTTTGAGACAACATCGGCTCCTAATCCACTTCGTTTAATTAGTTTAAGTATTTCTAGATTACAGTTTGACTTTGTTGAAAAACATATGATTGGAGAAAACGATTTAAAACTTCTTTTAAATTTACTTATATTTTCATTAATTTTTTTCTCGGAATAGCAAAAAATTGGTGTTTCAAATTTTTTAACTACTTTAGTGAGTCTTGTTTTTTCAATTGTAAAAATATTATTGATATATTTCATCTTTTTTTGGCATTTTAAATACGTTATTAAAATTATTGAATTTTATAACATTATTTAATGATGCCTCATATTTTGGCTCATTTTTTCTTCCACATGAAGTTAATAAAATTAGACATATAGTAATTAAAGTTATTTTTTTAATCATATTTTTTTCTTTTGTAACTTAATATCATTTTCTTAATGTTGTCGAAAGAAGTTCCACCATAAGAAACTTTAGAATTAACAGATTTTTTTAGTTCAAATACTTTGAAAACATCAGCGGTTAAACCTTTTTCAATTTTATTAATCTCTTTTATTGTAAGTTCTGACAGTTTTTTTTTATTTTTCTCAGCAAAATTTATGATTTTCGCTGTTTGTAAATAGGCTTTTCTAAATGGATAGTTTAATTCTCTAACCATATAATCTGCTAAATCAGTTGCTGTAATGTAGCCACTTTCTGCAAGTTCAATCATTCTTTTTTTATCTGGTGAAAAATTTTTAAGAACATCATTTAATATAATTAAAGAATTTTTTAATTGATCAAATGATTTAAAAACAATTTCTTTATCATCTTGCAAATCCTTAAAATATGAAAGTGGTAACCCTTTTAATGTTGTAAGCATAGAAAATAGATTTCCAAACATGAAACCTGTTTTACCTCTCAAGTACTCTAGAGGATCAGGATTTTTTTTTTGAGGCATAATGGATGATCCAGTTACAATTTTATCATTCAAATTAATAAGTTTAAAAGCGTCTGAATTCCAGATTATAAACTCCTCTGCAATCCTAGAGATATGAACAGCACATGCAGAACAAGAATAAAGGAAATCAATTACAAAATCTCTATCAGAAACAGTGTCAATTGAGTTTTTAGTTGGTCTCTGGAAACCTAGTTTTTTTGAAGTGTAAAATCTGTCTATTTTAAAAGAAGTACCTGTTAGAGCAGCCACACCAAGTGGATTTTCATAAAGACTCTCTAAATTGTTATTGAATCTTTTTTTATCCCTGTAAAACATTTCTAAGTACGCCATTAAGTAATGAGCAAAAGAAACTGGTTGTGCATTTTTTAGGTGTGTGAAACCTGGCATGATTGTCTCAACATTTTTTTCTGCTTTTTTTAAAATATTTTTAATTGTTGCATTAATACTTTTTACAATTTCTTTATTAGCTTTTCTTAACCACATTTTAAAATCTGTGACAACCTGATCATTTCTTGATCTTGCAGTGTGAATATACCCCGCCTCTTCTCCAATTAGTTCAAAAAGTCTGTGTTCTATATTCATATGAATATCCTCAAGCTTATCATCAAAAATAAATTTTTTTTTTATAATTTCGTTCTTAATTCTATTCAAACCCCAAACTATTTTATTTTTAATTTTAAAATTTATAATTTTTTGTCTAAACAGCATCTCAACATGTACAATTGAAGCTTCAATATCTTCTCTGAATAATCTTTTATCAATTTCTATTGATCCACCAATCTTTTTAAAAAGGTTTTTTGTTTTTTTAATTCTAGTGTTCCAAATTGGTTGATTGTTTTTATTTTTACCCATGATATTTAATTGTTATAGATTTTATGAAAATCATTTTTTTTAATTATCTTATAATAATATTTTACTTAATATCATCTAGCGTCTCATATTCAATAGAGCGTCCAGAAATTAAGAATCTTATAGTACATAAAGACAAGAAAAAAATTGAAAATATAGAATTTATTAAATCTGATGGCCAAAAAGTAAGTTTAAATGATTATAAATCAAAACCATTAATAATAAATTTTTGGGCCACTTGGTGTGCTCCTTGTAAAAAAGAAATGCCATCTTTGGACAAACTTAAAACTTTAAATGAATTTAAAAATATTAATATTATTCCAATTAATATCGGTGGTGAAAGCTATAAAAAATCTAAAGGATTTTTTGATGAAATCAAAATTAAAAATTTAGACATATTTACAGGATCAGGACCAGAGTTTTCACAGTTGTTTAAACTAAGAGGATTACCAACAACAATTTTAATAGACCGAAATGGTTTTGAAGTTGGGAGAATTGTTGGGTATATTGACTTTAATGATCAATCTTTACTTGATTGGTTACCAAAAATTTTATGAAATTTTCCTTAAATACAACAATAATAAAACCAGAAAATAATGAGAGAGTTAAAAGTGCAGTAATTTTACTTCATGGATATGGAGGTGATGGAAAAGATATCAGTATGCTTACCTTAAATTGGAAAAGATTTTTAAAAAATACAGTTTTTTTATGTCCTGATGCACACGAAGTGTGCAGCATAAATCCAACTGGTTTTCAATGGTTTGATTTAAATAATGAAGATCCAGAATATACTCTTAAAGAGTCAAAAGGGGCAGAAAATGTTTTAAACGGTTATATTTCAGAAGTAAGTAATTATTTTAATTTAGAATATTCACAAATTTGTGTTTCTGGTTTCAGCCAAGGATGTATGATGTCATTAAATGTTGGTCTAACATCAGAAAAAGAATTTAGTTGTATTGTAGGGTTTTCTGGAAGAATCATAAATATGAAAGACCTTTCTCCAAGAATTAAAAATAAAACTAATATTTTAATGATACATGGTGAAAATGATCAAATCGTCCCCCCAAGCAATTTACTTGAAGCTGAAGATTTTTTTATCAGAAATAAAATTAAAATTGAAACTTTAATGATTAAAAACTGTGATCACCATATACCTGTGGAAGCATCAAGTGCGGCATTAAACTTTATTAAAAAAAATATAATTAATTAATAAATCCTTAATACACAATTAGTAAAGTTGATTAAAAATATATTTAATGTATGTTTTAATTATGATTGAGCTTACAGATCAAAATATTTCGCTAGAAAAATGTCCTGCGTTAGTTTTAAATGCAGATTATAGACCTTTAAGTTATTATCCACTGTCATTGTGGAGCTGGCAAGATTCAATTAAATCTGTTTTCTTAGATAGAGTTTCTATTGTTAGTTATTATGACAGAAAAATCAGAAGTCCTTCATTTAGTATGAAACTTCCAAGTGTAATTGCTCTTAAATCATACATTAGACCTCAATCAAATCCTAACTTTACAAGGTTTAACGTATTTTTAAGAGATAAGTTTAGCTGCCAATATTGTGGAAGTAAAAATGAATTAACCTTTGATCACTTACTGCCAAGATCAAAAGGTGGAAAAACTAATTGGGATAATGTTGTAACAGCTTGTTCTTCCTGTAATGTTAAAAAAGGTGGAAGATTAATAAAAAACTCAGGTATGACATTAAATCAATGGCCTTTTCAACCTACCACAGAAGATCTTCATAAAAATGGAAAGAATTTTCCACCTAACTTTTTACATAAAAGTTGGATGGACTATTTGTATTGGGATGTCGAACTTGAACCGTAACTAAATTTTTTCTGAGATTTTTATAGCAACCTTAGAACCAGTTTTAATTACTTTATCCATAATTGAATAAAGACCTTTTTTTGTAGCACCTTTCTCGTAGGCTATATCTTTATGGTCTAATTCGTCTTGTCTAAATTTAATTATTTTTTCCTTTAAATCCTTTTCATCTCCTTCTATTTGGTCAATTTGGTTTTTATAATGTTCGTCTATTACCTCCTCTACAGAGGCCGTACATAACATCGCTGCTTTTTTTCCAAGTATCGTTGAACCAAATCCAAGACCTAGCCCAAGCAAATCCCATAATGGTAGCAATTTTGTTGGTTTTATATTTCTTTTTTCTATTTCATCCTCAAAAAAATTTGAGTGTTCCTCCTCATGCTTTTTCATTTCTCCAATAACTTGTTTCAAATCATCATTTTTTACAATAGTATTTAAAGCAAGCAATTGACCCTCATAAATTTTAATTGCACCCCTTTCTCCAGCATGATCTACCCTTATAAATTCTTCTAATTTTTTTTTATTAGTTTTTTTCATAGACCAATGTTCTAATAGAAAAAATAACAATTAAAATTGATAAAATTGTATTAATTGCCGCTAGTGAAATTCCAAGAATTTTAAAAGTAGCATCTTTACAGTTAACAGGCATAGTTTTGTTAAGAGACTCTAATAATTTAGGTTTATTTAAAATATCTGATGATCCATTTGTACAGGCTGATAGCTCATCAAATATACTATTCTCAATTCCAAAATGATACCCAGATAGTATAGCGCTCAAAGCAAATATCATAATTGTAACTGTTAAAATTTGATCTTTATTCGAATAATTAAACCCAATAAAGCTTACAAATATTGCAGCTAGGTAAGGTAACCTTTGATAAATACATAACTTACATGGTTGATACTGCAATACATACTCAATGTATAAAGCTGAAATTATTGAAATTAATGAGATAGATAAAACAATTAAATAAAAATTTTTTCTATTTGGGAATGGGATCATATTTAATTAATAAAACTATTTAAAAATTTATAAATAAAATAAGCAAAAATAATTAAAATAACTGATAAAAAGATTGAGAACTTAAGAAGTTTTTTTTCAATAATTTTTTTCATTGTCGGTCCAAAGTTTCCAATCAAGAATGCTATTAAAAAAAAACGCGAACCTCTTGTTAAAAGAGAAATGATAAAAAAATACAAAATATTAAAGTTTATAAATCCGCTTGTGATTGTAAGTAACTTGAAAGGTACTGGAGAAAAACCAGCAATTGCCAAAAGAGCAATCCAAGCTATGACTCCTCCCTCTGAAGACACTTTATCTTTTAAAAATGAAGCATTATCTACACCATAAATCTCAAAAATCTTAAGACCAATTTCACTAAAAAAGAGGTATCCTATAAAATACCCAAGGCAAGCTCCTAAAACAGATCCTACAGTTGCAATTAATGCGATTTTAAACCATTCACGTTTTCGAGCTATTGTCATAGGAATTATCAAAACATCTGGAGGTATCGGGAATATAAAACTTTCGATAAAAGATATAAATCCTAAAATAGATTTAGATTTTTTAAGACCTGCTAGTTTAATAGTTTTATTGTAAAGATCTTTAAACATATTTTCTTTTAATATAATAAATGATTTAATACTATTAGATAAAATATGCAAAACTTTGGGCGAATGGCGGAACTGGTAGACGCGTTGGACTCAAAATCCAATAGTAGCAATACTGTGAGAGTTCGACTCTCTCTTTGCCCACCAAAAAAATGATGAGTACAGAAAATATTAATAATTTAGTCGATTTATTTTTTATTAATTATAAAAAATATAAAAAAGAAAATATTCTTTTGACGTCTTTGAAAGATAAAAATAATTATTTTACATGGGAAAAAACATTCCATTCAATTAAAAAACTTTCATCAGAAATAAAAAAATATACAAATAAAGGTGATAGATGCTTGTTAATATCTGAAAATAGACCTGAGTGGTTTATAACTGATCTTGCAGTAATGCTATCTGAAGCCATTACTGTTCCTACTTATACAACTTATGCTGAGAAAGATTATGAATATATAATTGATAATTGTAATCCAAAATTAATCTTTGTTTCTAATCAAGAACAATTTAATAAAGTAAAAGAAATTATAAAAAAAAAGACTTTTGTTGTTAAAATATTTTCTTTTGAAGAGCTAGATACTGATACGGACGCTTATATTAATGTTAATAAATTATTTTATAATTTAGATTTTCAAGATTTAAATGTTCCAGACTTGTCAATTAAAAGAAACGATCCAGCTTGTATTATTTATACTTCAGGAACTCAAGGTAGCCCAAAAGGTGTAGTCTTAAGTCATGGTGGTATTTTAAATAATTGTGATGGTGCATTCGATATATTGAAACCTTTGCTTACAGATCAGACTAAGTTTTTAACCTGGTTACCTCTGTCACATTCTTATGAACACACCGTTCAATTTGTTCAAATAAGTGTTGGAGCTAAAATTTTTTATGCAGAAAGTATTGAAAAATTAATTAAAAACATGAATGATTGCAAGCCACAAATAATGACAGCAGTTCCCAGGTTTTACCAAAATTTATTTCAAAAGATTAATGCAAGTTTTAATAAAGCGACAGGTTTAAAAAAAAGTTTAATATTAAAAATGTTAGAACTAGGAACTAAAAAAATAAACAAACAATCCTTAACAATTTTAGAAAAATTAATTGATAATATTTTAGAAAAAATTGTGAGAAAAAAAATCAAAGCTCAATTTGGAGGTGAACTTAAAACTTTCGTATCAGGCGGTGGAGCGCTTGATAAGGAGGTTGGTATTTTTTTAAATGCTATCGGTCTTCCTACTTTGCAAGGTTATGGATTAACTGAGACATCTCCGGTTATAAGTTGTAACCCAATTGATGATATTAGGGTTGAGACTGTAGGACCACCGTTTAAAGGTAATGAGGTAAAAATAGCCTCAGATGGAGAAATTTTAGTTAAGGGTGAAAATGTAATGTTAGGTTATTGGAATAATGAGGAAGAAACTAACAAAGTTTTAAAGGATGGTTGGTTACATACAGGCGATATTGGAATTTTTGAGAATGGATATTTAAAAATTACTGATAGAAAAAAGGATATTTTGATTACGCCTGGTGGAGATAATATATCTCCAGTTAAAATAGAAAATGAATTGTCAAATTCGAAATTTATTGATCAATCAATTGTTTATGGAGATAATAAACCTTTTCTGGTTGCTCTATTAGTTTTATCAGATGACAATAACAACGTAGGTAATGATCAAATTCAAGAAGAAATAGAAAATATCAATCAAAATCTTTCTAAAATAGAAAATATAAAAAAATTTTTTGTAATTAATGAAAAATTTTCAATTGAGAATGGAATGTTAACACCAACT
>CABZCA010000008.1 GCA_902524115.1 uncultured Pelagibacteraceae bacterium | reverse complement strand
ATCATTTCTTCTCTACATATACAGAAGTGCTTGGAAATGCAAAAGATGCTTTATTACCCTCAACAATTTCCTTAATTTTAATTGCCAGTCTTTCTTTAACCAACAACATTTCGCTCCAACTGTTTGTTTTTGTATAACATCTTACATACATATCAATTGAGCTATCAGCAAATTTATCAACCCTAACAGAAACGCCAACTTTAGTATCATAATCTTCTGAAGTATTTATAAAATCTTCTATCTCATTTCTTATAGTTTTTAATTGTTCAACAGTAGAGTCATACTGAAGTGTTATTGTCCAACTAATTCTCCAATTTGTAATTTGACTTTTATTAATTACAGCATTCTCTGCAAACTGGAAATTTGGAATAATTGCTAAAGACTTGTCAAATTTTCTTATAACAGTTGATCTAAAACCTATTTTTTCAACTACACCCTCGATTATTCCTTCAACTTCAATCCAATCACCCATTTTAAATCTTTTTTCAACGAGTACTAAAATTCCTGATATTAAATTTTTGAATAAATCTTGTGCTCCTAAAGCAACTGCAACACCAAATAAACCAAGTCCTGCAATAATTGGACCAATTTTAATTCCCCATAATTCTAAAACAGCTGCAGCTCCTAAGATTAAAATTAAAATTTTTAATGATTTGATAATCCAGCCAATTAGTTCTCTAGTTAAAATCTTATCAAATCCACTTAGTATATAGGAAATTGGTTCAATAATTTGATGAATAATCCAAAAAAGTAAAATCGTGATCAACGTTCTATTTACGTTATCTAAAAATAACCTCGTATCTTCTGCAAAAGACATGTAGTAACTTGCAAAAAATACTCCAAGAACAATTGGAAGAAATCTAGCTGGCCCCTCCATTGCCTTAACGAAAGTATCATCAAGTTTATTTGTTGTTCTTTTAGTAATAAGTTCTAATTTTTTAATGATTAATTTGCTAATTAACCCTCTAAAAACTAAGAATATAAAGAATATTCCAAGACCTATTAAGATCTCAACAAAGTTAACACCTAAAATTCCCTTTTTCCATACAGACAAAAAAAGTCCAGAAAAATTCTCAAAAACACCCATGGCTAAATTTTATATAGCAAAAACTCTTCTTCACCAGAGTTAAATAGAAAAATTTTTTTCCACTTGATCTCATTTAAAATTGCTGATGCTTTTTCACCCATACACATCAAATTGGTATCCATCCAATTGTCTAAAAGATCGTATTTTTTAAGTAAATTTAATAAACTCTTAGCGCTATTTTCTGAGTAGATATAAATTATATCAGGAATTGAGGCTTTTAATTGTGCTCTAAATTCCTCTTTTATTTCTTGAGTTGATAAAACTGTATAGTTAATCAATCTCTTTAAAGAATAACCTTCAGAAATTAAATCTTTATCTAACCTGCTCGAAACTATCTCACCACTTACGTAAAGAAGTGATCCATTTTTTGGGTTGAAGTTTTGTAGTATTAATTCTTTTAAATTATTTACGTTTCCTTCTGCAGAGATAATATTTTGAAAACCGTTTAACTTTGAAACTTTTTCTGTTGCAGAGCCAACACAATAACATTCGATTTTTTTATCAACTTTGTTTAAATCTAAGTTCTTAATCGCATTCGAACTTGTAAATATTACTCCCTTAAATTGGTTATAGTCAGGTTCATCGTATTTAAGTGGTTCGACTTTTATCACAGGTAAATGAGAAACTTTATGTCCCAAAGAACTAAATCTTAATATTAATTCTTTACTATCTTCTAATGGTCTAGTTAATAAAATATGCATTTTACCTTTTATAAGATCCTTTTGACTCTGATTTTAATTTTTCTCCAATCTTAATACTTAAATCTTCTATCATCTTTTTATCTTCACTTTCATCAACAAAAAATCTTTGCTTGCCATCTACTGAAAAAAGTTCTGCTTTTATATTTGCAAGATCTTTGTCAATCTTTGCATACACACCAACTGCTGTATCGCAGTCACCCTCAAGTATTTTTAAGATTTTTCTTTCAGCATTTGCAATTATTCTGGACTGATCATCATTAATTTTTTCCAAGATATTAATTATTTCTTGATCGTTTTCTCTACATTGTATAGCAATAATACCTTGTCCAGCACATGGTATTAATTCTTCAGTATTAAATTCATGTGTAATTTTACTTGTCAAACCTAAAGCTTCAATGCCAGCTTTAGAAAGTAAAATTGCATCGTAATCTCCATTTTCTAATTTCTTTATCCTAGTATCCACATTTCCTCTTATTAATTTATAATCCAGATCTGATCTAATACTTTTTAATTGGTATTCCCTTCTGTAAGAAGAAGTGCCTATTATCGAATTAGGTTTAAGATCTTGAAAATTTATATTGCCGTTGCTAATAAAAATTTCATTGGGCGAATTTCTTTTTAAATAAAAATTTGTTATTAGCCCCTCTGTTTCAATCGATGGCATATCTTTTAAAGCATGAACAGCTATATCAATATTATGATTAATTAATTCTATTTCAATTTTTTTTGAAAATAATCCTTTTCCTCCAATATTTGACAACCTATCCTTTTGGTTTTCATCTCCACTTGTGACTATTTTTTTTGTTTCAATGTGGGTCGATGAAACTTTTTTAATATGTTTTATCACTTTTTCAGTATAAATTTGAGCTAACTGACTTCCTCGAGTACCAATTATAAATTTATCCCTTTTCATAATTCTTATTTTTATTACATTCTTATAGTTTAATTGTATTAATTATAAATATTTATGAATGAAAAAAAAATAATCCTTGGAATCGAGACAAGTTGCGATGAAACTGCAGTATCAATCATAGAAGAAGATAAAAACGGTAAGGTAAAAATATTATCTAATGTAGTTTCAAGTCAATTTGATATTCACAAAGAATTTGGAGGTGTAGTTCCTGAACTTGCGGCACGATCTCATGTTGAAAAAATTGATTTAATTGCAAAAAAAGCAATTAATGAAAGCGGTGTGAATTTAAATAATGTTTCTGCAATTGCTTCAACATCTGGTCCAGGCTTAATTGTTTGCCTTACTGTTGGTTTAAATTTTGGTAAGGCATTATCTGCAAGTCTAAATATACCATTTATTGGTGTGAACCATCTTGAAGGGCATGCCTTAAGTCCAAAACTTAGTACAACCTTAGATTTCCCATATTTATTATTATTAATTTCAGGAGGACACACACAATATCTAAGTGTGAATGGACTTGAAAAATATAAAAGATTAGGAACAACAATTGATGATGCTTTAGGAGAAGCATTTGACAAAACTGCGAAACTCTTAGGTATTGAATTTCCAGGAGGACCAAAATTAGAAGAATTTGCAAAGCTGGGAGATGCAAATAAATTTAAACTTCCTAAACCAATTATAAATAAAGGTGGATGTAATTTATCGTTTGCAGGTCTTAAAACTGCGATTTTAAGGATATCAAGCACTATAAAATCCAAACAAGAAAGGTATGATCTTGCAGCATCTTTTCAAAAAACAATTGAAGAAATTTTAGAAGTAAAAACACAAATAGCATTTGATGAATTCAAAAAGATTAGTAAAAAGAAAAATAAAACTTTTGTAATCGCAGGAGGAGTAGCTGCTAATAAAGGTATTAGAAGAAAATTAATCAAAGTATGCAAGAAGAATAATTTTAAACCAATTTTTCCTGAACCAAAATTATGTGGAGATAATGCAGCTATGATTGCACTTGTAGGTCTTGAAAAGTATAAAATCAAAAAATTTGATAGTTTAGATCTTCCTGCAAGTCCAAGACTGCCACTTGACGAAAAAGCAAAGTTTTTAAAAGGGGCAGGAGTTAGATTATAAATGTCGAAAAGATATAGTGGTAAATCATTTAAAGATGCCAGTGTAATGAAGCAAGCTAAACTTTCTTTAAAGGAAAAAAGAAAAATTAAAAAAGAAAAGAAAAAGAAAAAAAATTAAACTATAGAAAATGAAATGAACTTACAAAATAATACTGAGATTATTATAAATAAGTTTAAAGAAAAAAATTATAACTTTGTAATAGAAAAAACAAATTTTTTATCAGAAAAGGAAAATAATAATGATTTACTATGGACACTCAGAGGCTTAAGCTATCTTAATAAAAATAATAAAATTGATTCATTTAAATGTTTAAATATAGCGGCAAAGATTAATCCAGAAAATATCGACGCCAAAAACTACTTGGGAATTTTATATAACAACTCAGGTAAACTAAGAAAAGCAGAAAAATTTTTTAGGGAGTGTATAAAATTAAATCCAAGTTATATTAGTTCAATATTCAATTTAGCCAACTTAAAATTAAAAACTAACAATTTTGAAGAAGCTATATCTCTTTATATTAAGGCGCTAAAAATCAACGAAAATATTGAAAAAATTTATATTAATTTAGGTTTCGCTTATCAAAGCACTAAACAATCTCAAAAAGCTAAATTAATTCTGAAAAAGTGTTTAAATAAATTCCCATCATCTACTGAAGCAGATAAATTATTAAGTTCACAAACTAATTTTAAAAATGATGAAAATTATCTTAAGGATATGGTGAAAAAACTTAACACAAAACAGCTCAATGACGATCAAAAAATCAACTTGTTATTTGCAATAGGTAAGGGTTTTGAAGATAAAGAAGATTATAAAAAATCCTTTAATTATTATTCTAAAGGAAACTATTTAAAAAGAAGTAATTTGAAATCTGATATAAATCAAAAAATAGAACTTTTTGAAGGTATTAAGACTTTTTTTTCAAATTTTAAATTTAAAAACAACATTATTGATAATAAAAAAAGGATCATTTTCATATTTGGGATGCCAAGATCAGGCACAACATTGGTTGAAAGCATAATATCAAGCCATGAAAAAGTTTCGAGTATTGGTGAAATAAATTTTGTAAGTAATTTTGTTAAATCAAATTTTTTTAAAGATAACAAAATTATTCTTGATGATCTTGATAAACTCTCAGGTTTAAGTTTAAGAAAAGAATATTTTAATTATTTAGAATCATTTAATATTAATAAAAATGTAATCACAGATAAAAGCTTAGATACGTATTTTTATTTAGGATTTATAAAACATTTTTTTCCAGGATCTAAATTAATTCACTGTCAAAGAAACGCAAAAGATAATTGTTTATCAATTTATAAAAACTTATTTGCAGATAACGAGTCTTGGAAGTATGATAAAAATGAATTAATTGAATATTATTCGTTATATAAAAAAATAATGAATTTTTGGAATAAAAAAATCAACAAAGATATTTTAAACATATACTATGAAGAGATAGTTAATAATAAAGAATGCACAGTAAAAAAAATTATCAATTATTGTCAATTAAAGTGGAGTGAAAAATGCCTAAATCACCATAATTATGTTTCTCCAATTAAAACATTAAGTTTAAATCAAGCAAATAAACCTGTCTATTCTACATCCGTAGGATCTTCAAACAACTACGATATTTATTTGAGAGAGATGTTTAATAATTTAAGTTTAAAAATAAACAAATAAAATAATGAAATACTGGTTAATGAAATCTGAGCCGGATGTGTGGTCAATAGATCAACAAATCAAAGCTGGAGAAAAAGGAGCTGACTGGGATGGTGTAAGAAATTACCAAGCAGCAAGTAACTTAAAAAAAATGGAAAAAGGAGATCTTTGTTTTTTTTATCATTCTAATATAGGAAAAGAGATAGTTGGTATAGTCGAAGTTATTAAAACGGCATTCATTGATCCAACTGATAAGGAAAAAAGGTTTGTTGCAGTTAAAGTTAGATTTAATAGTAAACTTCAAAATCCTGTAACACTTGAAAACATCAAAAAAACTAAGGCTTTGGAGAACTTATCTCTAATTAGACAAAGTAGACTATCTGTTATGCCTATTGATACTAAAAGCTGGAAAATAATTTTGAAGATGGGTAGAATTAATTAAAAAAAAATTCATGCCTAAGAAAAAAAAAGTTAAAAAAAAAGTAATCTCTAAAACACCTAAAGAAATAATTTATAAAACAAAGAAAGAATGGATAAGTAAAGCTACTGTTAATAAATCTCAATATATAAAGAAATATAACGAGTCGATCAAAGACAACGATGGATTTTGGAAAAAAGAAGGAAAAAGAATTAACTGGATTAAACCTTATAAAAAAATTAAAGACGTTAAATATAGTAAAGATGATGTTCATATAAAATGGTTCTATGATGGTACTTTAAATGCCTCAGCGAATTGCATTGATAGGCATATTAAAAAGAATGCTCACAAAACTGCAATTATATGGGTAGGTGACGATCCTAAAGTTCAAAAAAAAATTACATATAAAGAACTTCATAAAGAGGTTTCAAAAGCAGCAAATGGGTTAAAAAATTTGGGAGTTCAAAAGGGTGATAGAGTAACTATTTATCTTACTATGATACCAGAACTTGCCTACACAATGCTTGCATGTGCTAGAATAGGTGCAGTTCACTCCATAATATTTGGAGGTTTTTCACCAGATAGTATTTCAGGCAGAATAAATGATTGCGAATCTGACTATGTGATAACTGCAGATGAAGGTGTAAGAGGTGGCAAAACAATCCCTTTAAAATCTATTACAGATGAAGCGTTACAGAGCTGTCCAAACGTAAAAAAATGTATCGTTGTAAAGAGAACAGGTACCAAAAAGATTGATTGGTACAATGATCGAGATGTTTGGTATCACAAAATGATAAGTAAAGTCTCAGCAAAATGTGAGCCTGAAGAAATGAATGCTGAAGATCCATTATTCATTCTTTACACATCTGGTTCAACTGGAAAACCAAAAGGTGTGCTACATACAACTGGTGGATATATGGTTTATGCATCAATGACTCACCAATATATTTTTAATTATAAACCTAAAGATATTTACTGGTGCACGGCTGATATAGGCTGGGTTACAGGACATAGTTATATTATTTATGGTCCACTTGCTAACGGCGCAACTACAATTATGTTTGAAGGAATACCTACATATCCTGATACATCTAGGTGGTGGCAAATAGTTGATAAATATAAAGTTAATATTTTTTATACAGCTCCAACGGCAATCAGAGCTTTAATGAGGGAAGGTGATAAACCTGTAAAGAAAACATCTAGAAAAACTTTAAAACTTTTAGGTACTGTTGGTGAACCAATTAATCCTGAAGCTTGGGAGTGGTACTATAAAACTGTTGGTGATAGCAGATGCCCAATCGTTGATACTTGGTGGCAAACAGAAACAGGTGGAATTTTGATCAGTCCTCAAACTGGAGCAATAGATTTAAAACCTGGCTCTGCAACCAAACCATTTTATGGAATTAAACCAGAGATTCTAGATAAAGATGGCAAGGTTTTAAAAGGAGAGGCACAAGGTAGACTTTGTATTTCACAATCGTGGCCTGGACAAATGAGAAGTGTCTATGGTGACCATCAAAGATTTATAGATACTTATTTTTCACAATTTGATGGGAAATATTTTACAGGTGATGGCTGCAGAAGAGATAAGGATGGTTATTATTGGATCACAGGAAGGGTAGATGATGTAATTATTGTTTCTGGACATAATTTAGGTACTGCAGAAATTGAGAGTGCGTTTGTAGCTCATCCAAAAGTGGCTGAAGCAGCAGTGGTTGGTTATCCTCATGATATAAAAGGAAACGGGCTTTACTGTTATGTAACTTTAAATGCTGGAGAAAAAAGTACTCTTGATTTAGAGAGAGATTTAAAGCTTTGGGTTAGGAAACAAATTGGTCCAATAGCAACTCCTGACTTAATTCAATTTGCTCCAGGACTTCCAAAGACAAGATCAGGTAAAATAATGAGAAGAATTTTAAGAAAAATTGCTGCTAATGAACATGGTCAATTAGGAGATACAACTACTTTAGCTGATCCCTCTGTTGTTGAAAGCTTGGTCGATAATAGAAAAAATATCTAGATCTTTATTAGTTTAGAAAACTCTTCTTTAATATTATCCCATTTCAAAATCATAGAATTAAGGACTATCTTTCTATCTATAGATTTTAGTTCATTAGCTACTGGGGCCCAATTATATAATGCAAGAGCACTTTCATTGAATGGCCAAGATTTATAATAGTCATCCCATTTAATTTGATCTAATCTTTTCTGAAAACTTGCCTTTGCTTCATCAACAATTTCCTTAGGCATACCATTCTCTAATTCTTTGTCCAAAATAGTATTATAAATTTCAGAAACTTTATTAGTTTCTCGGAAATTATAAAAAACATTTAAATAAGAAACAGTATAAAAAGATAAATCCTGTAGCGAAATTGCATATATATTCCATTTGGCTGTGTTAATTGATTTTAAAAATGTTTCATCATCAAAATGGAGAACCCATTTAGTGCCCATTCTTGTTTTCAAATAATTATATAAAGTTACTTGTGATACCCATGCTGATTTTTGCTGAATAAATTCTTTCAAATCATCAACATTTTTGATTTTTTTCTTTGGCAAAATACCTCTAAACATTGCAACTAAATAAACTTTGAAATCTTCAAGTTTTATATCTTTCAAGTTGAATCTGTATTTAAGGGCCATTTATCTACCTAATATGTTGATATATAATGTAAAAATGACACAATTTCGAGTGTTTTTAGGGGTTTAAATAAATTTGATTATCAGTATGGTTCTTTCTTTAACCTATAGGAGAGAGAAAAAATGTCAAAACAAGAACAACACTGGGAAAAAACCAGAAATTTGCTCTTTATCACATTAGCAATTTGGTTTGTTTTCTCAATTGGCATCTTTCTTTTCGGAGCCGAAATGCAAGAATCTAGCATTAGACCATTTGGATATCCTTTAACGTATTGGTTTACATGTCAGGGATCACTTGCAATCTTCGTCATTCTAATTTTCTGGTTTGCCGGTCGACAAGAGAAAATAGATGATGAGTTCGGATTTACTGAAAGAGAGGGCGAACAATGATAAAAGGTAAATTTATAGATAATCTACCTAAAGTCTATGGGATATATACTGGAGGTTTTCTTGTATTTATCATCATAATGGCAATAGCTGAACAAGCTGGAATGTCAGCAAAAATGATTGGTATCTTTTTTGTTGCTTTTACAGTTTTGATTTATGCTTTAATTGGTTGGTTATCAAGAACACTTCAAACAGACGCTTATTACGTAGCTGGAAGACAAGTACCTACTGTATTTAATGGAATGGCAACTGCAGCAGACTGGATGTCTGGTGCATCTTTTGTAGCCATGGCAGGTGGTATTTACTTTAAAGGCTATGGTTATATGGCACTACTTGTTGGATGGACTGGTGGATATGTACTAGTTGCATCTTTATTAGCACCATATCTTAGAAAATTTGGATGTTATACTGTGCCAGATTTTATAGGAACTCGTTATGGTGGTAACCTAGCAAGATTTAGTGCTGTTATAGTCTTAACTGTTGCATCATTCACTTACGTGACTGCTCAAATTAACGCTACAGGTACAATTGCATCTGTTGCTTTAGATATTCCATTTGAAATTGCAGTTTACGTTGGACTAGCAAGTATTTTGATGTGCTCAATGCTTGGAGGAATGAGAGCGGTAACTTGGACACAAGTAGCTCAATATATTGTATTAATTATTGCTTATTTACTTCCGGTATTCTGGATAAGTAACAATATTGGTGCAGGTTTCTTCCCACACTTCATGTTAGCTGACGAAGTAGCAAGAATTGCAGAACTTGAAGGTCAATTTGGATTTGTTAAAAACTCAGCTGCAGATTTAGCTACAGTTCCAAAAGGATTGGCGGGAATTACTAAACCGCACTCTTCAGTTAATGCAACACCTTGGGCGTTTATTTCATTAGCAGTATGTATGATGGCTGGAACAGCTTCACTACCTCATGTTATGATGAGATACTTTACTACTCCAAGTGTAAGAACAGCTAGAAGATCAGTAGGTTGGTCGTTATTCTTTATATTCCTACTTTACTCTTCAGCTCCAATGTTAGCTACTCTATCAAAAATTTCTTTGATGGATCCTAATCTAGCTACAGGAATTATCGGCAAATCGATAACTGAAGTTCAAGCTCTTGACTGGTATCAAAACTGGAACCAAGCGAAGTTGATGTTTGTAAGTGACTTTAATGGCAATGGAACTCTCGAACTTAATGAGTTCTTTATGAAAGGTAGTGCTGTTGTATTAGCAACACCTGAAATTGCTGGATTACCATATGTAATATCTGGACTAGTTGCTGCTGGAGGTATGGCTGCTGCCATGTCAACTGCGGATGGATTAGTTTTAGCTATTTCAAATGCATTATCACATGATGTTTACTACAAAATCATTAATCCAAAAGCTGAAACTGCGAAAAGATTAATTGTTGCAAGGGTATTACTTGTATTAATTGGTTTTGCAGGAGCTACAATTGCTGCACTAGAGATACAAGGTATTCTAGGTTCGGTAATTTGGGCTTTTGACTTTGCGATGTCTGGACTATTCTTCCCACTTGTACTTGGTGTATGGTGGAAGAGAGCTAATGCACCAGGAGCTGTTGCGGGAATGCTATTAGGACTGATCTCAGGAACTGCGTATCTAGTTTGGGTACGAAGTGGTGGATCTGGGTTCTTAGGCATAACTCAACTTACTTTTGGAATAGTTGGAGCATCAGTGAGTTTAGTTTCGATGGTTGTTGTCAGTTTAATAACTACAGCACCAGACGCAGCTACTCAGAAAATGGTTGATGATGTACGTATACCAAGCGGTAAGACCATACTTGGAAAACAACATTAATTAAAATATATAATTTTAGGGGCGAAAATTTCGCCCCTAGATAACATTAAAAATGTCAGCAAACTTTCATCCCTTAGTTTATTTAATTGATTATGTCCTTGGAGTTATAATGTGGACTCTTATTGGACGAGTAGCGATGAATATATTTCAGAAAGAAGATTCACAATTTTTCTTTATGAAAGTATTTGTGAAACTAACAAACCCACTTATAAAAATATTTAAACCAATTACTCCCAGTTTCATTATAGGACCTTTAGTACCACTTTACGTGGCATGGTTCTTTTACATGGGTCGTTTCTATTTAATGCCTTATTTACTTGGTTATTCAGTTATGGGTATGCTTTCATTCCCTCTTGAGAGTGAAATTGCTAGAGAAATATATAGAATATTCAGCAAAAACTAATTCAAATAGAACAAAAAATTGATACTAATATTTTTAGTATCAAATGAAAAAAATTCAAATTTCTCCATCTATATTATCCGCTGATTTCAGTCAGCTTGGTATTGAAATTAAGAGGCTAGAACAAGGTGGAGCTGATTTAATTCATGTCGATGTAATGGATGGTCACTTTGTTCCAAATTTAACAATAGGACCACCTGTAATAAAAAACTTAAGAAAATATACCAAGCTTCCATTTGATGTTCACTTAATGATTTCTCCAGTACATGAATACATAGAAAGTTACGCGGATGCTGGTGCTGATATAATAACTATTCATCCTGAAGCTACTGAAAACTTAAAAGAGACTATAAATTTAATAAAAAAATTTGGCAAAAAAGTTGGTGTGTCTTTAAACCCAAAGACTGAAATAAAAGCTTTAATAGATGAGATAGAAAATATTGATTTAGTTTTAGTTATGACTGTTAATCCTGGATTCGGTGGGCAAAAATTTATGCCTGAAGTATTAGATAAAATTAAAGAATTAAAAAAAATAAAGGATAAAGGTAAATATCACTTTGATATTGAAGTTGATGGAGGAATTAATTTTAGTAATTCAAAAATAGTCTTAGAAGCTGGGGCTGATATTTTGGTATCTGGAACCACAGTTTTCAAAGAGAACAATGGGAATATCAAAACCAATATTGAAAAACTAAAATCAATGTAAAATGTTTTTAAAAAGTTCTTTTAATTATATCAATGAATTTTACTTTATTTTTAAAAATCAAATAAGAAAAATTTATTTAAACTCATCTGTCTATAACAAAAAAATTTCAAGAGTTGATGAAAATGTTTTAGTTTATCAACCAAGTCTTAATATACTTAGTTCATTAATAAAATACGAAAAACAAAAAAAGAAAATTGAAAATTTTAATGTTCAATCAATATGGGAAAATAAAGGTCTTAAATATAATGATTTTAAAAAACTTCATAGTTTTTATTGGCTATTTTCAATAGATCTTAAATCTTCAAATAAAGTTACTCAGTCAATTATTGAAAATTGGATTAAAAAGAATCAAAACTATGAAACAAAAAGTTGGGAAACAGATATTCTTTCTAAAAGGGTAATAGCATGGATATCAAATTCAAAAATAACTTATAATGAGTCTACAAGTAACTATAAAAATAGTTTTAATGAAATAATCAGTAAGCAAGTAAATCATTTAATGAATGAAATTGACAGATCATCTGATTTAAACGACAAAATGATTGGGTGTACAGCGATAACTCTCACTGGGATAGCATACAAAAACAATAGGTTTTTGGAGTATGGGTTAGATTTACTTAAAAAGATCATTAACACATCTTTTGATAACAACTATTTTCCAAAATCAAGGAATATAAGACAGATGGTTTTTTATTTAAAATATTTTATTTTGATAAGAGAGCTATTAAAAGACTCTTTAAATGATATTCCAGAATACTTAAATGAGATAATTCATTATCTTGGTAAATCTTATGATTTTATTTGGGGGTCATTAAAGCAAAGTTTATTATTTAACGGGAATAATAATTCAAATAATAAAGACTTTGACAAATATTTATCTCTTTTTAGATACAAGTTTAAGAGTGATGAATTTGATGTATCTGGCTATACAATATTAAAAAATAAAAATGTAGTCCTTGCTATGGACACAGGAAGTAATCCAGTAAGAAATTACTCCGAAAATTATCAAAGTGGACCATTATCATTTGAATTTTTTTTTAAGGGTAAAAAACTAATTACTAACTCTGGTTATTTTCAAGATCATAACCATCAACTCAATTCAATTTCAAAATCAACTGCAACTCATTCTACATTAATTTTAGATAACTCTTCAACTTGTAATTTTAAAAAAAATAGTAAAGGTCCTAGTATAGTAAGCAAAGGATTTAAAACATTTGACGATGAAGTCACATATGAAAAAAATTATTGGGGTATTAAATGTTCGCATGATGGATATTTATCAAGATATGGAGTAGTTCATCAAAGAAGTTTAGAATTTGATATAAATAAGAATATTCTTTTTGGAAAAGAAAAACTTATTAAAAAAAAGAATTTTAAAGTTACAAACTTTGAAATAAGATTCCATTTATTGCCAGAGATTAAAGTAACAAAACTTCAAGATAATAAATCTATATTAATTGAATTGGAGAATTCTGGTTGGAGGTTCTTTTCAAATGATGGATTGATAGGTGTTGAAACTGGACTATATTTTGGTAATAAAAATAATTATATTGAGAACCAGAATATTTTTGTCTCTGGTGTTACTCAAAATAATGAACAATTAATTGAATGGCAAATTAGTAAAATATGAGTAAAAAAATCAAAAAAGCAATAATATCTCTCTCAGATAAATCAGAAATAAAATTAATTTTAAATACACTCAAAAAATATAGAGTTAATCTCATAAGCTCAGGAGGTACATCAAAAGAAATTAAGAAATTAGGCTATAAATGTACTGAAGTATCAGAATATACAAATGCAGATGAAATTTTGGATGGTAGGGTTAAAACACTACATCCAAAATTGTATGCAGGTATTTTAAGTAAAAGGGAAAATAAAAATCATAAAAAAGAACTAAAAAAAAACAATTATAACGAAATAGATTTGGTTGTAGTTAATTTTTATCCATTTGAAGAAACATTAAAAATTACAAAAAAACAAGATAAACTTATTGAAAACATAGATATTGGGGGTCCAAGTCTTGTAAGAGCAGCAGCAAAAAATTATAAATATACAACTGTTCTAACCTCTCCACTTCAATACAAAGAATTCATTTTGGATTTAGAAAAAAATAAAGGTGCTACAAGTTTAGAGTTAAGAAAAAGATTATCCCAAGAAGCTTTTAATTTGACAGCATACTATGACTCTGTAATTTCAGAATATTTGAATAATAAAAACAATGTTTATTTTCCTCAAAAGAAAACTATTCATGGGAATTTGATAGGTGTGTTACGATATGGTGAAAATCCTCATCAACAATCAGCAGTTTATAGTAGATTTAGTAATTTAGGTATATCACAATTGAGTGGGAAAAAATTAAGTTATAATAATTATAATGATATTTATGCTGCATTAAATATTTCAAAAACACTTCCAAAAAATATTGGAACTGTAATTGTAAAACATGCAAATCCTTGTGGTGTTTCAGTGAATAATAGTAAAATTGAGAGTTATAAAGAGGCTTTAGCTTGTGATCCAATAAGTGCCTTTGGTGGAATTGTTTCATGTAATTTTAAAGTAAATAGAAAAATAGCTTTAGAATTAAATAAAATATTTATAGAGGTAATTATTGGCTTTGGGTTTGATAAAGATTCTCTTAAAATTTTAAAAAAGAAAAAAAATTTAAGACTAATTGATGCATCTAAATTAGGTGAACAAAACTCAGACAATATTACTAGCAACTTTGACACTTTATTAATTCAAAGTTTAGATAATAAAGTTTTTACTAAAGATAATTTTAAAGTTGTCTCTAAAACAAAACCAACAAAAAAAATTTTTAATGATCTATTGTTTGCTTTCAATATATGTAGAAACGTAAAATCTAATGCAATTGTTTTAACAAAAGAAAGTTCTACTGTTGGTATTGGTTCAGGTCAAACAAGTAGGTTGGATAGTTGTAAAATAGCAATTAATAAAATGAAAAAATTTCAAAAAATTAATGAGGACGATATAATATTAGCAGCATCAGATGCATTCTTCCCTTTCATAGATGGAATTGAAACTCTAGTACAAAACGGTGTAAGTGCTATTATTCAACCTTCAGGTTCTATTCGTGATAAAGATATTATAAAATTTGCTGATAAATTAGGAATAATATTAGTTTTTTCAAAAACTAGGCATTTTAAACATTAAAGTTTAATTTATTTTATCAATTTTTGCAGCAAGCACAAAATCACTTTCATGCAATCCATTAATTGCATGTGTTTGTATTTTAATTTTTGCATATCCCCAACCAAACCATATGTCAGGATGATGACCTTCTTGCTCAGCGATTTCTCCAACTTTACTTACAAAAGATTGGCTTTCTAAAAAATTGTTAAATTTAAAATTTTTGATTATAAAGTAGTCTTTTTTATTGAGAGATTCCACATCCCATCCATCAACTTTCTTAAGGTATTTGTGAATTTCGTCTAAATTAAAACTTGGGATTCCTCCTTCACAAGGAATACATTTTTTATCAGCTAAATCAGACATATTATTTATTATAAATATTTGACTAAGGAATTGCAAGTGGCAGATGGTCTTGGTATTTTAAATTGATATTTTTTGATCTTTGAACCAATTATTTATAATGAGAAATTCGTGCAACGAAATTCCTTTTTGAGTATCGTGAACAAATATTTGATGGTTAATACCTTCCTTGTTATTTTCTGAGTCAAACTTCTTTTCATTATTTAACCATTCCTTTGGGTAACTCATCAATTCAGATTCTTTTTTATAAATTTTCTTGTATTCTGGATATTTTATTGCATATTCGTGGCAACCACGTTTACTTTCAATAGTAAAATTATTTAATAAAGTCTCGAAAATTTTATTTGTTTTTTTCTCAACATCAAAAACTTGTTCTAAACTTGTGCAATATATAATACTTTTAAATACATCTTTATTTGTTCTTTTGTCTATCATATTTTTTCTATTAAAATTATTAAAAAATTCAATTTTATCGAAGATTAATGAAACTTTTAATAAATCAAGAAAATTTTTAGTCTCTACAACTACTTTAAAACATCGAAAACAATATTGTGGAATAGTATTGTATTTAAAAAAGATTGATTTATGCCTTTCACAATTAAGAAAAATAGATTTTTTTCGAAAAATTTGTACTTTATTATATGATAGATCAGCTAAGTTTTTTGAAACAATTTTTTTACAATTTTTTAGGTAGTCAATCATATGACTATCGGATATTTTTTTAGTAAAATCTATTTTACAGGGGATATTGAATATTTTTTTGTTCAAATCCAGTATTTGATTTTCGCTTTTATTATCAGGTTTGTAGAAGGATAATAATTCAATAATTTTATTTCTAGCAAGTTTATAATCTTTTTTGATGTTTAAAGCTTTAATAAGATAATCATATGATTTTTTTAGGTCCTTGGTATTAAAATAAACTAAACCTAAATTATAATGAGCTGCATGAAAATTAGGATTAATTTTAATAGCAGTTTGAAAGTCGAAAATTGCCTGTTTCAAGTCATTTAACCTAAAGTTAATGAGGCCAATAATATTATGGAACTGAGGAGAATTAGTTAAATTTGGTATCTTTGATCTAATATAATTGGCCTCAAATAATGCTTCTTTTAGTGACTTAGTGTTGTAGCTAATTATAATTTTATTTAACTGATCTTGCTCATTTTTGTTTCTTGAAATATTCATATTGTAACCATCTGCATAGATATCAAATAATGATTAGTTATTACAAAAAAACATATGTTAGAATTGGAGCGGGCAATGGGACTCGAACCCACGACCTTCTCGTTGGCAACGAGACGCTCTACCACTGAGCTATGCCCGCCAATTAAACTTATTATAATTAGCGTATTTTTGAAATGCAAGAAGTATTAAAAACTTTAAAATTTTATCTGATTATTTTTTAAAATATTTTGCATAGGCTTAAGGTAATCACTATATTTTTCCCATTGTTTAGATGTATTTTTTTTAATTTTATCTCTAACCTGATTAAAAGATGCAGTTTTGACTACTCTATGAGTCTTTTCATAATTTCTTAAGTCATCTTCCCAGTCTAGGTTTAATTTTAAAAGAATATTTTTTGTTTGTAATTCAAAATCTTGGACAAAATCTTCATAATTTATATTGATAATTTGATTATTAAATTTTTTAAACCAAAATTTCATTAAGTCATTATACAAAATAAAATATTTAGCCATATCTTCTTGGCTCAAACTAAAATCTAATCCACTATCAACAAACAATGTCTTATAATTTGACCAGCAAACTGCCATAGGATTTCTATCTATATGAATAATTTTCGCTTCTGGAAAAGCATTAACAATATAACCTATCCATCTACAATTAAGTGGGGTCTTGTCAATTATGTAAGGTTTTTCTGAAATTTTTGATAAATTTTTATAATAATAATTTCTAATTTCAGTAAAGTAATATTTTACATCTTTTGGTTTTGTTAAACCTAACTGATTTATAATTTTTTCTAAGTAATTTAGCTCTCCAGCACCATGAATTTTTGAATGTGTAGATAAAATTTGCTCTAATAAAGAGGTTCCTGACCTTGGCATACCAAGTATAAAAACTGGTTTATTTTTAATTCCATCGCTAAATTTTAAATTAAAATTGGAAGTATTCTCAAAAAAATCTTTGATATTTTTAAATTTATCTTGTTGTTTTAAGAGGGAGAATTTTGTAATTTCTTTTTTTATTAAATTTAATTTTACTAAATAGTTAAAACCTAAGTTATTATTTTTTTGGTCGAAATAACATTTACTTAAAGCATCAAAAATTAAAATTTTTTCATGATTATTTAATTTATCAAAATTTAAATTTTGGAAATGTTTAAATAACTTATCGTTCTTATCTATTTTAGTTACGCTTACATAATTTCTAAAACTTGGGATATTTGATTGATCTAATTTTAACACTTTTTCAAAGTAATTTTTTCCCTCTGATATATTTCCTAAAAATAGATAGGCTGATCCTAGATTGTAAAGAGTTTTGATATGATTCTTATCAAATTGTAATAATTTTTTATAAATATTAATTAAATCTTCGAATTTATTATTTTCTTGATATATTAATGCAAGATTAAAGAGTGCTTCTATATTATTATTTTTTAACCTGATGGCCATCTTAAAGCATTCGATAGCCTTATCTGTTTCATTTAGGGTTTTTTTTATATTACCTAAATTATTAAATGCCTCTGAAAAATTTGGATTTAATTCAATTGCTTTTTCGAAAGAAGCAGATGCTTCAGAATATCTTTTTAAACTTTTAAGTATGTTTCCATAAATATAATATATTTCGTGTGTTTTTTTTAAAGATAATAATTTTTCAAAGTATTTTTCAGCTTTTAAAAATTTTTGAAGATTTATAGAGCTTAAACCTAATAAATAAATTAATTGAGTATCATTAGATTTTTTTTTAATTAATTTTTCACCAAATTTAATTACATCTTGATACTTTTTTTCTTTAAATAAATCTAAAATTTTCTGTTTTTTTCTATCAAAAAAATTTGAAATCATTTAATAATTGTTATATTTTAAATACTATGAAAAAAGAAGATCTTCCAAATATATTGCCTGTCTTTCCGTTATCTAATTTTATTATATTTCCACGTACAACTGTTCCATTAAACATTTTTGAACCGAGGTATATCAAAATGATCGATAAAAGCATGAAAAGTAATAGAATTATAGGCATGATACAGCCAAAAAAGACAGGTGACCTAAAGAAACCTGATTTACATGAAGTTGGGTGTGCGGGAAAAATAACAAGTTTTAACGAAACTGATGATGGTAGATATTTAATAGTTTTAAATGGAATTTGCAGATTTAAGATTTTAGATGAAGTAAATAATGATAATTTATATAGAGAATGTTCAGTAAAATACGATGAATTTTCTACAGATCTATCAGAAAAATCAAATGAAATGAAATTTTCAGATTTAGAACTAATATTTAAGAATTTAAAAGGTCTATTCCAAAAACAAGGGTATGAGATTAATTGGAAAGAAATTGAAAAACAGAGTTTAGATCAAACTATTAATACTCTTTCAATGGCGTCGCCATTTTCATTAGAAGAAAAACAAGTTTTGCTTGAAAGCAAAGATTTAAACTTAAGAAAAGAAAAGTTAGAGGAAATTCTAAATACTTATATTTTAGATAATTTTAATAATAAAACTTTGCAGTAAACTTTTAAAAGAAAAATTAATTTGATAAAAATGTTGCAAAATTATTAAGAAATCTATTACCTTTTAAAATTTTAAATATAGGTTCTGATAAAGTATTATTAAGCTTACTATCAAGTTTAAAAAAGGAATTTATAGTATCTATTCCTAATCCATAAATAAAATTAAGATGTTTATTATTTTCCTCAAATTTTTTAGCAATGAGTCCACCATCATTTATCCCTAATCCAATATTTTCATCCAAAATATTTGAAAGAGATCTAATGTCTCTAATGGTCATATTAAATCCTTGTCCTGCTAGTGGGTGGACCTTGTGAATCAGATCACCGAAAGCTAAAATATTTTTAAAACTATAATTTCTTAATACTAAAAACTTAATATTAAAAGATTCAACATCACTGGTATTCTTTATTTCATATTTTAAATTATATTTTTTAATTATTTTCGTGAGTTCTTTTTTGTTAATTAATTTATTTGAATTACAAGAAAATACAGTTGATGTTTGATTATTTGATAAAGGAAGAAATGCCAAAGGTCCTTTGCCTGTAAAAATTTGTACAGCAACTTTGTTTACAATTTTCTTGTGATTTATTATTGCAGTGTGAGCTAAAGAACCATATTTTTTTTCTATTTTTTTCTGAAAATATCTTTTAGTAATTGAGTTATTTTGTTCTGAATTAATGATTAAGTCAAAATTATTTTTTTTTAGAATTTCGAAATTTAAATTTTTAAGTTTTATAAATTTTAAGGCTTTATTTTTTTTTAATAAATTATATAATTCAATGTATTTAAATAAAAAAAAATTACTATTGCTTTTATTTTTAAATTCAAATAACTCCGAGGATATATTTTTATCTGAATAAATTTTAATTTTTTCAGTAGGCCATCCTAAAATACGAAGCCCTTTTATATTTTCTTTTAAAAATTTATAATTTTCATTCGAAATAGCTATAGTTCTATTAGTATTTGTTGATACTGATTTTTCAGATTGAGAAATAATTTTAACATTAATCTTTTTCTTAAGTAATATGTTGGCTAAAACAAGATTAGTTAAATTATTTCCTAATAGACAAATATTCATAATATTATTTAATTTTACCTGTAAAAATTAAATGATACAAAGTGACAAATCATTAATAACAAAATGGAAATTAAAATTCTCTTAGAAAAAGCAACTAGTTTTCTTGTTAAAAGACTTTCAGAATTGATTGGTGTAATTTTACTGAGTTTTTCAGTATTATTGTTAATTTCATTACTCAGTTACACGCCAGAAGACCCCAACTTTATATTCCCAGACAATGCTGAAATAAAAAATCTATTAGGAATAAAAGGCAGTTATACTTCAGATTTATTATATCAATCTATTGGATTAATTTCTTTATTAGTTCCAATTTCATTCTTTTTTATATCCTTTTCTGTAATAATTAATAAAAAGATTTTGCATATTGTCGAAAGCTTATTTTTCACAATCATATATGTATTTTTAGGAACACTATTTTTTACTACTTTCCATACCGATACATTTTGGCTAACAATTAATGGCAATAATGGATTTATAGGAAATTTATTTGAGGATACTTTTATTATAAGTTTAGTAAAACTGAATCATAAAATAAGTTATTTAATTTTAATAATTTTAATTTTTATTTTTTTTCTTTTAAGTATAAACTTCAAATTTAAATCAATTAAATATATTATTTCACTTTTTTTTAAATCAAAAAAAATTTCTATTAGAAAAACTGGTGAAAATCATGATGAAAATTTAATAAACGAGAATGATTATATTTATAGTGAAACTAGAGTCCAAGAAAATTTTCCTTTTGAAAAAAACAAATCGTCAACTAGTAAAAAAGCGATTAAATATAAATTACCTTCCTTAGATTTTTTAAAAGCTTCCTCAAAGAAAGATAAAAATTCCTCAGGAAACAGAATTGATGAAAAAACTTTAGAAAAAATTTTATTAGATTTTGGTGTTGAAGGTGAGATTAAAAAAGTAAGTCAAGGACCTGTAGTTACTTTATATGAATTTGAACCAGCACCTGGTGTTAAAGTATCAAAAATAATTAATCTTTCTGAAGATATTGCAAGAAACACTAGCTCAGAGTCTGCAAGAATTGCAACTATACCTGGGAGTAATACTATAGGAATTGAATTACCTAAACCAATGAGGGAAAATGTTTACTTAAGTGAAATAATTTCTGATTCTAATTATAAAAAAAAAGATATCAAACTACCAATTGCACTTGGAAAAAGTATTTCGGGATTACCGATAACAGGCGATTTAAGCACCATGCCTCATTTACTTATAGCTGGCACAACAGGTTCGGGTAAATCAGTTTGTATTAATACAATTATCTTGTCCCTTTTATATAAACACTCACCAGAAAAATGTAAGTTTATATTGATTGATCCAAAAATGTTGGAACTTTCTACATATGAAGGAATTCCACATTTACTATGTCCTGTAATTACTGAAGCAAAAAAAGCTGCCTCTGTCTTAGGGTGGGTAGTGAAAGAAATGGAAAATCGGTACAAATTAATGACAAAAGTAGGAGTAAGAAATATTGATGGATATAACGAAAAACATAGTATTTCTATGCCTTATATCGTTGTAATCGTTGACGAAATGTCAGATTTAATGCTTGTTGCTGGAAAAGATATAGAAAATTACATTCAAAAGTTATCACAAATGGCGAGAGCTGCAGGAATACATATTATAATGGCTACTCAAAGACCAAGTGTTGACGTCATAACTGGAACAATTAAGGCTAACTTTCCAACCAGAATATCATTTCAAGTTACTTCCAAAATAGATAGTAGAACAATTCTTGGTGAGCAAGGTGCTGAACAATTACTTGGAAAAGGAGATATGCTTTATATGACTTCTGCAAACAGAATGACTAGAATTCATGCACCATTTGTATCAGAGGGAGAAATAGAGAAAATAAATAATTTTTTAAGAAATCAAGCTGAACCAGATTATGTTGATGAAATTCTTAATTTTGCAGATGAAAAAGATAGTAATAATGATTCGAAAGATAATGAAAATCTAGATGAATTATATAATACGGCACTTGAAATAGTCAAATCTGAGAGAAAAGCATCAACATCTTTTTTACAAAGAAAATTACAAATAGGTTATAATAGGGCAGCAAGGATTGTTGATCAAATGGAGGCAAACGGAGAAGTAAGCCGAGCAAATCATGTTGGCAAAAGAGAAGTGCTTAAATGAAAAAATACTTAGTTTTTTTTTTGATTTTTTTTTTTAATTTAAATGCTCACAGTTCTTCAAATCAAAAAATCATAAATCACTTAGAAAATATAAATACTTTACAATTCAAATTTATTCAGAAGATAGATAATAATAATATAGAGAAAGGAGAATGTATTATTTTATATCCTAAGAAAATTTTTTGTGAATATTATGATATTTACAACAAAATACTCGTTTCAAATGGTAAATCCCTGGTTATCAATTCAGATAAAATCACAAATTACTATAGATATCCACTAGATAAAACACCTTTAAATTTAATTCTAGATAAAAAATTTTTAATTTCAAAAATGACTGAGGCAGAAGATGATAAGGATTATCCTTTTTATTATGTCTTTAATTTTGAATACGAAAATAATTCGATTAAGGTTTTTTTTGATAAAGAAAGTTTAGATTTAATGGGTTGGGAAACTAAAGATATCTACCAAAATCTAATACAAACTTTTTTAAGTGATATTAATATTAATATTAAAGTTGAAGAAAAAATATTTTCTTTACAAAAGTATATTAATTAACCTCAACATTTATTTTTTCAGATTTAAATACTTGCATTCCTCTGGCTAAATAATTTTTAATTGCATTTTCATGATCCAGTGAACAAGTATGCAGCCAAACTCTTGATGTTCCTTCAGTAAATAATTTATGAATAGCCTGTGTAAGAAGATAGCCTCCACATTTCTTTCCAAAATATTCCTCTAAAATACCAAAATATGCGATTTCAGAATGATTAAGTTCGAAATCACGGATAGTTTCATAATATCCAGCAAGGTTATTATTATCCTTTAAAATAAAGGTTTTTATTCTTGGATTTTCTACATACTCGATCCATTTTTTATCTCCCCAGGTTAATCTATCTATCCATCTATGCTTTCTTCCAATTTGCTTATAGAAAAATTTGTTTAGATGGAAATCTGGTGGATCTACTTCAATAATTTTAAAGTTTGAACCTGGACTTTTTGAACGATTTAGATCACTTATTGAATTTATTTCTAAAAAACTTCTGTCTACATTAATTTTCACGAGACCATTTTACCGATTTTCTCTCCACCAAACAAATGGAAATGTAGATGTGGCACTTCTTGTCCTCCGTCTTCACTTATATTTGCTAATGCTCTATATCCTTTGCCAGTATCAACAGATATATTTAATTTCTTTGCTACAATATTTATACCTTTTAATAATCCAACCATTTCTTCAGGAGATGCGTTTTGACTAAAATCATCTAAGTCAACATATTTTCCTTTTGGAATTACCAAAACATGAATTTTTTTTTGAGGGTTTATATCATGAAAGGATAAAACAAATTCGTCCTCATAAATTTTGTTACAAGGTATCTCGTTTCTTAATATTTTTGCAAATATATTATTATCATCGTAACTCATTATTACATTTTCTCTAAAACTGATTTAACTGTATCCCCCATAACAGATGGATTTTTAGAAATTGTAATTCCACATTCTTTTAAAATCTCGACTTTTTCAATTGCACTCTCTCCATAAGCTGAAACTATTGCACCTGCATGACCCATTACTCTTCCTTTTGGAGCAGTCAACCCAGCAATATATGCAATAACTGGTTTCTTCATGTTTTCTTTTGCAAATTCTCCAGCTGCCACTTCTTGTGGTCCTCCAATTTCACCAATCATTAAAATTGCATCTGTTTCATCATCTGTTTCAAACTTTTCTATAATATCTCTAAATGAACTTCCGTTTATTGGATCACCCCCAATACCTACACTTGTTGAAACACCTATATTCAAATTTTTAAGTTGTTGAGCTGCTTCATAACCTAATGTTCCTGATCTGCTAATAATTCCAACTCTTCCTTCTTTATAAATATGACCTGGCATAATTCCTAACATTGATTTTCCAGGGCTAATAATTCCAGCACAGTTTGGTCCTACCAAAGTCATTTTAGAACTTTTGGTATATCTTCTCATATACCTTTTTATTCTGATCATATCGTGAGAAGGTATCCCATCAACAATTGCCACACATATTTTAATTCCAGCATCAGCCGCTTCCATTGCGGAGTCTGCTGCAAAAGCTGGAGGCACAAATAAAATCGAAGCATCAGCTGCTGTTTCATTAACAGCATCTTTCACTGTATTAAAAACTGGTAAATTTAAATGTTTTGAGCCTCCTTTTCCTGGAGTTACTCCACCAACTACATTAGAGCCATATTTTATCATCTCATCTGCATGAAAAGAGCCCATTTTACCTGTAAAACCTTGAATAATTATCCTACTATTTTTATCTACAAGTACAGTCATGATTTATTTATTTAATGCTGCAACTGCTTTATTCGCTGCATCCTCTAAAGTATTTGCCTCTATATAATTTATTTTACTCTCTTTTAAGATTTTATTCCCTTTTTCGACATTAGTACCTGCTAAACGAATAACTAACGGGACTTTAATTTCAATTTTTTTTAATGCATCTACAATTCCTTCTGCAACCCAGTCACATCTATTGATACCAGCAAAAATATTTACAAGAATTACTTTAACTTTCTCATCCATTGTAACTAATTTAAAAGCCTTAACTATTTTTTCTGGCGTTGCACCACCACCCACATCTAAAAAGTTTGCAGGAGCTCCTCCAGCGAGTTTAATCATATCCATAGATGCCATTGCAAGACCAGCCCCGTTAATAATGTTACCTATATTTCCTTCTAAACTGACATAGTTTAAACCTCTGTCCGATGCAAAAATTTCTTTCGAATCTTCTTGTGTTTTATCTCTAAGTTCTGAAACTTGGCTTCTTCTAAACATTGCGTTGTTATCAAAACTCATTTTACAATCTAATGCTAAAATTTGTTTTTGCTTAGAAATCACTAGTGGATTAACTTCAACCATTGTTGCATCTAATTCACTAAAAGCTTTATAACATCCAATAATAGTATCTGAAGCTCTTCTAATTAAGTCTGGCTCTATACCAAGACCAAATGCTAATTCTCTAGCTTGAAAATTTTGCATTCCAACTGCAACTTCAATTTTAGATCTAATAATTGTATCTGGTTTTTCCTTTGAAATTTCTTCAACACTCATTCCACCTTCTGTCGATGCAACAACCATTATACTTTCTGAACTTCTATCAAAAACCAATCCTAAATATAATTCCTTATCAATATCTGTAGCTTCTTCAATATAAATTCTGTTTACAATTTTTCCTTCAGGACCTGTTTGATTTGTGACTAGTTTTTTTCCTAATAATTTGTCAGTTGCTTGAGCAACTTCTAATGGAGTATTACAAACAATTATCCCTCCTGCTTTTCCTCTGGCACCAGAATGAATTTGCGCCTTTACTACCCATCTTGATCCACCAATTTCTCTTGCTTTATTCTCAGCATTCTCTGGGCTATAAACAATTCCACCTCTTGGAATTGTTACTCCAAAGTTTGAAAGTATTTTCTTTGCTTGATATTCGTGAATGTCCATAATTTTATTTATTTATTATGGATTAACTTATCAATATTTACAATATTTTCAGCCATTCTAGCTGATGCAGCATCTATCATCCTGCCATCAAGCTGAGCAGCTCCTTTGCCTTCTTTGGCAGCCTTTTCTAACTCTTCTAAGATCCTTTTAGCCTTAGTAACCTCAGCTTCAGGAGGAGAGAACACTTTATTTGCTAATTCGATTTGTGAAGGATGTATTGCCCATTTACCCTCAATGCCGATTGCAGCACCTCTTTTAGCAGCTGCTGTATAAGCATCTGGATCATTAAAATCTCCAAATGGTCCATCAATTGCTCTAATTCCATATGCTCGACAAGTCATAACTAACTCTGACAAACCGTGATGCCACTGGTCTCCTGGATAATTTTCATTAAGACCACCTATAACAGTTGTTCTCGCTCTTAAACTAGCAGCATAGTCTGCAACACCAAAATGTAACGCCTCTAATCTTTCGCTCGAAGTTGCAATTTCTTTAATATTAGACATTCCTAATGCAGTTTCAATTAAACACTCAATTCCAATCTTATTTTTTAATTTTTTACTCGTTTCAATTTGGGTTAATAAACAATCAACCATATAAACATCACTTGCTGTTCCTGCTTTTGGAACTAAAATTGTATCTACATTTTCTCCAGCTTGTTCGACGATCTCGATTAAATCTGAATACATATAATGAGTATCTAAACTATTTATTCGTACAGAAATAGATTTACCACTTCCTCTCCAGTCCATTTCATTCAAAGATTTAATAACATTTGCTCTTGCAGTAATTTTATCATTTGGTGAAACAGCATCCTCAAGATCTAAAAAAACATAATCTGCTGCTGAATTAAGAGCTTTCTCAAACATTTTAGGAGATGATCCTGGTACAGCTAATTCACTTCTTTGTAATCTTGATCTTGCAGGTTTATAAAATTTATGGCTCATTTTTTTCTTTTAACTAATTCTCTCATCACATCTTCAATTTTAATATTATTGGCCTCAAGGTACATGACTAGATGATAAAACACATCTGCAGCTTCATGAATTTTATTTGTATCTTCTTCCACTGCCTCTATCAATTCATTTATTTCTTCTAAAACTTTTGCTTTACTCAAAGATTTATCACTCAGAAGTTTATTGGTATACGAACCATCAACTGGTGAAGATTTTCTTTCTCTTGCAAGTTTAAATAGGCTTTCAAGGGTATTTAACATCTCAAATCCTAACAGGTATTCCTTTTGAGTCCAAATATTCTTTAGCTTCTTTGACAGAATATTTACCATAATGAAATATAGATGCTGCCAAAACCGCACTAGCATTGCCTAATTTGATGCCGTCGACTAAATGATCAAGATCACCTACTCCTCCTGATGCTATTGTAGGTATGTTTACCATTGAAGAAATTTTAGACATAAGATCGATATCATAGCCTACCTGAGTACCGTCTCTATCCATTGAAGTCACTAACAACTCACCTGCTCCACACTCTTCCATTTTTTTTGCAAATTCTATAGCATCAATTCCAGTGTTATTTCTTCCTCCATGGGTAAAAACTTCCCATCTATCTCCATTTTTTTTAGCATCAATTGCAACGACGATACATTGAGATCCAAATTTTTTTGAACTTCGAACCACAACATCAGCATTTTGTACTGCAGCTGTATTAATTGAAACTTTATCAGCCCCACAGTTTAAAAGTTTACTAATATCATCAACACTTCTAACTCCACCACCAACTGTCAAAGGTACAAAACATTTTTTAGAAGTATCTTTCACAACCTCATAAATGGTATCTCTATTTTCATTTGAAGCAGTGATGTCTAAAAAACAAATTTCATCTGCACCACCATCACTATAAATTTTAGCTTGCTCCACTGGGTCTCCTGCATCTTGTAAATCAACAAAGTTTATACCTTTTACAACTCTTCCGTTTTTTACATCTAAACAAGGTATAATTCTATTTTTAAGCATCTATTTCTTTTGCAAGTTCATCTAATTTAATATCTGCATCATATATAGCTTTACCAACAATAATTCCTTCAATATTTTTATTTCCTAATTCTTTAGCTTTCTTAATATCATCTATTGAAGAAACACCACCTGAAATTATAACAGGACAATTTGAATTATTAGCAACGTTTTCAGTTTCATCAAAATTTGGGCTCATCTTCATTCCATCTCTATTAATATCTGTATAAATTAATCTCGTAGCTCCATAATCATTTACATCTTTTAAAAATTCTAAAGTTTTTAAATTAGAATTTTCTTTCCAAC
The DNA here is from genome assembly GCA_902524115.1 of uncultured Pelagibacteraceae bacterium. Lineage (GTDB taxonomy): Bacteria > Pseudomonadota > Alphaproteobacteria > Pelagibacterales > Pelagibacteraceae > Pelagibacter. The sequence goes on along the minus strand of CABZCA010000008.1, from coordinate 29,873 downwards.
CAGAGACAGATAAATATCCATCTTTAGCATCTAATCCAAGAGCAATTTGATCTGGAAATTTATCACATGCTTCTTTTAAAAAATTTTTATTTTTTATTGCAGCACTACCTAAAATAACTTTCTCAACTCCAGCGTCAGTATATTTTTGAATACTGTCAAAGTTTCTTACACCACCACCTATTTCAATTTTAAGATTAAATTTGCCTACAATTTCCTCAATAATATCAATATTTACAGTCTCCCCTGTTAGTGCTCCATCCAAATCAACTATGTGTAAATTTTTAAAACCATGGTCTTTATATTTACCAGCTTGATCAACTGGTGATATGTCATATTCAGTTTTATTATCAAAGTCTCCTTTAATTAATCGAACACATTTTCTATCTTTAATATCTATAGCTGGAAATATTTTCATCAATTTAGTTTAAAGTGACTATTATTATAAAAAATTTCATCCTGTCCAACTCTATCAAAAAAAGAAAAGTTTTTGCTTATAAAAAAAGAATTAAAATTAAATTTATCAGGAAGATTATTTTCAACTGAAACTACCTTAATAGTATACTTTTCAAAATCAATTGTCTCTAATACACTCAACTCACCACCTTCTATATCTATAGATAAATAGTCAATTTCTTGATCACTTGATACCTCTTGATCAAAGGTTGTTGTAATGATTTTAGAAATCTCTGTTTTGCTTTGGCCGTTTTTTTTTATAATTTTTTCAGCAGTATAGTTTTCGTTTTTAATTCCACTCATCTGAGTAAGGCCTTCGATAACCTCAACAAAGTCAACCTCTACGATAGAATTGCTCATAGCTTTATTTAAAATTTTACAATTTCTATTATTTTTAAGTTTTTCGTATTGAACTTTTGAAGGTTCAAATGCAATTCCATTCCAGTTGAGAAATTTTTCAAAATGAAAACAATTACTCCCTTCAATACCATCATATGCTCCAATCTCTAAAAAAAATCCATTTTTTTTATTTGGAAAGAAATGGTTTTTTATAACTTTATCTTGTCCAGCCTGTGAAAAAAATTTTTCATTCCAAAAAAATATTCTTTCATTATTCCATATTTTTTCTCTCAATATTCCTCTCAAAACATGAAACTTAGACTCTGAATATTCATTTGGTATTTGATCTAGCAAAAAGTTGTAAATTTTATGGGCATGAATTTTACCTTCTAAATTTTTTTCTGAAAGTTCTTGGGCCTCCTTAAGAGCGATAGAAATATCTTTCCCAACTAAATGACTTAAATCTATATTTTTCATATTTATAAATTCATAAAGTTATCTATAATTTTAAGGCCAATTTTGTCACTTTTTTCAGGGTGAAATTGGGTGCCAAATATATTTTCTTTTTCAACAGCACATACAACATTACTCGAATAATCAGTTGTTGCAGAAATTACAGATTTTTTTTCAGGCACAAACTCATAACTGTGTACAAAGTACATGTGGGAATTATTTTCTATACCTTTAAAAATCTTACTGTCTTTCATTATATTAATTTCATTCCAACCAATGTGTGGAAGCTTAAATTTACCGTCTTGGTTATCAATCTTAGAAACTTTGCCTGAGATCCATCCTAGGCCTTTTGTTTCAGTTTCCTCATAACCAACATCTGCAAACATTTGAAGGCCTACACAAATTCCAAGAAGTGGTTTTTTAACTTCTAATGCAAATTCGTTAAGAGTATCTATCAAACCGCTGATACTCTTAAGTCCATCAATACAGCTTTTAAAAGAACCTTGTCCTGGTAATACAACTTTATCGCTAATTTTTATGGTCGTAAGATCTGATGTTACCTCAATATTTACTTTATTTTTTGCGACTTCTTTAAACGAATTTATTACAGAACTTATGTTGCCTGAATTGTAGTCAACAATTGTGACGTTCATTAAATTTATAAAGAACCTTTTGTAGAAGGTATTGTGGTTTTATTTCTTGGATCCATTTCTAAAGCAGCACGTAAAGATCTTGCTAATCCTTTAAAGCAAGATTCGATTATGTGGTGACTGTTATCTCCATAAATATTTTCAACATGTAAAGTAATTCCTGCAGCCTGTGAAAAAGCTTGAAACCATTCTTTGAATAGTTCCGTGTCCATCTCACCTAATTTTTCTACTTTCAGTTTTACTTTCCAAATTAAATAAGGTCTGTTTGAAACATCAATTGCAACTCTAGTTAATGTTTCATCCATTGGTATCATTGCATGCGCATATCTTTTTATACCAACAAATTTTTTTGATGCTTTTTTTAAACATTCACCAATTGCAATTCCCGTATCTTCAGTTGTATGGTGAAGATCAATGTGTGTATCACCTTTGGCCTTAATATTCATATCCATCGAAGAGTGTTTAGATAACTGCTCAAGCATGTGATCTAAAAATCCTATACCTGTGTCAACTTTGTACTTACCCTTACCATCAATGTTTAAATCAACACTGATGTTAGTCTCTTTAGTTTTTCTACTTATTTTGGCTTTACGTTTCATAGTTTGAAAAAGGTATATATCTATTATTCAATTATGGCAATAATTCTAGGCTTGGTCTTGAACTATAAGATTTAGTATCCATCTATAATCTATGACAACAATAGTATTGGTGAGAAAAAATAACGAAGTAGTAGTTGCAGGAGATGGCCAAGTTAGTATGGGAAATACAGTAATTAAGAAAACTGCAAATAAAGTTCGTAAGATTGAGAAAAGAAATGTGATCGCAGGTTTTGCCGGATCTACAGCAGATGCCTTAACATTATTTGAAAGATTAGAGTCTAAACTAGAAAAACATGCTGGAAATCTAGCAAGAGCAGCTGTTGAACTTGCTAAAGATTGGCGAACAGATAAGTATTTAAGAAGATTAGAAGCCTTAATGGCGGTTGGTGACAAAGAAAATAGTTTTATTATCTCTGGAACTGGTGACGTTTTAGAGCCTGAAGGTGATGTAATTGGAATTGGATCTGGTGGAAATTATGCATTAGCATCTGCAAAAGTTTTAATGGATACAGATTTATCAGCAGAAGAAGTTGCAAAAAAAGCTATTAAAGTTGCATCTGAAATATGTGTTTTCACCAATGACAATTTAAACATTGAAAAAATTTAATATGGAAAAATCAAACGTTACAACTCTACCAAACGCTAAAGTAAAAAAAGAAAAAAATAATATTCAAAATTCATTATCTCCAAGAGAAATAGTTTCTGAGTTAGATAGATTTGTTGTTGGACAAAATAATGCTAAAAGAGCTGTTGCAATTGCTTTAAGAAATAGATGGAGAAGACAAGCTTTAGAAGGAGATATGAAAGATGAAGTTCTTCCAAAAAATATTTTAATGATGGGACCAACAGGTGTTGGTAAAACGGAAATATCTAGAAGATTATCAAAATTAGCTGAAGCACCATTTGTAAAAGTTGAGGCTACAAGATTTACTGAAGTTGGTTATGTTGGAAGAGATGTTGAACAAATAATTAGAGATCTTTTAGAAATTGCCATTGCAATGGAAAAAGTTAAAAAAAGAAAAGAAGTTCACGCTAAAGCACAAAAATTAGCAGAGGATAGAGTTCTTGATGCAATTGTAGGTAATAAAGCAAGTGTTGCAACGCGGGAAAGTTTTAGGAAAAGATTAAGAGATGGTGATTTAGACGACAATGAGATTGAAATAGCTGTAACTGAAAGTGGTGGTGGAATGCCGTCATTCGAAATTCCTGGTATGCCTGGTGCAAATGTTGGAATGATTAATATTTCAGACATGCTTGGTAAATCTATGGGTCAGAAAGCTAAGAAGAAAAAAATGTCAGTAAAAGAATCTCATGAGATATTACTTAACGAAGAAGCTGATAAATTAATAGAACAAGATAAAATTATTAAATCTGCAAAAAAATACAACTGAAAATAACGGTATCGTATTTTTAGATGAAATAGATAAGATTTCAGCAAGAACTGACCGAGTTGGTGGAGATGTTTCAAGAGAAGGTGTTCAAAGAGACTTGCTTCCTCTAATTGAAGGAACGACAGTGAGTACTAAATATGGTCCAATAAAGACAGATCACATATTATTTATAGCTTCTGGGGCATTCCAATTAGCAAAACCATCGGATCTTTTGCCTGAACTTCAAGGAAGATTACCAATCAGAGTTGAGCTAGATGCGTTGAATAGTGAGGATTTTAAGCGGATTTTAAAAGAGCCAGATAATAGTTTAATTAAACAATACAAAGCCTTACTCAAAACTGAAAATGTTGATTTAGAATTTACAGAAGATGGAATAGATACCATTGCAACAATTGCAAGCGAAGTAAATACAACTGTTGAAAACATAGGTGCTAGAAGACTTCATACAATTATTGAAAGAGTTTTAGATGAAATTAGTTTTACAGCAACAGATAGAGCTGGTGAAAAAATTAGTATAGACTCGAATTATATTAAGAAAAATATTGGTGAATTAGTAAAAGACGCAGATCTTTCAAAATTTATTTTATAATTTTTGCTTTTTTTTTTTTAAAAAAATATCAAAATTTCCAACAGACGGGTTTTCAACAGCTTCAAAATCAATACTTAATATTTTATTCATTAACTGGTCATTACCTTTAATAAAATTAGGAACTGAGTGTTTTAATATACTTAAATTATTAGATTGATATGGATCATTTAAATTTCTAGATCTTAAACCCTTTCCTGTGATTACATTAATTTTATTAACTCCATTAATAAAACACTGTTTAATATAGGAATTCATCTTTTGATTTGCTTCCTCTAAGGTATAACCATGCAAATCAATAGATTTTTCAATATATCCTTTAGGTGTTGAAGAAATTTTTAGGTCTTTATTTTCTAATTTATCAGTACCATTTATAAAATCTTGCCAGTCTCGTTTATCTTTATCTGATATCTTTTTATTCAACTAAGCCTGGGTATCTACTATTAACCAATTAGGATTTTTTGACGTACTATCTTTTGTAAACTTCCAAGTATCTAACACTTTTTTAACTTTTTGCGCATCACCTGATATAACTTTGTTATCTTTATCTTTAATGCAGGATATTATCTCACTTACAAATTCAACAGTTACCTCCAGCATATTTTTATTTTGATTATGTTCTTTTATTTCTGCAGTATTGATACCAATAAATGTAGTTTCAGAAGTTACATTATTTGCTTTTTTATCTTTTATAGCTTCATCAAATTGATCATATACATTTTTTGCTAGTAGATTTTTTATTGATTTAAGATCTCCTTTAGAAAAACTAGTAATAATACTTTCGTATGCAATTTTAGCACCATTCAAGAAATCTTTCTTTGCTGCATCATCAAAAGTTTCAGCATTTAAAACAGGTGAGGTTTTAGTTTCTGGAACTTCTTCATGAGGGAAACTCGAATTGATATTTTCCTCAAATCCTGTTTTTTTTCCTAAAATCCCTCTTAATCTAAGGAAAATAAAACCAGCAATCATAGCTAGTAATATTATATCGATATACTCGAAGCTGTAACTCATATACTAATAATATTTACTATGTTGATTAATTTCAACCTGCAATTTACATTATAGACAAATGAACACAGCAATAATTCTTATTTTAGGCATACCTCTTCTTGAAATCTACTTATTCATAAAAGTTGGATCACAGATAGGAGCATTAAACACGGTTTTATTGATACTAGCCACTGCAATCGCCGGAATTTGGTATGCGAGATACGAAGGTTTTAACACTTTAAAATCAGGCATGTCTCAATTAGTCAAAAATGAAATGCCTCTATATGAAATAGTTTCGGGAGCAGCTATCGCTTTTGCTGCTTTACTTTTAATACTACCAGGTTTTGGGACAGACATAATTGGAATTCTTTTAATTTTCCCAGTTACAAGAAAAATAATTCTTAGTAAATATTCAAGAAATTATTCAAAAAATAAAAATAAACTTAAAAAAAAAAATTTTATTGAAGGTGAATATGAGGATATAGAAGATAAAGATGGAAAATAAATACAAAATTATTGTTAGTTACATTCAAGATTTATCAGTTGAGATACCAAATCCTGAAACTTTGATTACTATTAGAAATACTATTCCAGAATATGAAATGAAAGTTGACATAACATCTAAACCATTAAAAAGAAAAATAATAGAAGTTCTTACAACCTTAACTTATGAAAATCCAAATAAGAAAAAAGAAAAAGGTTTTTTCCAAATTAAATATGCAACTGCAATCGACATATTAGATTTGCAAATTAAAAAAACAGAGTTAGAGAAAATAATATTAAGTGACCTACAAGTAAAAATTTATCCAGAATTAGAAGAAAAGTTTTTAACTATTTTAAGAAACTCTGGATTACCTGATTTAAAATTTGGTTCAAAAATAGATTTTGAAAAATTATATAATGAGAGGTTAAACTAAAAATAATTCTTTTTTAAATTTTTTTTTAAAAATTCCTGATGATCAGAAAGTTCCTTTTGACTTGGGATTATAACTTTTTTGTAATAGTCAGACTTACCTTGAATAGATAAAGCTTTGCTTTCAATATTTTCAACTAGATTTAATTTCGGTTCTTTTTGATCAATTAAATTAATATAAACTTTTGCAAGTAATTCACAATCTATTAAGGCTGTATGTTTTTCTCTTTTAGAATTATCAATTCTAAATCTTTTGCACAAAGCATCCAAACTAATACCTGAGCCTGGAAATTTATTTCTTGCTAACTCTAGTGTATCAATAACATTTGAAGTATTTATTTTTTGCTTACCGATTAAAGATAATTCATTATTTAAATGACCAATGTCAAACTCTGCGTTGTGAATAATAATTTTTTTATTGTCTATAAAATCAAGAAAAGCATCAGCTATTTCAGCAAATTTTTGTTTTGTTGATAGAAATTTATCTGAATAACCATGAACCTCAAATGCCTTCTCTGACACCTTCCTCTCCGGGTTGAGGTAAAAATGGAAAATATTTTTTGTAGGCACTAAATTATCAAGCTCTATGCAGCCAATTTCAACAATTCGATGACCATCTCTTACAGATAATCCAGTAGTTTCAGTATCTAGAACTATATCTTTCATTTAAAATTTCTTTTTTAATTAGTTTAACTTTTTTTTTTATCACGTTTGCTGAAAAATTATTATTAATGACATAGTCAGCTAATTTTATTTTTTTAGATAAGATAACCTGATTTTCTTTAAAATTCCTAATCAATTTTTCATCGAAGTTAGGTCTCTTTTTTAATCTGTTTAAGACTTTGGATTTGTTTGATTTAACAAATATAATTATATCTTTTTTTTTATTGAGTTTGTTTTCTATTAATAAAGGGATATCAAAAATGATCATTTCACTCTTCTTGTTTCTTATTATAAACTTTCTCATATTTTTTCTTACAAATGGATGAACAACGGAAGATATAATTTTAAGATTTTTCTTATTTGAGCTAATGGACGATATAAGCTCCTTTTTTTCAATAGGAAATGTTTTTATAAATTTTGGTAGTTTTTTTTTTAATTTATTAAAACACTCTTTATTTTTTTTATAAATATATTTTACCTCATTATCTGCATTAAATACCGGATATCCAAAAAGTCTTGAAATAAAGGATTTTCCTGAGCCTATACCACCAATTATTCCAACTCTAATCATGTTTAATTTTAAATCTCATAGTTTCATTTTTTTATAAATTCAATTAATTCTTTGTTAATTTCTGGTTCAACATTATGCCAAATATTAAAGGCTTGCTGGCCTTGAAATAAGAACATATTTAAACCATTTTCAATTACATTACCTTTTGCATTACCTGCCTCAGAGAATTCTGTTTTAAATGGAGAGTATATAACATCATAAAAAAGCTTGTTATTACTAATCTGTGAGAAATCTAAACCAAACTTATCATCTTTATTTAAACCTAAAGTAGTTGCATTAATTATCATATCAAAATCAGGTAAATCACCCCAGTCTATAATATTAATCTCCTTGAAAAACTTCTTTAAATTATTAGCTTTTTCTTTGGTTCTATTACTCAAAAGTATTTTTGATGCTTTCATCCCTAGCAGCGAAAAAATAATTGATGGTACAACACCACCAGCACCTAATATCAGAACTGTTTTGTCACTAACATCATAATTCAATTTTCTTATACTTAATTCAAACCCATTAATATCAGTGTTATCTCCAATTAAATGACCTTTATTTAACGAAATAGTATTTACGGATTGTGTCCTTAATGCATTACTACTTAAAATATCTAGGTGAGGTATTATTGATTTTTTAAAAGGGACAGTAACATTTAAACCCTCCAAATCTCCATTTTTGATAGATTTACATAGTTCAGACAAATCATTGTCATAAGTTTCCAATTTTCCATAAATTGCATTTAAATTATTTTTTTTTATCCAATAATTATGTAACTTTGGAGATAAAGAATGTTTAATTGGATTACCTATTACTAAAAATTTTTTCATTTTTGTAGTTCCAAATATTCCTTAATTTTTTTAATGGGTAAGCCCATTATCGTATCTTCATCACCATCAATATTAGAAAATAAATCTCTTCCTTCTCCTTCAATTTGATAGACATTATAAGCATATAAAGCCTCATCGCTTATTTTATTTAAATAAGTGACTAATTCATTTTTAGAAAGATCTTTCATGGTTAAATAAGCTTTGTCGGTATAGTTCCAAACCATGGATCCATTTTTAGATATACAAACTGAACTGATCAAGGAATGTTTTTTTCCATTAAGTTTCTTTAAAATATTTAAAGCCTCTTCCCTACTTTCTGGTTTTGATATTAATTCTCCAATTAAATCGATTACGCTATCTGCTCCTAATACTAAAGTATTATTAAATTTTTGACTTACCTTATTTGCTTTTAATTCTGCTAGATTTTTAGAAATAATTTCTGGTGAAGCCCCCTCTTTTAATAAGCTTTCTTTAATTGGATCTTCATCTATATTTGATACTTCAACATTACAATTGATATTATGATTATCTAATATTTCTTTTCTGACTTTGCTTTTTGAAGCTAAAATAATCTTAATCATTTTTTTTATTTTTTATTTCATAAATTTTAATTACAGATGCTGCTGTTTCTTCAACTGATTTTCGTGTTACATCTATTGTGGGCCAATTATTCTCTTTAAATAATTTTCTAGAACTATTTAGTTCATTCCGAATCTTGTCTATATTTACGTATTCACTATTTTGATCTTCTTTTAAAGAGTTCAATCTGTTTTTTCTTAAATCATATAGTCTCTCGGCTTCTGTTACTAAACCAACAACACATGGGGAAAAGTTTTTTTCAATAACTTTTGATGGAATTGAGTTTTTGTTTACTAACGGGATATTTGAAGTTTTAAAACCTCTATTAGCTAGATAAATTGCTGTTGGGGTTTTACTTGTTCTGCTTACCCCCAAAAGAATGATATCAGATTTCTCTATATCATCCGTTTGATTACCATCATCATGATTCATAGTAAACTGGATGGCTTCAATTCTATCGTAGTATTCTTCATTTAGGGTGTGTTGACCGCTTGGTTGATGCGAAGCTTTTTGATTTAGAACTTTTGAAAAATTTAGTATTAAATCTCCAAGAACGCCAAAACATGGTATTCCTCTTTCATAAGCTTTTTCTGTGAGATATTTTGCAAGTTTACTATTTACTATAGTATATAAAATTATTGAATTTGTATCCTTTTTAGCTTGTTTTAAAATGCTTAAAGTTTGACTTTCAGTACGAGTAAAAGAAAAATGATTAGTTTCATATTCAAAATTAGGAAATTGAGCTTTTAACGCTAAAAATATCCTATCTAATGTCTCTCCTGTAGAATCTGATATTAAGTAAATTTGGTATAAGTTTCTCATGTATAAGATGTTTATAAACTATTAGTAAAATAAGAAAAATGTAGATTTATTCTTCCAACGTATAGAACTATGTATTTTTCCCAATAAAATTAACTAAATTATAAATTGTGGTTATAGTTATTCAAGATATATGTAAAATGTGAAAATCCTTAATTTATTCTTAAAATATCTTATTAATTAAAGATTAAGATTGTTAATAATTAGTTAATTAAGTGTGGAAATTGACTAATTTACGTTATTCACAATACATAATACTAATAAAGTAAATAATATATATCTATTTATATGAGTCCCATAACTAACTGTATTAAAAAGCAAGACACCAAATCTAATCCCATATGGTTAATGAGACAGGCAGGAAGATATCTTCCAGAATTTAGAGAAATTAGAAAACAAAACCAGGACTTTATAAAACTTTGCCTCAATAGTGAATTAGCATCCGCAATTACTCTACAACCTATTAAAAGGTTTGGATTTGATGGAGCTATAATATTTTCAGATATTTTAATGTTACCATATGGACTTGGTCAAAAAGTTGAATTTGAAAAAAATTTTGGACCTAAATTAGGGGATATAAATTTAGAAAAAATAAAAGATACTGACGAAGTAAATTTTACAGAAAAAATTTATAAAGTTTATAAAGCAATCACAAAAACATCAGAAGACCCTTTAATGAACAATAGAGATATGATTGGTTTCGTTGGTGCGCCATGGACAATTTTAGTTTATATGATTAATAAATCTTCTCCAAAAAAAGGTTTATCAAATGATTTTTTTAAAGATGATTTTCTAATAAACAGATTACTAGGAATAATTGAGAAATTTTTAAAACTTCATATAAAAAATCAAGTTGAAGCAGGAGCTCAAGTAATACAAATTTTTGATAGCTGGGCTGGATTGTTAGAAGAAAAAATTCCAGAGTATATTTATATACCCACATTAAATATTGTAGAGTATGTGAAAAAATTAGATGTTCCTGTTATTTGTTTTCCTAGAGGTATTAAAGATTATAAAAATTTCTGTGAAATTGTTAAACCCGATGCTGTAAACATAGATTATGATGTTGATCCAAAAAAAATTGTTAATGAAATCAAAATACCAATACAGGGTGGCCTTGATCCAAAATTATTATTGACCGATCAAAAAACTCTTAAAACAGAAGCTGAAAAATATCTTAGTATTTTTAAGGACCACCCATATATTTTTAATTTAGGTCATGGAATACTGCCTGAGACCAAAATCGAAATGGTTGAAGAATTAATAAAGATTGTAAGAAATTTTAAATGACACCAGATCATCCAAAAATTAATTATGGGAAGACAGGTATTTTAATTGTAAATCTTGGCACACCTGACTCAACAAGTTGGTTAGATATAAGAAAATATTTAAAAGAATTTTTATCAGACAGACGAGTAATTGAGGTAAATCCCTTAATTTGGCAGGTAATACTTAACCTATTTATACTTACTTTCAGACCTTCTAAAACAGCAAAAGCCTATAAAGAAATATGGATGAGGGACAAAAACATGTCTCCTCTTAGATATTATACTGAGAGCCAAGCAAAAAAATTATCTAAACAAATTAACAACGAAAATTTAATTGTTGATTTTGCCATGAGGTATGGAAATCCAAGTATTAGAAGCAAAATCAATCATCTTCAAAAAAAAGGTTGTGAAAATTTAATTATTCTTCCCCTTTACCCCCAATATGCAGCAGCAACAACAGCAACTGTTTGTGATGAAGTTTATAGAAGTTTGATGAAAATGAGGTGGCAACCAAACTTAAAAATTATTCCACATTATGAGTCAGAACCTCTCTATATAGAAGCTATCAAAAATAGTATTGAAAAAAAAATCAGTGAAATTAGTTGGAAACCAGATTTAATAATAGCATCTTATCATGGAATACCTAAAAAATATTTTGATAAGGGTGATCCATATCATTGTTACTGTCATAAAACCACTAGACTAATTTCTGAAAAATACTCAGATATTGAAATCAAAACAACATTTCAATCAAGATTTGGTCCCCAAGAATGGTTACAACCTTATACAGACAAAACTCTTGAAACTCTTCCGAAAGAAGGAAAAAAAAATATCTTAGTTATATGCCCAGGATTTTCATCAGATTGTGTAGAAACTTTAGAGGAAATATCTATTCAAGGAAAAGAAAGCTTTATTAAATCTGGTGGTAAAAATTTTGAAATGATACCATGTTTAAATGATAGTGATGATCATATTTTTTTATTTAAACACTTAATTTCAAAAAATATTTAATTTATGAGTGGATATCTTTTATTTAAATCCCTACACCTAATTGCAGTAATATCTTGGATGGCAGGTCTTTTATATCTTCCAAGAATTTTCGTATATCACGTTGAAAATATTGAAAAAGAACAGACAACTAAAATTTTTGAAACAATGGAAAGAAAACTTTATAACTACATAATGCGACCAGCCATGATTTTATCTTGGCTTTTTGGTATTATATTAATTTGGATAAATGGTATTGAAAGTTTCGCCTACCTTTGGTTACAACTTAAAATTCTATTAGTAGTGATTTTAACTATTTATCATGAATATCTTGGTAGATCTATGCGCTTACTAAAGTCAAAAGAAAATATTAAATCATCTAAATTTTTTAGGATAATTAACGAAATACCAACAATTTTACTCATTTTTATTGTATTTATTGTGGTTTTCAAACCTATCTAGGGTTGAAATTTTAGTATCAGCATATATATTTATAATATCTTAAACAAAACTCCCATAAATGAACATTCAAGAATTAAAAGAAAAAAGCTCTGAAAAACTTATTACCGAGGCAGAAAAACTAGGTATAGAAAACGCAAGCACACTTCGTAGACAGGAAATTTATTTTGCAATCCTAAAAAAGCTTGCTGAAAAAGGTGAAGAGATCACTGGTGGTGGAGTTTTGCAATTACTTCAAGATGGTTTTGGATTTCTTAGAGCTATGGAGTCAAACTATTTGCCAGGAGCAGATGACATATATGTAAGTCCAAGCCAAATTAGAAGATTTGGTTTAAGAACAGGTGATACTGTTGAAGGTCCTATTAGATCTCCAAAAGAAGGTGAAAGATATTTTGCTCTTTTACAAGTTAGTAAAATAAATTTTGAAGAGCCAGACAAATTTAAGCATAAAATTGCTTTTGATAACTTAACTCCACTTTATCCAAATAAACAATTAGGAATGGAAGTTGAGACAAATAAGATTGAAAAAAAACCTGACTTAACTCCGAGACTAATTGATCTTGTAAGTCCTATTGGTAAGGGACAAAGATCGTTGATCATATCGCCCCCTAAGGCAGGAAAGACAATGATTTTACAAAGTATAGCTAACTCTATAACAGCAAACCATCCTGAATGTTATCTTATGGTTTTACTAATTGATGAAAGACCCGAAGAAGTTACGGATATGCAAAGAACTGTAAAAGGTGAAGTTATTAGTTCAACTTTTGATGAACCAGCTCAACGTCATGTAGCTGTTGCTGAAATGGTTATTGAAAAAGCTAAAAGACTGACAGAACATAAAAAAGATGTTGTAATACTTTTAGACTCTATAACAAGATTAGGAAGAGCCTATAACGCTGTTGTCCCAAGTTCGGGAAAAGTTTTAACAGGTGGTGTGGATGCTAATGCGCTACAGAGACCTAAAAGGTTTTTTGGAGCAGCAAGAAATATTGAAGAAGGTGGATCATTAACAATCATAGCCACTGCTCTTATTGATACAGGAAGTAGAATGGATGAGGTAATTTTTGAAGAATTCAAAGGAACCGGAAATAGTGAGACTATTTTAGATAGAAAGATATCAGAGAAAAGAATTTACCCTGCAATTGATATTACTAAATCAGGGACGAGAAGAGAGGAATTAATTTTTGACAAAAATGATCTTCAAAAAATGAATGTTCTAAGAAGAATAATCGCTCCAATGGGATCTATGGATGCGATCGATTTTATTAATTCTAAATTAAAGACAACTAAAAATAATGCTGAGTTCTTTAATTCGATGAACAAGCCATCTTAAGAATATTATTTTATAAATAATTGTTATACTCTTTTTATGACAATTTATGCATTATCGTCAGGCCCTGGAGTTTCAGGTATAGCAGTAATTCGCGTATCTGGATTACAAACAAAAAAAATTATATTGACTCTTGTAAATGGAGAAATGCCATCTCCTAAAGTGGCAACTTTAAAAAAATTTAATAAAATCAACAATTCTGAGCTTATAGACGAGGGTATATTATTGTGGTTTCCAGGTCCAGAGAGCTACACAGGTGAGGATATGGCTGAAATACATGTTCACGGTAGTATTGCAGTTGTAAGGGCAATTTTAGAGCAATTATCAAAAATTGAAAATTGTCGATTAGCTGAGCCTGGTGAATTTACAAAAATTGCTTTTCAAAATGAAAAAATAAATCTTCTCAAAGCTGAAAGCATTTCCGATCTTATTTCTGCAGAAACTGAAATTCAAAGACAACAAGCTGTCAAAATAATGAGCGGTAGAAGTTCTCAAAAATTTAATTCACTTAGAGAAAAACTTTTAAAAATTTTGTCAAACGTTGAGGCTAAAATAGATTTTCCTGAGGAGGACCTTCCAGAAGATGTAATAAAAAATATTAAAATAGATTCCGAAAAAATAAGAAATGAAATTGAGACAATTTTAAATGATCAAAAAGTTGGAGAAAGAATTAGGGAAGGCTTTAAGATTGCAATTCTTGGACCTACTAATGCAGGAAAATCTTCTTTACTAAATTATCTATCCAATCGAGATGTGGCTATTGTTTCAGAAATTGCAGGAACAACTAGAGATGTTATCGAAGCTCATTTAAATTTAGATGGTTATCCAGTTGTTATCTCTGATACTGCTGGGATTAGAGAGTCTAAAGACGAGATAGAAAAAAAAGGAATCAAATTAGCACTTAAGAGAGCTGAAGATGCTGATCTCAATATTATAGTAATAGAGCCAAAAAGTATTGATTTTACTGGTTTTTTGAATGATTTAGTAAATGAAAAAGCTATAATTGTAATCAATAAAATAGATCTTGGTTATAAAAATATTAATCATCAAATTGAAGAATTTAATCCAATTTTTTTATCAATTAAAAATGAAACTAACTTAGATGAATTAATAAATCGAATTAAAGATAAATTAAAAAATAAATTTGTAAGTTCAAATGAAACTTTAATCACCAGAGAAAGACATAGGCAAAGTTTAGAAGCTTGTGTTTATAATCTAAAAAATTTTGAAATAAAAAATTCTAAAGAGGAATTTGATAAAGCTGCGGAGGATTTAAGATTAGCAACTAGACATCTAGGTATGATTGTTGGAAAAGTAGATGTTGAAGAAATATTAGGTTCCATTTTTAGTGATTTTTGTATAGGTAAATAAGAGTTGAATTTGCTTATTTTTTGGTCATTTTTAAGTGTTTTCTTGTAAATTTTAAGATCAATAATAAATTACAGTAATGAAAAATGATACTTCTTTTGATGTAGTTGTAATTGGTGGTGGTCATGCTGGTTGCGAAGCAGCTGCAGCATCTGCTAGATTGGGCGTAAATACTGCCTTATTTACACATAAATTTGATACTATTGGTGAGATGTCATGTAATCCAGCTATTGGTGGATTAGGTAAAGGTCATCTTGTTCGAGAGATAGATGCACTTGATGGTGTAATGGGTGAAGTTGCAGATAAATCAGGAATACAATTTCGATTATTAAATAGAAGTAGAGGCCCTGCAGTCCGAGGACCGCGTACTCAAAGTGATAGATCACTATATAAGAAATATATGCAAGAAAAACTTATAAAGTATTGTAATTTAAGCATTTTTTCAGATCCTGTAATAGAGTTCATTTTTAAAAAAAACAATATAATTGGTTTTGTTACTCAAGAAGGTAAAAAAGTACTTTCATCAAAAGTAATTTTAACAACTGGAACTTTTTTAAATGGTTTAATTCACATTGGTGAAGAAAAAACACCTGCAGGAAGATTTAATGAAAAACCTTCAACAGGTCTAAGTGAACAATTAGAAAAATATAATTTTAAAATTGGAAGATTAAAAACGGGGACACCCCCAAGATTGGATGCAACTACAATTAATTTCGAAAAACTCGAGGAGCAGCATGCAGATGAAGATCCATATTTTTTTTCTTTTCTTACAAAAAAAAATATCAATAGACAAATTTCATGTAGGATGACTTATACCAATCGTCAAGTTCATGAGATCATATCTAAAAACATAAAAAGTAGTGCTATGTACTCAGGAAGCATCCAGGGAGTTGGTCCTAGATACTGTCCATCTATAGAAGATAAAATTGTAAAGTTTGCTGATAAGCAAAAACATCAAATATTTTTAGAGCCAGAAGGTTTGCATGATAAAACAATCTACCCTAATGGAATTTCAACATCACTTCCTGCTGAAATACAGCAAGAAATTTGCAATAATATCAATGGTTTAGAGAATGTTAGGATTTTAAGACCGGGATACGCAATAGAATATGATTTTGTGGACCCACGGGAGCTATTCCTAACTTTAGAGACAAAAAAAATTAAAAATCTTTACCTTGCAGGACAAATAAATGGAACAACAGGCTATGAAGAGGCAGCAGCGCAAGGATTGATAGCTGGAGTAAATGCTGCTCTCTCTATTAAAGGTAAAGAACCATTTATACTTGATAGATCTGAGGCATACATAGGTGTTATGATAGATGATTTAGTTACAAAAGGAGTTGCTGAGCCTTATAGAATGTTCACATCAAGGGCAGAATATAGGCTATCTTTGAGATCTGACAATGCCGATCTTAGACTAACTCAAAAAGGAATTGATATCGGACTTATTCTAGATGAAAGAAAAATATTATATAAAGACAAAGCATCTAAACTGGAAAAAAGTCTTAAAAAAATGGAAAGCTCTTTAATTTCACCCTCAAAAGCATCTAAATTTAAAATTAATATTGCTAAAGACGGGGTTAAAAGAAATGCATTAGAAATACTGAGCCAAAAGTCAGTAAATATGAGTAAAGTTAGGGAAATTTGGCCAGAAATTAAATATGTTTCACGTGAAATTGATGAACAAATTGAGATAAAGGCTCATTATAAAGGTTATTTAAAGAAGCAAAATGCAGATATTTTAGCATTTAAAAGAGATGAAAATCTTAAAATACCAGAAAACATTGATTATGATCAATTTTCTGGATTATCAAATGAAGTCAAATCAAAATTTAAGCAAATTAAGCCAAAAACACTTGGCCAAGCACTTAGAATAGATGGGATAACTCCAGCTGCAGTTTATATTTTGTTGTCTCACGTTAAAAGAAAGTCTATTAAGCATATAGCTTGATTGATTCGAAAATAATAAAAACAGATAAAATTCATCTCCCAAATGTTTCACGTGAAACACATGGTGAGCTTGAGGACTATTCACAGTCAATTTTAATCGCAAACAAGAAAATAAATTTGATAAGTTTAAGTACGGAAAAGTCAATAAATACTAGGCATATTTATGATAGTGCACAAACTATTGATTTTATTAATAAAAATGATATTAATGTTTGTACTGACCTTGGCTCTGGAGCGGGGCTACCTAGTATAGTTTTAGGTATTTTGATGAAATCAAAAAAACAAGGTTTTAAGCTAATTTTTTATGAAAAGAGCTACCATAAGAGCAATTTCTTAAAAGAGATGGTAAAAAAGTTTAAATTAGAGGCAAGGATTTACCAAAAAAATATTTTTGAAGAGAAAAATTTAGTTACAGATGTAATAATTTGTCGGGCATTCAAACCTTTGCCAATCATTTTTGATATAGCAACAAAAAATTTTAAAAATTTTAAATACATAGTCATGTATTTAGGAAAGAGTGGAAAAAAAATTTTGGAAGATGTTTCTACAAAATGGAAATTTGATATAGAGGAAATGAAAAGTCTAACAAGTGAAGAGTCATCAGTAGTAAAAATTTCAAATTTAAAAAAAAAATATGAATAGAAAAATTATTTCAATCATAAACCAAAAAGGTGGAGTGGGCAAGACCACTACTGTCATTAATCTTGCTGCCGGGTTAACAATGAAAGGAAAAAAAATTCTTGTAATTGATCTTGACCCACAAGGAAATGCTACAACAGGTCTTGGATTATCGAATACAACAAGTTCTGAACAAACAATTTACAATGTATTGAATGGAAATAAAAATATTTCAAATGTAATCCAGAATACAAAGTTTGAAAATTTAGATTTGATATCATCGAATGTTGATTTGTCTGGACTAGAGGTTGAGACAGCAGGTGATAGCCGAAGAGCCTTTAAATTAAAGGATGAATTAGCACTGAATTTAAACAATTCTGAGCTATCTTATGACTATATAATAATTGACTGCCCACCATCCTTAAGCCTCCTTACAATTATGGCATTGGTTGCTTCTAATGCGCTTGTGGTACCACTTCAGACAGAATTCTTTGCTTTAGAGGGACTCACACAGCTTATGAAAACAATTGAGAGGATAAAATCGAACCTAAATCCATCTTTAGACATAAGAGGAATACTCCTGACAATGTATGATAAGAGAAATAAATTATCTGGAGAGGTTGAGACTGAAGCGAGAAACTATTTTAAGGATAAAGTTTATAACACTGCAGTTCCAAGAAATGTTAGATTATCAGAAGCACCCTCACACGGTGTTCCGGTTCTGATTTATGACAAAGCTTGCCCAGGCAGCAGAGCATACTTTAGTTTTACAGAGGAATTTTTAAACCAAGATAAACTAGTGGAGAGTGCAGCATGATTAACCCGTTTAAATCTAAAAAAGGACTTGGAAGAGGATTATCTTCTTTAATAGGCGATAGCGAAAAAATTGATAATAAAAAAAGCGTCTCCATAAGTTCATTAATTAGAAATAAGTATCAACCCAGGAAAAAATTTGATGAAGTGAGTCTAGAGGAATTAACCAACTCCATAAGAGAGCGAGGTATTATCCAACCTATCATTGTAAGACCATCTTCTGATCAAGAAGATAAATTCGAAATAATAGCTGGAGAAAGAAGATGGCAGGCAGCCCAATATGCAGGGCTTCATGAAGTTCCAGTAGTTGTAATTAATGTAGATAATCTTAAATCATTAGAATTTGCGATTGTTGAAAATGTTCAAAGAAAAGATTTAAATCCGATTGAGGAAGCTGAAGGGTATAAAAGATTAATAGATGAATTTAGTTACGATCAAGATAAGGTATCAAAATTCATCGGCAAAAGTAGAACACATGTATCGAATTGTCTGAGATTACTATCTCTTCCACAAGAGTTGATAGAATTAGTAATTGAGGAGAAATTATCACAAGGTCATGCAAAAATCTTAGTTGGATTAGATAATGCAATTTTTTTGGCAAAAAAAATTATTTCAAAAAAATTATCAGTGAGGCAAGCTGAAAGTTTAGTGCGTATTGTGAAATCAAACTCTAATAATCCTTCACAGAAAAAAGATCCAAATATCACAAGTCTCGAAAAAGAGTTAACAAATAAAATTGGAATGCGAGTATTTGTTAAGAATAAAAGAAATAACTCTGGAACAATTAGCTTAGAGTATAAAGGAGCTGATCAGCTAGATAGGTTAGTAGAAATTATTAAACAAAATTACTGATAATTGCTTACAAAATTGGAGACAAAAAGCATTGAATTTGAACCATTTTTCTTTACTAAAGTTTCTAAGTGATTTATTTTAAATATTATTTCTTTAACCTCATTAGTCGACCATGATTGAGCTTGTTTCTTTACAATATCCTTCTCTTTCCAAAATATAGGAGGCTTGAAGCTAGATATAACTTGATCAATATTCAAATTATTATCCATTTCAGATTTTATTTTTAACAGTCTTTTTGATTTATTTAATATTGTTCTTATAATCAACATACAGTCTTCAGAAGAGTAATTATTTTCATTAAGAATGTTAGAAACTCTCTTTGAATTTTTAGCTAAATAATTATCTGATAATTCAAATGCGCTGTAGTTTTCAGCAAGATTAGAAAGTTTTAATACATCCTCAATACTTAATTTTTTCTTACTGATTGATAAGTTTTTTAATTTGGATAGTTCATTTTTTAAATTTATTCGGTCACCATTTGATCTTTCAATAAGAATATTTTTAATTTCTTGTGAGAGGTTTAATTTATTATCTTTTAAAAAATTATTTATAATAAAATTTAATGATCGAGAGTCATCTTCATAAACAGGTGTACAAATTAACTGTTTTTCCTTTTCAAATAAATTTCTTAATTTTGATTTTTTTTCTAGATTTGAGCATTTAATTATTATTTTTGATTCAATTTCCTTTCTTTCTAACAATTCAATAATAATATTGGATAATTTATCTGTACCGCGTGAAATAATAATTAATTTCCCACTCTCGAAAAGAGATTTGGTTAGTAAACTTGATATAAATTCGTCTTTGTTATTCAAGATTTCCTGTTCATCATATTTTAAAACCTCACCTTGATAATTTTTTGTATAAAAATTACTTATAATATCTTGTTTGATACCCTCATTATTTCCATATATTAAATGTACACTTAAACTCGAGAAAATTAATTTATCTAACTCAAAGCTCTTAATTATCATTTAGGTTAATTATAGATGAAATAATATTATCACTTATATTTCTTGATATATTCTCAATAATAATTTTTTCACTTTGCTCCAGTTTGAATAAATCAGAATCGTTATTATAAATATTGTTTTTTTGTATTATTTTTTTTAAAAGTAATTTCTCGTTATTGCTAATTTCATACTCAACAGTAACTATAAGTTCAAATTTAAGTGGGTCTCCTTTTGAGTTTTTTGAGACGATGTTTCTTTTTTCTTTTGAATTAATAAAAACCTTATATTTGTTTTTTTCTAAATCTGAATTACTTTTTATGCGATTAAAATTTTCTTTAATAAACTTATTTATATCTTTTTCTCCAGTAAAAATTATTTCACTTAATTGAAAATTATAATTTTTTTCTGAGAAAATTGGACTATAAGAACAAGAAGTTAATGCAAATATTAAAAAAACTAATCCTATTTTATTTAAAGTTCTATTCATTTATTAAAAGGTTTATTAATCTATTTTTCACAAATATAATTTTATCAATAGATTTATCTTTTACATACTTTTCTGATAATTTATTTGACTTTATTATGTTTAAAAGACTTTCTTGATCCATATCGCGGCTTTCGTTTAAAATAGCCCTTTTTTTTCCGTTTATCTGAACAACATAATCAACTTTTTCTTCTTGTAGTAATTTTTTATCTGGTGTGGGCCACATAACTGATTCTTCATATCCTAAATCATTTAAACACTCTGAAGCAAAGTGAGGTATTGCAGGTGAAAATAATATTATTATATTTTTATAATTGTTCTTGAGTGTCTCACTATCTAAATTGTTTTCTATTTCTTTACTAAGAAAGTTATATGTCTCATATATATTCGCTATAATCACATTATAATTAAAGTTTTCAAGGTTACTTGTAATTTTATTTATCATTTGATTAGTAAATTTTTCTAAACTTAAATTTTGCTCAGTAATTTTTAAATTATTATTAATCTTATCTTTAATCTTTTTGTGAAGTGCCCATAGTTTTTGTAAAAATTTATAAGATGCAACCATTCCTTGCTCTGACCACTGAACATCTTTTTCTGGAGGACTATCGGATAATATAAATAACCTTACAGAGTCTGCTCCATAACTATTAATTATGTTTTCTGGGTCAATAACATTTTTTTTTGATTTTGACATAGATTCTGATGGACCAACTTCTATTTTTTGGTTAGGATTATTTTTTTTTTGAAACTTATTTCCAACGAATTCTATTTCATCTGGGCTAACCCAATTATTATTTTCATCTTTATAAGTTTCATGACAAACCATACCTTGAGTAAACAATCCCTCAAATGGCTCAGTAAATTTAAAATTGTCATTATTATAACTTAGAGCTTTCATGAAAAAACGTGAGTAAAGTAAATGAAGAATTGCGTGTTCTACACCACCTATGTATTGATCAACAGGCATCCAGTAATCAATATCTTCTTTGTTGTATCCATACACTTCATTTGTTGGTGAACAAAATCTAAGATAATACCAAGATGAACATACAAAAGTATCTAAAGTATCAGTTTCTCTTAAATATTTTTTTCCATCTATATTTATATTTTTCCAATCATTTTTTGCGTCAAGTGGATTACCTTTAAAATTTAAATCTACATTATCTGGGAGTTTTACTGGTAAATCTTTTTTTGGAATTTTGGTTACATTTCCATTTTCATCATAAGCCATTGGTATTGGACATCCCCAATATCTTTGTCTTGAAACACCCCAATCTTTTAATCTAAAATTAATCTGTTTTTTTCCAATATTTCTTTCTTCTAAAATATCAATTGTTTTGATGATAGATTCTTCTGGTGCTTTAAGATTGTTAAGGAACTCAGAGTTTATTAATATACCAGGACCTGAGTATGCTTCATCTTTAACCTCATACTCATCATCTTCACTATCCGGTTTAACAACGGTTTTAATATCTAAATTATATTTCTTTGCAAAATCGAAATCTCTTTGATCATGAGCAGGACAACCAAATACTGCACCAAAGCCATAATCCATCAAGACAAAATTAGCAAAGAAAACAGGGACTTTCTGGTTTGGATTTAGTGGATTTGTTGCCTTCATATTTGTTTTAAAGCCAATTTTTTCTCCTATAGCGATAGCTTCCTCTGTGGTACCTGTTTTGGAACACTCCTTTTTAAATTCTTGGAATTTTTTATCTTTCTCAAAAAATTTTGAAATTTCGTGATCTACTGAAAGAGCTAAAAATGAAAATCCAAATAAAGTATCTGGTCTTGTAGTGAAACATTTTATCTCTTTTACAGGTAAATCTCCTTCAGTCTTAAAAGCAATTTCGCATCCAAACGATTTACCAATCCAGTTTTTTTGCATGACTTTTACTTTATTTGGCCATTGCTTTAAATTATCCAATCCATCAAGTAATTCTTGAGAAAACTTTGAAATATTAAAAAACCATTGGTTTAATTTTTTACGCTCAACAACAGCCCCAGACCGCCACCCTTTACCATCAATCACTTGCTCATTTGCTAGAACTGTTTGATCAACTGGATCCCAATTCACATAATTTTCTTTTCTATAAACAAGTCCTTTATCGTAAAGTTCCAAAAAAAATAATTGTTGATGTTTGTAGTAATCTTCTGAACAGGTTGAAATTTCTCTATCCCAGTCAATCGAAAGTCCAAGTTTTTTAAGTTGATCTTTCATTGTTGAGATATTTTTATTAGTCCAGTCTTTTGGATTTAAATTATTTTCTCTTGCTGCATTTTCAGCAGGCATCCCGAATGCATCCCAACCCATTGGATGCAAAACATTAAAACCTTTCAATGTCTTATATCTTGATAAGACATCTCCAATTGTATAGTTTCTCACATGTCCCATATGAATTTTACCAGACGGGTAAGGAAACATTTCTAAACAATAAAATTTTTCTTTTGATTTATCTATTTTTGAGGCAAAAATCTTTGATTTTTGCCACTTTTCTTGCCACTTTTGTTCAACTGTTTTAAAATTATATCTCTCGGAGTTCACTTAATTTTTTATTTTCCTAGTTATTTAGAAAGTTTTTTTGAACCTTTATACTCTTTAAAATTTTTGTCTTTATTTTGTTTTTTATAAATTGCAGCTTTTGTTAAAATTTCTTTTTTAAGCTCGGCAACAAGTGAACCAGTTTTTTGACTTACTTTACAATTAATTATTTGATTACATTTTTTATAAAAAACTTTTATATCAAGTGCATCTGACCGTACTTCATTTGTTAAAAAACGTATTGAAATTTTTACAGATTCGTCTAAATTATTTCCATCTGAATACCAATCTGTTATGATAATTCCTCCACTGTAATTCACGGAAGATAATGGCATAAAATCAATTGTATCAAGTGATGCTCGCCATAGTTCATTTGCACTTGCAAATAAAAAATCTCCACCTTTTCCAAAACTTCCTTTTATAGCTGAATCTAATCTAAACCCTCTACCTTCCTCAAGATTTTTTTTAACTCTTAACTCTGGATTTGGCGGATTTTCACGGGCATCTCCTCCAGGCATTCCTTCGCATGAAACTAGTGAAATTAAAACGAAACCAGAAAAGACCAAAAATCTCACTATTTTTAAAAATGACATAATTCTTTCCATAAATTGGTTTTAGTTTAAAAAACCCAAAAACAAAAAGGATTTTTTCAAATATATTAAAAAATACCAATAAAATGGGAATTTTTAATGATGTATAAATGCAACACTATTACAAAATAAACTCTTAAATATAATTATTAAAATAAAATACTTAAATTAATTGGTAAATAGTACCTGTTTAATATTAAACAATTAACGAAAGGTAATAATATGGACAATCTAAAGAAAATAGGTTTGACTGCATTAGGTACTGTATTAGTTGCATCTTCAGCGCAAGCTGCAGATATTACTATGTCAGCAACTAGTAAGATAACTTATATGGGAGCTGATAATGGTGACGATGGTAACACATGGTCTATGTCAGACTCAATCTCTTTCTCTACAACTGGAGAAATGGACAATGGTTTCACAATAACTCACGGTATTGAGTTAGATGGACCAGCAATTGATGCTAACAGTATCGCAATAGACACAGGCGACATGGGAACATTAACATTTGTTGGTGGTGGAACTACTGGAGTAATTACTCAGTGGGATGATTTAACTCCAACAGCTAACGAAGAAGCACATGCAGCTGGACCATTCAATGGAACAGCATCATCTGTACACGGTGGTGGAGCTCAAACGCATAACTTATTCATTTATGACTACACAATAACTGATGGCGTTGAGCTTAAAGCTTCTTACGCACCTTCAGGTCTAGCTGGAGCTGTAGAAGGTTCAACTGAATACGGTATAAAATATACTGGTATTGACGGTTTAACTGTTTACGCTGCAATGGGTGAAAATAACGATGCAGCAGCAGGAGTTGATAACGTAAACTTTGCAGCAATTTACACGGCTGGAGCTATGTCAGTTGGTTTCCAAACTAATGACGTTGATCATGCAACAGCTAGTTCAGACAGAGATTCAACTATGATTGGTATTTCTTACGCAGTAAGTGATGATCTATCTGTATCATTGAACACATCTACAGTTGAGCACGAAAGTTCAACATTAGATGACCAAGAAGCAACTGGTGTTTCATTCTCATACACATCTGGTGGAATGACTGTATCTGGTTCTTACGGTTCAATGGATAACGTAGGTGGAACAGGAACTGTTGACAACAATGCTTACGAAATGAATGTAGCATTTGCATTCTAATTGTATTGTTTAAATACTATATAAAAGGGCCCCTTTTTAGGGGCCTTTTTTTATGCGGCTTCTAACATGGATAAAAACTTTTTTTGATTTTTTAACCAATTTTCTAATATTCCTTTTGACTCTTTGCTAAGTTTATAATTCTTTTGTCTTTTATCTTTACTATCGATTTCTTTAGAAAAAAAATTGTTAGCTACACCCTCTTTCAAAATAGATTGAATAGTTGATCTGCTAACTACTTTGTATGGAATGCTCTCACACAATAATTCTAAAGTAGTACTTTGATTTGAAGCAATACAAAAAACTATAATTGAGTGAGATCTACTTTTAAATAAAAATTTTTCATAAGGATGACCATTTTTTGATATGTTATTAATTAAGTCTTTGTATAGATAAGAAAATACTTTTTGCATTTAAATTTTAATAGGTTTAAAAAATATTAATATTACTTTTATATTTAATAAGTAAATTAATCTTATGTTAAAATGACATACTAAGTTTGATGCATTATTAACCTAGAGTTAGATTGTATGATAAAATTACAACACTTTGTATTAAATTTGTATTTGTAAGATACATATAAAAATTACATGTAAATATAAAATACATTAAACGCTAATATACTTACATAAATCAATAACACTGAAAACAAATTATATAGGTATAATTTACTAATAATAAATCAGCTTTTTTTAGAATTAAAAAAAAATAAAAAAGACCCGTTAATATTAATATTAAACATTAAACGAAAGGTAATAATATGAACAATCTAAAAAAAATCGGATTGACTGCATTAGGAACTGTATTAGTTGCATCTTCAGCGCAAGCTGCAGATATCACTATGTCAGCAACTAGTAAGATAACTTATGTTGGTGCCGATAATGGTGATGATGGTAATGGTTTTAGTATGTCTGATTCTATCACTTTCTCTACAACTGGAGAAATGGATAACGGTATGACTATAACTCACGGTATTGAGCTTGATGGTGCAGCTATTGATGCTAACAGTATCGCAATAGACACAGGTGATATGGGAACATTAACGTTTGTTGGTGGTGGAACTACTGGAGTAATTACTCAGTGGGACGACTTAACTCCGAACGCTAACGAGGAAGCAAACGGTGTTCCGTATAACGGAACTGCATCTGCAGTTGATGGTGGTGGAGCTCAAACGCATAACCTATTCATTTATGACTATACTATAACTGATGGTTTAGAGCTTAAAGCTTCTTATGCACCTTCAGGTCTTACAGCTGCTGTAGAAGGTTCAACTGAATACGGTGTAAAATATACTGGTATTGACGGTTTAACTGTTTACGCTGCAATGGGTGAAAACAATGATGCCGCAGCAGGAATAGATAACGTAAACTTCGCAGCAATTTACACGGCTGGAGCTATGTCAGTTGGTTTCCAAGCTAATGACGTTGATCATGCAACTGCAAGCTCAGATAGAGATACAACTATATTGGGAATATCTTACGCTGTAAGTGATGATCTATCTGTATCATTGAACACATCTACAGTTGAGCACGAAAGTACAACATTAGATGACCAAGAAGCAACTGCAGTATCGTTCTCATACACATCTGGTGGAATGACTGTTTCAGGAACTTATGGTTCAATGGATAACGTAGGTGGAACAGGAACTGTTGACAATAATGCATACGAATTGAATGTAGCATTTGCATTCTAATTGTATTGATTAAATAAAATTAAAAGGCCCCTTTTTAGGGGCCTTTTTTTTGTTTTCAAAATAAGAAATACCCGCAATACCTTCAGCCTTTGTTAATCTAATTAGTTTTTCATTCTTTTGTGAAATTCCCCCAAGAGCTACAATTGGGTTATTTGAAAATTCTGAGACTAACTTAAACTTATTAATACCTAAGAAGTTTTTATTTTCCTTAAATATTGACGATAAAAAAATTAAATCTATTTTTTGAATTTCCTTTACCCTGATTTCTTTCAGATTATGAGCGGAACCCAAAAGTATAAAATTTTTTTTAAATTTATAACTTAGATGTTTAAAGCTTGAATTAAATGAAGGAATATAAGCTCCATCTAGATTTAATTTAATTGATAACTTTAAATTATTAGAGATTAAAAACTTGAATTTTTTCTTTCTACAATAGTTTTTTAAGTTAAGTATTTCTTTTAAATCATAATTTTTATTATAATTTCTATAGATAATTGTGGTATTTTTGCTCTGTTTATCCAAGTTTCTTTTGTTAAATTTATCTATAAAGTAATACTTTTTAAGAAATTTTTTATGCATCAGACTGTTGAAAATCTATTATCTATTCAATCCTCAATCAAATCAAAATTACTTGAATTAAATGAAAAAAATAAAATTCCCAAAATAATTGCGGTATCCAAAACTTTTAAAATTGATCATATTTTGCCACTTATCGAATATGGCCACCTAGACTATGGTGAAAATAAAGTTCAAGAAGCTATTGAAAAATGGACAGATATAAAAAAACAAAATGAAAAAATAAAGCTTCATTTAATTGGAAAACTACAAACAAATAAGGTTAAATTTGCTATCAAAATTTTTGATTATATCCATTCTTTAGATAGTGAGAAATTGGCAAAAAAAATTGCTGAAGAACAAAAAAAACAAGATTTAAGACCCAAAATTTTTATTCAAATAAATCTTGGTGAAGAGAGTCAAAAATCTGGGATAATGAAGGAAAATTTATTAGATTTTTATAATTTTTCTAAAGATTTAGGGCTTAATATAGTTGGAACAATGTGCATTCCACCGTTTGAAGAAGATTCCTTAAAATTTTTTTCAAAGATGAGTGAATTAAATAAATTAATTAATTTAACAGAACTAAGTATGGGGATGTCTTCAGATTATCTTAATGCAATAGAGTTTGAATCAACTTTTTTGAGAATTGGATCAAATATATTTGGAAAAAGAGGTTAGTTTATTTTTATTTTAGTTTTTTTATTTATTAATTTAGCTAGAATTAAAAAGTCTTTTTTATCAAGTGCCACACATCCTGATGTAGGCTTAAAATTCTTTGTTAGATGTATGAAAATTGCACTACCTTTTGCTATTTTAGGTTTTTTTGAATTATAATTTATCGGAATAATAAAATCATACTTGTTATCTTTCCTAAATAATCTTTCATATCTAATCTTTTTATTAATTTTAATTAATTTATTGTAATATTTTTTACTATTTACATCATGACACCATCCCATATCATTTTTAATAGGAATGCACTTTAATTTTGTTAAAGGTTTAATATTTCGGTCTTTTCTATAATATAAATTTCCTAGAGAAAATGTTCCAATTGGAGTTTTTTTGTCTCCCTCAACCTTTTTTTTTGTAATTCCCTTCACTCCAATTGCACATCTGAAAATAAAATCATCAAATACAAGTGTTGCTTTATCTTTTAAAATAATTGTCATATTCTATGTTATATATGAATAATCAAACTTTAGTAATTTATGATTTTAAAATTTTGTATCAATTATTGGTAGAAATAGATGAGCACATCAGTTTTAATTTACTTAATATAAAAAAAATTTCTGAATTAAGTTTAAAAGATGAAAATAACTGCTTAATAATTTCAAATAAAAAATTAAAAGGTTTTGAAAATCAAATAACTATAAATCATTACCCAATCACAATTGCTAAATTAATTGAGAGCATTAATATTAGATTCTTAAAAAAAAAATACAATCAGCAATCTGAGATAGATCTTGGACTTTATAAATTAAATTTAAATTCAAGAAAAATTTTTAATAAAGATAAAAGTTTAGACTTAACAGAAAGAGAGTCGAATATTATTATTTTTTTAAATAATTCAAAAACACCAGTTAAAATTAGTAAATTACAAACCGAAGTGTGGGGTCATAATTCTAAATTAGAAACACATACGGTAGAAACTCATATCTATAGGTTGAGAAAAAAAATTAATGATATTTTTAGTGACAATAATTTTATAAAAAGTTCAAAATTAGGCTATACAATTTAGTGAGATCAAGTGAGTTAAAAATTCAGGAAAAACTGGGTTTAGCTATTGAAAATCATAAAAATAAAAAAATTAAATTAGCTGAAAAATTATATAAAGAAATATTAGCTCTAAACAAAGATCATGTAGAGGCTAATTATCAATTGGGTACATTATATTCGCAATTACAAAATTTTAATCTCGCTAAGCCACTACTCGCTAAAGCTCATAAGTTAAGTCCTAATAATCCAAATATAAATCTCCATATTGGTAATTTATTATTGAGCACAGGAGAGCTATCAGAAGCGATAAATTATTTTGAAAAAGTAATTCAAATAGAACCTAATTTTTTATTAGCACATTTTAATAAAGGTATAACTTTATATAATCAAAAAAAATATCATGATGCTGTAAAGTGCTTTGAAAGAGTTATCGAAATTGAACCAAATAATATTAATGCTTACAATGTTCTTGGAATTATTTTCCAAGAGACTGGACAATTTCAAAAATCTTTATTTTATTTGAAAAAATCACTAAATATTGCACCCAACAATTTACGTGTAGTTAATACAGTTTTAAATTTATTTAAATCTATTCAGCTATCCAATGTATCTGAGAATAATAGTTCTGACTTAATTGAGTTATTTATTTTTCTATTTAAAAAAAATACGATTGATCACAATGCATTGTTTAATAATGCAAAAAATCT
>CABZCA010000007.1 GCA_902524115.1 uncultured Pelagibacteraceae bacterium | reverse complement strand
TAGAGATTTGGTCGATAATAATTTTAAATCAAAAATAATAGAAAAAGATTTAACAAAAGTTATTACTTATAAAGAAAGTAAAATTACTGATAGTCTGTACCAATCAGCAACAAGTTTAGAAATTAAGCCTAATATTATTATTGAATTTGCTAGATTGTATGGTTTTCAAGTAGATTTTCAAAGAGATATTTGGAAAAACGATAGTTTTCAAATCATTTACGAGGAATTCTTAAATGAAAATAAAGACGTAATTGAAACGGGAAATATAATTTTTGCTAATTTAAGTTTACAAAATAAAGATCTTAAACTTTATAGACATGAGCATGAGCAAAACAAAATTGATTACTTTGATGAAAATGGAAAGAGTATGAGAAAAACTTTAATGAAGACACCAATAAATGGAGCAAGATTATCTTCTTCATTCGGAAAAAGGAAGCATCCTATTCTAGGTTTTACAAAAATGCATACTGGAACTGATTTTGCTGCCCCAACTGGTACACCTATACTTGCATCAGGAGATGGTTTGGTGGTTAGAGCCCAGTGGTGTGGCGGTGGAGGAAATTGTGTGAAAATAAAACACAATAGAGTTTATCAAACTATTTACGCCCATATGTCAAAGTTTGCTAAAGGTATAAAAAAAGGTACTAGAGTTAAACAAGGTCAAATAATTGGTTATGTAGGTTCAACGGGTCTCTCAACTGGTCCACATCTACATTATGAAGTTATTGAAAATGGAAAAAAAATAAATTCGCAAAAACTTAAACTTCCTTCTGGAAAAGTATTAAAAGGTGATCAGCGTAAAATATTTGAAGTAAATAAAATTAAAATTGATGTTCTAAAATCTGATTTAATATCTAAAATGTAATTTATTTAATTGTTGTTTTTTTCTGCTTCTTTATTATCAATCATTACTTTTGCGTGGTCGGTAGTATTAGCATCCACTGTATTTTCATTTTGGTTTCTAGAATTTTCTTGAGTTATAAGAATTCTAGAAAAGTGTTCTGAGTGCTGCAAATAGTTCTCAGACAAAATTTTGTCTCCATTTGATAGAGCTTCCCTTGCAAGATCATTATATTTCTCAACGAGTTTTGCAGCATTTTGATTATTTTTTCCTGGATGTCTTCTTTTAAAAGATGATCCATTACCAAAATCACCATTGGACTTATGTCCATTTCCGTTTCTTCTAAAACCTCTATCTCCATTCGGTTTGTATCGATTTCTTCTGTTATTATTTTTGAAGTTATTCATTATTATAATTTAGTACTTACTACACATCTATCTTTTCCAGATAAATCTTTAGATATTTGATTAATATAGTAACCATTTTCGTTTAGTATTTTTGAACATTGATTTTTTTGTCGATGTCCGATCTCAAGTATTAATTTTCCATTTATTTTTAACAATTTATTACTTTTTACAATTATTTTTTTTAAATATTTAAATCCATCTAAACCTCCTGATAATGCCAACGTAGGTTCATGGAATTTTATATCATCATCTAACCTTTTCAATTCAATACTATTTATGTATGGAGGATTAGATATAATTAAATCATAGTTATAAGATTTAAATTTGTCAATATCGATATTAATAAAATTAATTTTATTTTCCAATTGATGTAATTTTGCATTAGTTTTTGCAATATTTATTGCATTTTTAGATATATCTATTGCTGTTGCTTTACATTTTGGTCTCTCTTTTAATACAGAAACTATTATGCACCCTGATCCTGTTCCAATTTCTAAAATTTTTTTAGACTTCTCTATTGGTAAATTCTTTAAAGTTTCCTCTACCACTTTTTCAGTATCTGGCCGTGGTATCAAAACAGATTTGTTGATTAAAAACTTATGTTTCCAAAAATATTTATAACCAAGAATATATGCCATTGGTTCTTTTTCATATCTTCTAGATAAATATTTTTTAAATTTTATTAAGTCTTTTTTTTTTAAATTATTATTAGTGTTCAATAATATTTCCTCTCTTTTTTTGTTTATAACTTTTGATAAAATTAATTCAGTATCCAGATGAGGATTTTTAATTTTATTTTTTTTTAAAAAATTTTCCCCTTTTTTTAATATTTCACTATAAATCATTTTCATATACTGCTAAGTTCATCTTCTTGTGCTTGAATTACCAAGTTTTCTATCATCTCATCAAATATTTCCCCTTCCATAAATTCAGCCAATTTATGTAGAGTAAAATTAATTCTATGATCTGTTACTCTTCCTTGAGGAAAATTATAAGTTCTAATTCTCTCTGACCTATCTCCAGTACCTATTTTACTTTTTCTATCTTTAGATCTTTCTTCATCTCTTCTTTGTCTCTCTAATTCGTAAATTCTTGATCTAAGAATCTTTAAACCTTTTTCTTTATTTCTTATTTGTGATTTTTCATCTTGTTGGCTGACAACTATACCAGTAGGAATGTGTGTAATTCTCACGGCAGAATCTGTTGTGTTTACACTTTGACCTCCAGGGCCACTACTTCTAAATACATCAATTCTTAAATCCTTATCCTCAATTTTTATATCAACTTCTTCAGCTTCTGGCATCACCGCAACCGTAGCTGCAGATGTATGGACTCTACCTTGGGTTTCAGTATCTGGAACTCTTTGAACTCTATGAACTCCACTTTCATACTTTAATGATGAATAAATATTTTTGCCTTTTATAGATGCAATAACTTCTTTTAATCCTCCAGCATCACTTTTAGAGATCGATATAACTTCTAGTGACCATTTTTTTTTGTGACTTACTTTTTCATACATCTTAAACAGATCTGAAGCAAATAAACTTGCTTCTAAACCTCCTGTTCCAGCTCTTATTTCAATCATAGCATTTTTCGTATCTGCTTCATCTTTTGGTAGCAAAAATAATTTGATTTTTTTTTCGTTAAATTCATTATTTTTTTCAAGCACATTTAATTCACTTATAGCTAAATCCTTCATCTCTTTGTCTGTATCATTACTATCAATTAAATTTTTCAATTCATCTTTGTTTTTTTGAAAATTAAAGTAAGAAACTGCTTCTTTTATAATTTCACTTAAATCGGAGTACTCTTTTGACTTTTCAGCAAAAGATTTTTTATCAATTTCTTGTGAGGACAGTTCTTTTTCCAATTTGGAATGTTTTGCTATTAAATCTTGGACTTTTGATAAAGGTACCATTATTTCTCTTTTTCGATTTCATCTGCTTTTTCTTCGACCAATCTCACAACCTTGGAAATCATCTCATCGCTTGATATTTTTTCACTTTCAACTCCATTTAAATAAAGCATGTTAGTACCTTTCCCTCCTCCAGTAATACCTACATCAGTTTGTGCTGCCTCACCTGGACCGTTTACTACGCATCCTATTATAGACAGTGAAATAGGAGTTTTTATGTGGGATAGTCTTTCTTCCAACTTTTTAACAGTTTCAATTACATTAAATGCTTGTCTAGCACATGATGGGCAGGAAATAATTTTTACCCCTCTATTTCGTAAATTTAGTGATTTAAGTATTTCATTTCCAACTTTTATCTCCTCTACCGGATCGTCAGATAAAGAAACTCTTATAGTGTCTCCAATACCACTCATAAGAAGTGATCCAAAGCCAATAGAGGATTTTATACTACCAGGTAAAAATGTTCCTGCTTCAGTGATACCTAGATGTAATGGATAATCAGTAACCATAGAAAGTTGTCTGTAAGCTTCAATAGACAAAAATACATCAGAGGATTTAACACTTACTTTAAATTTATGAAAATCAAAATCTTCAACAATACTAATATTTCTTAATGCACTCTCAACTAATGCTTCTGGACAAGGTTCTTTGTATTTTTCTAATAAGTCTTGTTCTAGAGATCCAGCATTAACGCCAATTCTAATAGAACAATTGTTATTTTTTGCAGCTGAAATTACCTCTTTAATTTTTTTTTTATCTCCAATATTCCCAGGGTTTATTCTTAGACAAGCAGCTCCACTCTCTGCAGCCTCTATTGCCCTTTTGTAGTGAAAATGTATGTCAGCAACTATGGGTATAGAAGTATTTTTAATAATATCTTTCAGTGCTTTAGTTGAGTCTTCATCTGGACACGATACTCTTACGATATCAGCTCCCGCCTCTTCAATTTGTTCAATTTGATTTACAGTTTCTTTAACATCTTTAGTTAATGTATTAGTCATTGATTGAACAGAAATTGGATTATCTCCTCCAACTTTTATATGACCGACATTAATTTCTTTTGTTTTCCTTCTTTTTATTTCCCTAAATGGTCTAATGTTCATAAATTATTTATTTAATTTAAATTCTTTGTGTAGAGAAAATATAGCTTTTCTTATATTTTTTTTATCTATCAACACAGAAATTTTTATTTCTGAAGTAGATATTACTTGGATATTTATTTTTTGCTTAGCAAGTGTCTGGAACATTCTATAAGTAACCCCAGGAGTAGTAACCATTCCTACTCCAATTATTGATACTTTTGAAACATTCTTGTCAAATATCAAATCTCTAAAATTTATTTTTTTATTTTGCAATATAATTTTTTTTGTTTTGCTAAGATCATCCGATTTTATTGTGAAAGTTAAATCAGTTTCTTTTCCATTAGCAGATATGTTTTGTACTACCATATCTACATTTATTGAATTTTCAGATAGCGGTTTAAAAATTGACGCTGCAATACCAGGCTTGTCTCTTACGCCTAAAAGAGTCACTTTGGCATCATTAGTTGTATTTGAAATACCAGTTATAATCTTATTATTTATTATATTTTTTCTTTTTGTTATTAGAGTGCCTTCATTATCTGTAAAAGAAGATCTAACCTCTATATCTACCCTATTCAACCTAGCATCTTGAATTGAATGAGGTTGCATAACTTTAGCTCCAAGAGAAGCCATTTCTAGCATTTCTTCATATGATATAACTTTTATTTTCTTTGCTGACTTAAGTTTATTTGGATCTGTAGAATAAACACCATCCACATCTGTATATATTATACATTTTTCTGCATTGAAAAACTTAGCAAACATAATTGCGCTTGCATCTGTGCCACCCCTGCCAATAGTAGTTATTCTATTTTTTTTATTAATACCTTGAAATCCTGTAACTATGGGGATCCCTCCTTTTTTTAAATAACTCACTATTTGACTTTTGTTAATTTTATTAATTCTTGAAAATTTATATTTTCCCTCAGTTATGATAGGGATTTGCCATGACATCCAAGATCTGGAATTGAAACCTTTATTTAACAATTCTCCTGAAATCAGTGCACAGGATACTTGCTCTCCTGATGAAACTAACACATCATATTCTGAGTCCGAAAAATTTTTGCTTATTTTTTTGGATAAATTGATTAAATTATTTGTCACACCACTCATCGCAGATGACAATACAATTACATCGTATTTTTTTTTATATTTAGCAATGATCTTTGCAACCTTTTTAATCCTATCAGTTGTACCAACTGAAGTACCTCCAAATTTTAATACAATTATTTTCATTGATAATTTTTTTTAATATAAATTAAAATGTATTGATAAAATACATCTTGATTGTAATGTCAATAAACAATGAAAAATAACACAATAAATAAAAAAGAAATAGAAAAATTTTCGAAAATAGCTGGGGAATGGTGGGATCCTAATGGAAAATTTAAGCCATTACATAAATTTAACCCTATCAGAATAAAATACATAAGAGATACAATTTTATCTGAGTTTAAAATTAAAAAAAAACATGAGCCCTTTAAAGGCTTGAGTATTTTGGATATTGGATGCGGTGGTGGATTACTCTCAGAACCTATAGCTAAGCTTGGGGCTGATGTTGTTGGTATAGATGCTTCTTTTAAAAATATACAAGTGGCGAAGTATCATTTAAGGAAAAGTAAACTTAAAATTAAATACTATAATTCCTCCCCAGAAAATTTAAAAATTAAGAAAAGATTTGATATAATTTTAAACATGGAAATTGTTGAACATGTTGAAGATGTTGATTTTTTTATTAAAGAAAGTTCAAAGTTTTTAAAAAAATCAGGTATCATGTTCATTGCAACCTTGAACAAAACTCTAAAATCTTACTTATTTGCAATTGTGGGAGCTGAGTATGTCTTGAAGTGGTTGCCAATAGGTACTCATGACTGGGAAAAATTTGTTAAACCTGAATATTTAACAGATATTTGTAAAAAAAATTCTTTAAAATTAAAAAAAATTGATGGAATAACTTTTAACCCTATCTTAAATAAATGGTCTGTAACCTCTGATAAGTCTGTCAATTACATTTCAGAATTTAAGAAAATTTAATTTTTATCTGCCTCTATCCATGGAATAATGTCAGTTTCTATTCCTTCTTCTCTCAACTCCTTAACATCTTTAAGAGAAGCACTACCATATATACCTTTTTTGGGTTTCTTTTTATCATAATGGATTGATCTTGCTTTATACGCAAAATTTTCTCCAACATACTCAAAATTATCTTTTACAAATTTTTTGTAGTCAGAAAGTTTTTTTCTTACATCTTTATATTTTTTTATTTCTTTTAGGTTTTCTTTTTTCTTGGTGTTCAATAAATTAGGTGACATCAAGGATTTTTCAACATTTATGGACTCACAGGATTGACAATTTAAAAGTTTTAATTTCAGCAACCTATCATACTCATTTGAGGTACTAAACCAGCTTTCAAATTCTTGCTTACAATCTTTACATTTTAGCAAATACTTGATCATATTTATTATTTAAATATTAGTCTATGAAATTTCAATATAGTTAAGTCCTATAATCCGCATTAATTTCAACATATTTTTTTGTTAAATCCATAGTGTACGATTTAAATTTTTTGGTACCCTGACCAATATCAACTTCTATTTCAATTATTTGACCTTTCATGTATTCCTTAACTTTTTCTTCGTCATAAGATTTGTATAAAGATCCTTTGTGATAAATTTTATATTGTCCAAAAGAAATAGATAATTTTTGTTCATTAATTTTAAAGTCACTCTTTCCAATTGCCATAGCTACTCTCCCCCAGTTTGGATCTTCTCCCGCAATGGCTGTCTTAACTAATAATGAGTTTGCTATTTTAAAAGATATATTTTTTGCATCTTTTTCAGTTCTGCAGTTAATACAATTAATAGAAATAAATTTAGAAGCTCCTTCTCCATCAGAAACGACTTGCTTAGCTAAATTTAATAAGACATCATGAACTGCCTTGTTAAAATTTTTAAGTTTACTGTCACTATATTTTTTAATTTCTGAGTGATTAACTTTGCTTGTTGAAAATATAGAAACCATATCATTTGTACTTGTGTCACCATCACATGAAATTGCATTGAATGTCGACTTTATATTATTTTTTAATACATCATTTAAAACTGATGAGGATAAAGTTGCATCAGTAAATATATAACCCAATGTAGTTGCCATATTGGGGTAAATCATGCCTGAACCTTTTGCAATTCCATAAATTTTAATTTTTGATGAACCAATTTTTGTTTCGGCCATTGATACTTTGGGTTTTAAATCTGTTGTGATTATGCCCATTGCAGCTTTCATCCAGATTAATTTATTTTGTGTATATTTTATTTTCTTAACTAATTCAGGTAGTGAATTTTTAATTTTTTCTAATGGAAATTTCTCTCCTATTGTACCTGTACAACCAAAAAGTATTTCTTTTGAAGAAATTTGTTTTGGAGCATCTTCATCTCTTTTCTGTATCACAGTTAATTTTGAGGACAAGTCTAAAGAAATTTTCTTCAATGCATTATAGCCGTCTGGACCTGTTAATGCATTGGCATTTCTAGTGTTAACTAATAATGCAAATATTTTTTTTGCTTTAATTTTTTTATTCCATTTAAGATTTTCTGATATTAACTTTGATTGTGTATATACAGAAGCATAATTTGCACCATCTCTAAAATAAAATAAAACTAATTCATCTCTCTTAAATTTATATAAGCCGGCGCTGACTGCAGAAATCGAGACTCCATCAATATGATCTAAATCCTGAAAATCAACAATTTTAGAGCTTTGGCTGCTAGTATTTATAAAATTGTTTATGTTAAATTTCATGATATTTAAAATAATTAATTAATTACTATATATTTCAAATATTTAATTTTATATCAAAATGTTCAACCCACTTAATATATTTTCAAAGCTTATTAAAAGCGGAAATGAAAAGGAACTAGGCCGAATTCAACAAATAATCAATAAAGTTAATCTTTTAGAAAAAGACTTAAAAAATTTATCTGATGAAATGTTTCCAAAAAAAACTGAGAAACTAATTGAAGATATTAAAAATGGTAAAAGTTTAAACGAAGTATTGCCTGAAGCTTTTTCAATGGTTAGGGAAGCCTCTAAGAGAATAAGAAATGAAAGACACTTTGATGTTCAGCTAATTGGTGGCGTTGTAATCCATGAGAATAAAATTGCAGAAATGAAAACTGGAGAAGGTAAAACATTAACCATAGCTCTTGCAGCTTTCCTTAATGCTCTAGAAAAAAAAGGTGTCCATATAGTAACTGTAAATGATTATTTGGCTAAGAGAGATAGCGAGAATATGGGTAAGATTTATGAGTTTTTAGGTTTGACTTGTGGATATATAAATACTGGACAAGATGATTTGGAGAGAAAAGAAAATTATTCAAAAGATATAACTTACTCTACTAATAGTGAATTGGGCTTCGATTATTTAAGAGATAATATGAAATTTTCCAAAGAGACTATGGTTCAAAGAGAACATAATTATGCAATTGTTGATGAAATTGACTCTTGTTTAATTGATGAGGCTAGAACACCTCTAATAATTTCAGGAGCAACAGAAGATAAAACTAATCAATATATAGCTGTTGATAAACTTGTGAAAAATTTGAAAGAAGAGGATTTTGAAATAGATGAAAAGGATAGAAATATTTTGTTAACTAATAAAGGTGTGGATAATGTTGAAAATATATTTTCTAATGCTGGAATACTAAAAAATAAAAATTTTTATGATCCAGAAAACCTTCATATTGTTCATTTAGTTAATCAATCATTACGTGCAATCCATCTATTTCAGAGTGGTAGAGATTACATTGTAAAAGATGGGCAAATAATCATAATTGATGAGCAAACAGGTAGACAGCTGCCAGGAAGAAGGTTTGGTGATGGCCTTCATCAGAGTCTAGAGGCAAAAGAAAAATTAACAATTAATGCTGAAAATCAAACTTTAGCATCAATTACCTACCAAAATTTCTTTAAACTCTACAAAAAAATAGCCGGCTGCACTGGTACGGCCTTAACAGAATCAGAGGAGTTTTTTGAAATTTATAATCTACCAGTAGTGTCGATACCTACTAATAAGAAGATGATAAGAGAAGACTCGAATGATCAAATATTTAGAACTAGTAACGAAAAAGACGAAGCAATAATTAGTAAGATTGTTGAATGTAACGCAAAAGGTCAGCCATTATTAGTTTTCACTTCAAGTATAAATAAATCTGAACACTTCTCAAACCTATTAGATAAAAAAAATATAAAACATACAGTTTTAAACGCGAAAAATCACCAAAAAGAAGCTGAAATTATTGCAGATGCAGGGAAAAAAAAATCAATAATTATTACTACGAGTATTTCAGGTAGAGGTGTTGATATCAAATTGGGAGGTCAGGATGAAAGTGATAAAGCTGAGATAAAAAAATTGGGAGGATTGTTTGTCATTGGTACAGAAAGAATGGAAAGTAGGAGAGTAGATAATCAAGCGAGAGGAAGATCAGGCAGACAAGGTGATGAAGGTAGTTCTATATTCTATGTAAGTTTAGAGGACGATTTGATGAGAATATTTGGGTCTGAGTCTATGAATAATATACTTGAAAAACTTGGACTTAAAGATGGAGAAAGTATAGACCATCCTTGGATAAATAAAGCATTGGAAAGAGCACAACAAAAAGTTGAGGCAAGAAATTTTGATATTAGAAAAACTCTTTTGAAGTTTGACAATGTTTTAAACGATCAAAGGCAAGTAATATTTTCACAAAGAAATGAAGTAATTGAAAATAAAGACTCTAAGCAATATTCTGAAAATTTTCTGGATGAAATTATTGATGATTTGAAACTTAAGAAAACAAAAAAGTTAGCCAATGCAGGATCAAATGAAATCAATATGCAATTAAAATCTTTATTAGGAAAATCATTTGAAGAAATTGAAATTAATGAATTAGTCAATCTTGAAAATAAGGCGTTTGAAGAAAAAATAAAAAATAAATTTAAAAGTTCAAGAGAAGAGAGAATAAAAATATTAAATGAAGAGCAATATAACGAAATAGAAAAAAGAATTTTTTTACAACTAATTGATCAAAATTGGAAATTACATATTCAATATTTAGAACAATTAAGACAAGTCATTGGTTTAAGATCTTATGGACAAAGAGATCCTTTAGTAGAATATAAGAAAGAGGCATTTACACTTTTTGAAAATTTATTAAGTAAACTTAAGTATGATTTAATTACAATTTTGTTTAATTTAAAGCTTATAGAAAGTAGCCAAGAAGAACAAAGAAATGAAAATTTAAGTAAAAAATTTGACGAGCTTTCAACAAAAAAGATTGGAAGAAATGAACCCTGCCCTTGTAATTCTGGAAAGAAATATAAACATTGCCATGGGGCTTTATAAAAAAATACTTAAAAGTAAAATTAATAAAGCTATAACAGAAACACCATAATAAATTTTAGAATTCTTTTTAAAGTTTCGATAAATTTTTTCAACTACACTTGCCTTCATAGATAGATCATTTCCATCTTCTGATTGTGTTGTAAATCCTTTATTTCTTCCAATTGACAAAAATTTATTTTTTCTATGAGTAAGAATTTCCTCTTTATCCATTGTCTCAAAAAAATCTAAATTTTTCTTTAATGAGTCTCTTATATTATCCAATACTAGATCTTTATCTCGATGAGCACCTCCAACTGGTTCTGGGATTATTTCATCAATTATATTTAATTTTAAAAGATCGCTGGATGACATTTTCATTGCAGTTGCAGCTTCTAAAGTTTTTTTTGGGTCTCTCCATAAAATGGTGGCACATCCTTCAGGAGAAATA
Source organism: uncultured Pelagibacteraceae bacterium (assembly GCA_902524115.1). Lineage (GTDB taxonomy): Bacteria > Pseudomonadota > Alphaproteobacteria > Pelagibacterales > Pelagibacteraceae > Pelagibacter. Next base: position 59,083 of record CABZCA010000007.1, on the reverse strand, counting down.
ACAGAGTATATTGCGTTTTGAAGCATAATTACTTTATTGGATGATGCCAATGCTATTGCTCCTCCAGATCCACCCTCTCCAATTATTATCGCAATTGTAGGGACTGTTAACTTCATAGAGCATTCAATAGATTTTGCTATTGCTTCAGCTTGACCTCTTTCCTCTGCGCCAACTCCTGGATACGCTCCTGGAGTATCAACAATAGAAATAATTGGAATTTTAAACTTGTTAGCTAACTCCATAAGTCTAATTGTTTTTCTATAACCCTCTGGTCTCATCATTCCAAAATTATGGTCTATTCTTTTATTAAGATCTGATCCCTTTTCTTGACCAATTACTAAAACAGATTTACCATCAAATTTTGCAAAACCAGCTATAACAGCTTTGTCCTCACCATAATATCTATCTCCAGAAAGTTGGATAAAATCATCAAAAAGATTTTCAACAAAAAATTTTGCTTTAGGTCTATCTTCATGACGAGCAACTAATGCTGTCTGCCATGGATCTAAGTTAGAATAAATTTTCTCTAACTTTTCATTTATTTCTTCTTCAACTTTGCTTATTTTTGAAGTATCGACTTCAGATAAACCTTCCTGATTATAGGGGTCTTTTAGTTTATCTAATTCCTCTTCAAGATTTTTGATGTCTGTCTCAAAATTTAGATAATTTTTCATTTAAAGTATGTATTATAAACAAAAAAGGCGATAAATTGTTAAAATAAGCAATTTTGATTGCGCAAAAATGACAATTTATTATAAGATTTTCAATTTATGAGAGAGCAATACATCAAAATCCACAACTTATCTGTAGCAAAAAATCTGGCTGATTTTGTCAAAAATGAGCTTTTATTGGATACTAATGTTGGTCCTGACGAGTTCTGGAAAGGCTTTGACAAAGTAGTGCATGAATTAGCGCCTAAAAATAAAAAATTACTCGAAATCAGAGAAACATTACAACAAGAAATAGATCTGTGGCATAAAAAAAATAGAGACCACGAGATTGACTATAATAAATACAAAAATTTTTTGGAAGAAATAGGTTATTTGAAAAAAAAAGGTGAAGATTTTAAAATAGCAACTAAAAACTTAGATGAAGAAATATCTAATATAGCAGGACCACAATTAGTTGTTCCAATAATGAACTCTAGATATAGTTTAAATGCAGCGAATGCAAGGTGGGTAAGCTTATATGACAGTCTTTATGGATCAAATATAATAGAGTCTGAAGAAAGTGGAAGTGAAAAATATGATCCTTTAAGAGGACAAGAAGTAATTAAATACACTAGAAACTTTTTGAACAAATATTTTCAAATAAATGATCTTGACTGGAAAGATATTACTGGTTTAGTAGTAAAGAATAAAAAACTTTCAATATATAAGGAAAATAAAGAATATAATTTATCAGATTTAGAGAAGTTTATTGGTCATAGAGGGGATGCAGCCAAACCAAATGCTATAATCTTAAAAAATAATAATCTTCATCTTGAAATAATTATTAATCCTAGAGCATTTAGTGCTGCAAGAGATGCTGCTGGTATAAGCGATATTATAATTGAGTCTGCTGTATCAACAATTTGTGACCATGAAGATAGTGTAGCCGCAGTAGATGCTGAAGATAAAGTAACTTGTTATAGAAATTGGTTAGGATTGATGAAAGGAAATTTAAAATCAATATTTGAAAAAAATGGTAAGGAATTAGAAAGAAAACTTAATCCAGATAGGAGTTACACTTCATTGAATGGTGAAAAATTAAAACTTCATGGAAGAAGTCTTTTGCTTGTGAGAAACGTTGGACACTTAATGACAAACCCTGCAATCACTTTAAAAGATGGATCAGAGGTTCCTGAGGGAATAATGGATGCTTTCTTAACCTCAGCAGCTTGTATTCATGATTTAAAAAGAAAAGGTAATTCGAGAAAAGGGTCAATTTATATTGTTAAACCAAAAATGCATGGTCCAGAGGAAACAGAATTTACTAATTTAATTTTTACAAAAGTTGAAGAAGTTTTAAAATTAGAAAAAAATACAATTAAGTGTGGAATTATGGATGAAGAAAGAAGAACATCTGCAAACCTCAAAGAATGTATAAGAACACTTAAAGATAGAGTATTTTTTATAAATACTGGATTTTTGGATAGAACTGGTGATGAGATGCATACCTCAATGGAAGCTGGACCAATGATCAAAAAAGGAGATATGAAAGAGTCTAAATGGATTAAAACCTATGAGGATAATAATGTAGATATAGGCTTAAAATGTGGGTTTTCAGGAGTTGCTCAAATAGGTAAAGGAATGTGGGCCATGCCTGACAAAATGAAGGAAATGATGGAACAAAAAATTGGACATGTGAATGCAGGTGCAAATTGTGCTTGGGTTCCTTCTCCAACTGCCGCCGCATTACATGTTATGCACTACCATGAAGTGAATGTTTTTGAAAAACAAAAATCAATATCAAAAAGAGAGCCATCAAAATTATCTGATCTTCTTACTATACCAATAGCAGATCGTCCTAATTGGTCTGTTGATGAAATTAATACTGAAATTTCAAATTCTGCCCAAACTATTTTGGGTTATGTAGTAAGATGGGTTGATCAAGGTATAGGTTGTTCCAAAGTTCCAGATATAAACAATATTGGATTAATGGAGGATAGAGCAACTTTGAGAATTTCATCTCAACATATTGCTAATTGGCTTCATCATGGCTTGTGCTCGAATAGACAGGTTCTTGAAATTTTAAAAAAAATGGCAAAAGTTGTAGATAAACAGAATAAAAACGATTCTAGCTACGAAAGCATGTCACCAGAGTATAATAAATCTATTGCTTTTAAAGCAGCATGTGAATTAATCTTTCATGGAAAGTCACAGCCTTCTGGCTATACAGAACCTCTCTTGCACTTAAACAGATTAATTAAAAAAAGTTAATTAAGCTTCTAGTTTTTTTCTATTTTTAAAAGCAGATATAAGAGTACCGTCGTCTAAATTTTCGATTTCCCCACCTACAGGTAAACCTTGTGCTAGTTTTGAAATCTTAATGTTTGTTTTTTTTAGAGTATCTTGAATATAAAATGCAGTAGTTTGACCCTCCACGGTTGCACTTGTTGCCAAAATTACCTCATCTATATTATCCCTACTTATTCTTTCTACTAGAGAATTGATCAGCAGGTCTTCCTTGTTTTGACTATTATTATTTGAAAGTGTTCCTCCAAGAATATGATAGTAACCTTGAAAAATAGATGAACTTTCTATTGCCCATTGGTCTGAAATATTTTCTACAACACAAATTTTATTAAATCTTTTACTCTTATTTTCACAATTATCACATGGACTATTATTTGATTTTAAAGTTCCACAAATTTTACATCTCATGACATTTTTAAATACTTCACTTAAGTTCTGAGCCAATGGTTTTAATAATTCTTGACGATTATTAATCATTTTCAAAATCATTCTTTTTGCTGACTTAGGTCCTAGCCCTGGTAATTTAGATATTAGCTTAATTAAATTTTCTATTTCAGGAATATTTTGCATTTAAATTATAAAGGCCACTTAAATCCGGGTATTCCAAAATTTCCTGAGGCCTTAGAAATTTCCTCTGCTGTTTTTGATTTAAGTTGCGATTTCGCGTTATTATGAGCAGCAGTAATAAGATCTTCTAGTATTACTTTTTCTTCTTTTAAAACATTTTCACTAAGTTTAATTGAGATCATAGTTCCCTCTCCATTTAACGTAACCTTTACATCATTAGCTCCAGAAACACCTTCAACCTCTATCTTTTTAATATTTTCTTGGCTTTCTTTCATTTTACTCTCAATTTCTTTAGCTTTTTCCATTAATTTTGAAAAATCTGTCATTCTAATCCTCTTTCAACTCAACATTTATTAATTCTGCATCAGGAAATGCTTCGATCACTTTTTTATATGCTTCAGACTTTTTAACATTATTAAATATTTTTTTCTCATCAATTTTATTTTTTTCTTTTTTTGAAATTTGTCCTTGGTTTTTTGATAGAGAGATAATCCATCTCTTGGATGTCCATTCGTACAGCTTGTTAGATAGATTTTTAATAAAGTCTTTGTCTAAGTTTTCATTAAAAGATATTTCTATTAAACCCTCAGTGAATGAAACTAAATTTATATTAGTTTCAAGCTCATATTTAAGCTTTGCTTCTTTCCTTTCCGTACATAGATTTATCAAACTTTCAAATGAACCTATTTTAAGTTCATTTATTACTTCATCTTTATTTAAATTTGGTTCAATTTTTTCTTGTTGTGAAATATTTTTGATTTGATCTATTGTTTTACTTGTAATTTTTTTTTCAGGTTCTTTAATTAAAGTATCAGGATTTTTTCCAGTAAAGCTTTCCTCAACATCTTTCTCCTTTAAACCTTTTATTCTCATTAATCTGAAAAGGAACATTTCAACTGATAAATTTGGATTTGAAACTATGTTAATTTCCTCCATTGTATCAAGTGTAAATTGCCAAAAAAGGATTATATCCTTTGAATCTAAATTTTCAGATATTGAGGAAAGATTACTAAAATCTTGATCATTTAAAGAAAAATTATTTCCGTCTAAATTTATAAAATTAATATTTTTTAGGTAATATAAAACCTCAAGAAAATCATTCAAAAAAATTTTGGGATCTACGCCAGAATCATAAATTTTTCTATACAACTCAAATACTTTTTTTTCATCTCCACTTAACAAATTTTTTATCAATTCTATCAGAGAACTTTTATCAAAATATCCATAAATACTTTGTGCTTTATCTAAATTTAATTCCTCATCATTTTGATTGGCAACAAGTCCACGATCTAACAATGATAATGCATCTCTAACAGATCCTTCTGAAATTTTAACAATTAATTTTAAAGCTTCATCTGAAACTTTACCTCCTTCTTTGTCTTTAATCATTTTTATATAATTAAAAAGCTCTTCAGATTTCACTCTAGAGAGATCAAAACGTTGACATCTCGATATTACTGTTACAGGAATTTTTTTGATTTCAGTTGTTGCAAAAATAAATTTTAAATATTTTGGTGGTTCCTCTAATGTTTTTAAAAGTGCATTAAATGCTTGTTTGCTTAACATATGAACTTCATCAATAATAAAAATTTTATATTTAGCAGTTGTTGGTCCATATCTTGAAAATTCAATAAGCTCTCTTACATCATCAACACCAGTCTTACTAGCAGCATCCATTTCTAAAACGTCAATATGATTTGAGTTAACAATTGAATTACAATGTTCACAAAAATCTTTTTTGCAAAGATTTTCAACACCATTTTCACAATTTAATGCCTTAGCAACTATTCTTGCAAAAGTTGTTTTTCCAACACCTCTAATACCAGTGAATAAAAATGCGTTCGCAGTTTGATCGGAGATGACTGAATTTTTAATTGTTTCAGCAATAATCTCTTGGCCAATTAAATCCTCAAATACTTGAGGTCTATATTTTAAAGCTAGTACTTTTAAATTTTCTGTCATTATTAAGGAGACCAACCAACCTGGAAAATACTCACTACCCTTGCTATCTTTCGATCCTGGGGGATTTGTGGTAACACCACCTGACTGGCCTCCAACTTTATTATATCAATAAAAATTTCTATTCTACAAGAAAGTTATAGATTTATTTTTGTCTAAATTTATCAGATTTATAAACACCTAGAACGTGCATATCTTGACAATGCAGACCTAATTCCTCAAGTGAGTTTTTGATTTTAGGAGATTCTATATGTCCATCAATATCACACAGAAAAAAATATGAGGAAAATGAGTTCTTTTCTGGAAAACTTTGTAGTTTGCTCATGTTAACTCCATTTATTGCAAATCCTGAAAGTGCAGAGTAAAGAGCAGCAGGTTTACTTTTCAACTTAAATAATATTGATGTTATATGATTATCATCAGAAAAATCTGGCTGAAAAATATCTTTACCAAGTAATAAAAATCTAGTCACGTTGTCTTTGTCATCTTGTACATTTTCTTGTAGAATTTTAAGACCATATATTTCTGCACTTAGACTAGAAGCTATAGCAGCTTTAGATTTGTCTTTAGTTTCTGAAACAAATTTTGCTGAACCAGCTGTATCTGCTCTAACATTTTCTGTGAATTTTTTTTTTTTAATAAAACTTGAAGATTGGCTTAATGCTTGTGCATGTGAGTAAACATCTTTTATGTCTCCTATTTTGGAGTCTTTTAATCCTAATAAATTATGGTTAATTGGAAAAAAATGCTCTGCATAAATATTTAATCTGTATTTAAAGATTAAATATTCGACGCCAATATTTCCAGTAGTTTTATTTGATTCTGGAATTAAAGATTTTATTGAATTATCTTCACTAGACCTTTCAAAGCATTCATCAAATGTTTTGCAGGGTATTGTTTCACTCTCTGGATACATTTTTTTAGCACAACTTTCGCTGTAACTTCCTGCAACACCTTGATAAGCAATTTTCATAATTTAATTTTTATATTCCATAATTTTTTTTATTTCTAGATAATCTTCATCAGTATCTACACCAATTGGTTTAGTTTTTGCTAATCCAACATCTATTTCAATATTGTTATCCATTAGTCTTAATTGTTCAAGTTTTTGAAATTTTTCATTCTGAGTTTGCTCTAATTGTACAAACTTTTCTAAATATGAAACATTATAAATATATATTCCTATATGGTGGTAAATATTTTTTTGATTATTTTTAATTTCTCTAGTGAATGATGTTGCTGTTGATAAATTGTTTTGATGAAGTTCCACTTTTGTTGTTACTTTTACAACATTTTTGTTTAAGAAAAATTTTTCGTCTTCAATTTGACAAGCTAATGTTGAAATTTTAGATTTTTTTTCAATAGTTTTTTTGAGGAGATTAGTAACATCCTCAATATTAAGCATTGGTTCATCTCCTTGAAGATTTATTACATATTCAATATTGTCATCTCTTAACTCTTGATAAGCCTCAAAAATTCTGTCGGTTCCAGTTTTATGATCTTTTTTGGTTAAAATACATTTTCCTCCAAGCTTAGTGACCTCTTCAAATATTTCTTTATCACCGGTTGCAACATAACTTTCTCCAATAAGAGATGATTTTGCAATTTTGTAAACGTGATTGATAATTGAAACATTGTTAATTTTTAATAAAGGTTTATTTGGTAACCTTGTTGCAGCCAATCTTGAGGGGATTAAAATTACTGTATTGCTCATAAACTAAGTATTATGCGTCTTTCAGACGCAATAATTAAATTTAAATTTAGTTTTTTTTTTGTTTAACATGTTATACGAGGATAATAATTAAAAATCATGGACTCATTTGAAATTAATAAAATTATAGCAGCTGTAGTTGTTATTTTTGTTGTTATATTTGGAATAACTAAAATTTCAGACATTATCTATTACGTAGAGAAGCCAAGTCAATCAGCTTATAAAGTTGAATTTGCTGAAGTAGATGGCTCGAAAGCTTCTGCAGATGTTGGAGAAGTTGATATATCTGCTCTATTAGCCATGGGAAGTGTTGATCATGGAAAGAAAGTATTTAAAAAATGTAGCGCATGTCATTCAATTAAAAAAGGTGGAAGAAATAATATTGGGCCGGCACTTTATAATGTACTAGGAAGAAATATGGGCGCTCTGGAAGATTACAAATATTCAAAAGCCTTGATAGCATTTGGAAAAGATTGGACATTCCAAGAAATGAATAGTTTTTTAATAAAACCCGCTTCATATATAAAGGGTACCAAAATGGCTTTTGCAGGATTAAAAAAAGACAAAGATAGAGCTTCAGTAATTCTATATATGAATGCTAATGCTGATAGTCCTTTACAACTACCTTAGTTTACCAAAACAATATAATAAAATACTCTTTTGAACATAAACTCTATTTAGAGCTTGTTGCCATACTTTAGATTGTTTCCCAAGAAAGACTTCTTCTGTAACTTCATTTCCTCTTGGTAGACAATGTAAAAATATTGCATCTTTCTTAGCTAAATTCATAGTTTTTGTATCAACTTTAAAATTTTTAAAAGATTTAAGTTTCTTTTTCTTATTCACTTTATCGTTTAAAGAAATGATTTTGTCTGTCATTACAACATCAGAATTTTTGATAGCTATTTCTTTTTTATTAAAAATTTTTATCTTTCCTTTTTGTTTTTTTATCAAAGAAATAAGCTTTTTATTTGGCTGATAGCTTTTAGGGCATGCAATATTTAGATAAACAGAGAATTTTATACAAGCTTCTACTAAGCTATTCATCATATTGTTGTTAGCATCTCCTATCCAACATAGTTTTAATTTTGAAATACTTTTCTTTTTAATTTCTTGAATAGTAAAAATATCTGACAAAACCTGAGTGGGATGTGAAGATGGACTTAATCCATTAATTATTGGTATACTTGAATATTTTTTGAATTGATCTAATTTTTTATCCGAATCTGTTCTCAACATAAAAGCATTACCATAAGTTGATAAGATTTTAGATGTATCTGCTATACTTTCACTACCAATACCTAAGTGTAACTCCTCTGGTCTTAACGTTAAGGATCCTCCACCTAATTGTTTAATAGCCAAATAAAAACTTAATCTAGTTCTAAGGCTAGATTTTTCAAACATCTGTAAAAGAATTTTCCCCTTTAAAGGTGAGTCTTTGTCTGGATCAAGGGTATCTAATTTTTTTCTTTTTAATTTTCTGTATTTTGCATCTGAAATAATTTTTTTTAAATCTTTTATGGGAATATCTCTAATATGAAGAAAATTATTCATTGTTTTTATACCCTTCACAAACTTTATTGATAATTTTTAAAGCTATATTTATTTCATTTTTGTTTACATTTAATGGTGGCAAAATTCTTATAACATTTTCAGCTGCTCTAATTGTTAACAATTTATTTTTCATTAAACTTTGTATAAATTTTGTCTGATCATGATGTAACTGCATTCCTAAAATTAATCCTGTTCCTCTTATTTCTTTAATAATGTTTGGGAATTTATTTTTAATTTTATTTAATTCTGAAATAAAATATTTTGAATTACTTTTAACTTTAGAAAGAAAGCCTTTTTTAAAAATTTCATCCATTACAGCATTTCCAACAGACATTGCTAAAGGGTTTCCACCAAAAGTAGATCCGTGTGTACCTGGAACCATAGCCTTAGAAACTTTTTTTGTCATTAACACTGCACCTATTGGAAACCCGCCTCCAATTCCTTTTGCAATTGGAACTATATCTGGCTTTATGTTTGCATATTCATATGAAAAAAACTTACCTGATCTCCCAATTCCACACTGAACTTCGTCTAAAATAAGAAGAATTTTTTTTTGATTACAAATCTTTCTCAATTCTTTGAGACACCATGAAGGTACGACTTTAATACCTCCCTCACCCATTATTGGTTCAATCATTATAGCTGCTGTTTTGCTTGTAATTTTTCTTTTTAATTCTTTATGGTTCCCAAATTTAAAATGATCAAATCCACCCACTTTTGGTCCAAATCCCTCTACCATTTTTTTAGATCCACTTGCATTTATTGCCGCAATAGTTCTCCCATGAAAAGAATTTTTTATACATAGAATTCTATTTTTTTTTTGTTTACCTAAAGAATAAAAATATCTTCTAGCAACCTTTATGGCAGCTTCAGTGGCTTCTGTTCCACTATTTTGAAAAATAACAGCATCTGCGAAAGTTTTATTTGTTAGTTTTTTAGCTAATTCCTCTCCTTCTGGAATTATGAAAGAATTAGAAACATGCCAAAGTTTTTTTGATTGTTTATTAATTGCTTTTACTAAATTTGGGTTTGCATGGCCTAAAGAATTTACGGCAATTCCTTGTACAAAATCTAAATACTTTATTCCTCTTTTAGTAAACAAAAAAGATCCTTTACCTTTGTTGAAAGATAGGTTTCTTCTTTTATAGTTTTTAGCTAAAGAACTCATATTTTACTATGATTTAATTTTATAACCTTTGTGAACAAGAAAGTATGCAAAATAAGTAATAACTAAACTTAAAAAAGTTAGCAATGCAATACCAAATGTTACTGATCCATCTAATTGACCAATAAATGAATATCTAAATCCATCTATCATATGAAAAAAAGGATTATAATTACTTAGAACTTTTAAAAAATTAGGTAATCTATCGATACTATAAAAAGTACCGCTTAAAAAGCTTAAGGGTACAATTATAAAATTAGTAACAGTACTCATTTGATCAAATTTATCTGCGTATAGACCGACTATTATTCCAAGTGAACCCATAAATAAGCCACCCAAGAATAAATAAATAAACCATAAAAGAAAATTTTGTATTGATAAATCTATAAAAAAAATAAATATCAAAGTTGAAGCTGAAGCAATCAATAAACCTCTAGCTGCAGACGCAAAAGTTATAGCAAATACAACCTCTGATGAAGACAAGGGACTATGAACAACATCAGTAATTGTACCCATCATCTTTCCCATCATTAATGAAGAGCTAGAATGAGCAAAACTTTGTTGAATTACTTGCATCATTATCAGACCACTTGCTAAAAATTTTATATATGGAACGCCTAATACATCAGCTCTTTGATCTCCTATAGCTAAAGAAATTACTGTTAAAAATAATATACTGGTAAGTATTGGACCAAACAAAGTCTGTCCTGAGACTGTTAAGAATCTTAGAACTTCTTTTTTAAATAAAGAGTAAGTTCCAACCCAATTTACAAGGCCAAATCTTCTGGCTCCAATTTGATATTTTTTTTGTAATTCAACCATAAGTATTTATTAATAAACTTTTTTTTCAATAATTGTTAAAAAAGGAAAGAAAAAGCTTGTTATAAGCTTCTAATTGTGTTTTCAAGATGATGTTGTAAAAATATTATAATACACTAAATATAGTAAATATGAGCTGGACAGATGAAAAAGTTAGCAAACTTAGAGAACTCTGGGGGAAGGGCCAAACAGCAAGTCAAATTGCAGAAATTATAGGTGGAGTAAGCAGAAATGCTGTAATAGGAAAAGCACATAGATTAAATCTATCTGCAAAAATTAAAACCAGATCATTAGTTTCAAATAATCCTGGAGTTACAGCACCTAACAATAATTATTTAAAAAAAGTAAGCAGGAAACATAAATTTAGATCATTACTTTTAGATAAAAATTTTGAGCCTGCAAAAAATTTACATTTAGAAGATTTAAACGAGAATACTTGTAAATATATGGAAGGGCATCCAGATGAAAAAGACTCATCTTTTTGTGGCAGAAAAACTGTAGAAAAGTTTTCTTATTGCCCCTTACACCTAATGATTGTCTTTCAACCCAAAGGTAAAAAGGATGATATTGTCGACAAAGAAGATGAGGTTCCAAAATTTATAGAAAAAAAAGTAAAATCTGCATAAATTATTTTAGTAATTTTTCTTTAGCCTTTTTAAACTCATCATCATTTAAAATACCTTTATCATACAAATCTTTTAATTCTTTTATTTGATCTACAAACTCTAAATTTGGGTTTTGATTATCTTTATATTGATCAAGATTTTTCTCATCCTTTATGATTTGTTTAGCTTCAACACCTCTTGTGATTGCTTTTACAGCGATTGATAAAACAAAAGCTAAAATTATAAATACTATTAAATATATGACATTAGCTAACATTAATTTAATTTGTCCAATCTTTTTTTTGAGAATTGGCCTCCACTAGTCCAATTATAACTATAACGGTTAATTTCTTCATCAAATTTTTTATTTGCACTCATATTAAAATCAAAATTTGTTTTATATTTCTTAGAAACGATATTATCATATTTTAATAATTTAAGTTGATCCATTGTTATTAATGGTCTAGGAAATAATTGAAATAATTTAGCATTTATTTTTGCTAAAGAAAAAGGTAAAGGAAATAACAACCTTTTTTTATTCATTGATTTTAAGATTTTTAATAACAATTCTTTAAACGTAAAAACTTGTGGTCCCACACATTCAATAGTTTCTTGAGATATTTTTGATTGCACAATTTTGAATACTATATTGGTAAAATCAGATAAATGTATTGGAGTAAATTTAGTTTTTCCACCATAGTATAAAGGCATAACCGGGAGCATACTTAGTAAGCGCATGAAATTTGTTGTAAAATTATCATCAACTGAATAAACTATCGAAGGTTTTAAAATTACAGCTTCTGAAAAATTTTCTCTTACTTTTTTTTCCCCTTCTAGCTTACTTGTTGCATACAAACTGTCTGATGCATTATCGATTCCAAGTGCAGATACATGAATAAATTGGTTTATCATATTTTTAGAGGCAATCTTAGATAATAAAGCAGGTAAGTCTGAGTGTATTAAATTGAAATGATTTTTTTTTTTTTCAAATAAAATCCCAATTAAATTAATACAAATTGAACATCTTTTCATTAATCTTGAAATATTTTCTTCGTTAAACGATTTAATCTCCTCTATCTCCAAGTAACCATAGTTAGATTGAGTTTTTATACGATATCCTTTACGATGAATGCTTCTGGTTACCGCAATAACTCTATAGTTATTTTTTGTAAATTTTCTAATTAGTGATTTTCCTATCTGACCAGATGAACCAAATATTAAAATTGAATCCTGATTTTTCATATATATATATCTATTAAAATGAATTTAGATATTAAATTACATAAAGGCGATTTACCAGATGAAATAGAGTTCAGTGACAAGATAGCTGTTGATTGTGAATTCACAGGTTTAGATATTCAGAGAGATAGACTATGTTTAGTACAAATTTCCAATGGAAGAAATGATGCACATATTATTCAGTTAGATAAAGACAGCTATAATGCACCGAATTTAAAACACTTACTAAGTAATAAAAAAATAAATAAATTATTTCATTTTGCCAGAGCTGATTTACTATTTTTAAACAAGTATTTAAAAATAGAAATTGAAAATATAAACTGTACAAAAATAATGAGCAAAATTGCCAGAAGTTATTCAGATAAACATGGTCTTAAAGATCTAATTAAAGAATTTATAGGAATAGATATAAGCAAACAATTGCAATCATCAGATTTTGGTGGAGAATTATCAGATAAGCAATTAAAATATTGTGCTCAAGATGTTATCTATTTACATGAAATTTATGAGTCTCTGAAAAAAATATTAGAAAGAGAAAGAAGAAAATATCTTTACGATAAAACCATAAAATTTATAAATACAAGAGTTGAATTAGATCTAGCTTCGTTTAATGAAGATATCTGGTCACATTAAAATGGAAGATAAAAGATTATTAAGTATTGCTAAGGAAGTTATCAAACTAGAAATAAATTCTCTTAAAAAACTCCAAACTTCAATTGGTCCGTCTTTTCAAAAAATAATAAAAATAATACTTAAATGTAAAAATGGTAAAATTATAATTTCTGGGGTTGGAAAAAGTGGAATAATTGCGAGAAAATGGGCTGCAACACTTTCTTCCACTGGTACTCCATCATTTTTTCTTGACGCTTCAAGCGCGAGCCATGGAGATATGGGTCAGATAACCTCAAATGATATTGTCATCCTTATAAGCTTAAGTGGGGAAAGTGATGAATTGAAAAATATTATTCAATTTACATCCCGAAATAGAAATATAAAATTAATTGGAATAACATCTAAAAAAGACTCAATCTTATACAAAAATGCAGATATAAAAATGTTATTACCTAATGTGAAAGAAGCTGGATTCGGTGGCTTTGTGCCAACTTCATCTACGACAGTTCAAATTGCACTAGGTGATGCAATTGCGATGACTTGTATGACTTATAAAAAGTTTGGAAAAGTAGATTTTAAAAAATTTCATCCAAGTGGTTCACTTTCAATTAAACTTAAGACGGTTGAAGACTTAATGGTAACTGGAAATAAAATACCTTTTATAAAAGAAAAAGTAAGTATGAAAATAGCTTTAAGAAATTTAACAAAAAGAGGATTAGGAACATTAGTAGTAAAAAATAGGCTTAATAATACAATAGGAATACTAACCGATGGTGACGTAAAAAGAATGTCAAACTTAAACTCAAATTTTATGAATTTAAAAATTGGTAATTTTATGAAAAAAAATCCAATTAGTGTTGACAAAGATACCCTTGTTGCAGAAGCCCTTTCGATTATGAACGAGAGAAAAATAACAAGTTTATGTGTGCATCAAAATAAAAAGAAAAGTAAAACAGTTGGTTTTATACATATACATAATATCTTAGATGCAAATATAACATAAATGTCAGTAAAAACTTTTATCCAAATTATTATTCTTATAATAATTTTAATTATAGTGAGTAGTGTATATCTTAAATATTTTGAGCCAAATAAAAATATAGTTGAAGAAATAATAATACCTGAGTTAGATAACAATAAAGTAGAGGAGCTCGAGAGAAAAATATCAGAATTAGAAATTAAAAATAGCAATTTGAATAAAAAAATTGATAAAAAAGAAATTAATACTCAGCAAAAAGTATTAGAAAAAATTAAAGAAAAAAGTGAAAATAAAGAGTTAGAAAAAAAAACTGATAATAATATTAAAAAAAGTGAAAAAAATACCGGCCAAAATAAAAAACAAATTCAGAATCTTGTAAAAGACTTCGAATATTCATCGATAGATCAAAAAGGAAATAGGTTCCGTTTACTAGCTAACTCAGGAAAAACGAATATTGAAAATAAAAATATTCTAGATCTTGATAACGTAAGAGGTGAAATAAAATCTGAGAATCGAGACACAATTTTTATCAAATCTGAATATGCACAATATAATATTGTAAATTTTAATTCAAAGTTTTATGGTGATGTAATAGTAAATTATCAAGATAAAAAAATTACATGTATGAATTTTGATATTAATATGGAAACTAATAAAGCAATAGCTTATAATAGTGTTGAAGTTACTGATCCTTTTTCATTAATGAAAGCTGGAATAGTAGAATTTGATTTAAAGACAAAAGATATAAATATCAATCCTGAAAGTGTAGAGACCGAAATAAAGGTTATTACTAAATAATGGCATTAATAAAAAAATTTAGAATTAAAAAATTTAAAAATCAAAAAACTATTTTAAAACTAGAAAAAATATCAATGATCTATAACAAAAGACAAATACTAAATAGTTTAGACTTAATAATAAATGAACAAGAAATTTTAGGAATGCTTGGACCTAATGGAGTAGGGAAATCGACAATTTTTCATATTATAACTGGTTTAAAAGATCCAAGTTTTGGAAAAGTATATATAGACGGAACTGATTGTACGAAAATTCCAATATATGAGAGGGCAACAAAATATAAAATTGGGTATGTTCCTCAACATGGAGGATTTATTCAAGACTTAAGTTTAATTGAAAATTTAAATCTTGTTGGAGAAATTCATATTAAAGATAAAGACCTTAGAAAAAAAAAGATTGAAAAAATTATTTCTCAATTTGAATTTGATCCTATATTAAAAATAAAAGGTAAATATTTATCAGGTGGCCAAAAGAAAAAATTAGTAATTTCAATGGCATTAATAAATGACCCAAGTATTTTACTTTTAGATGAACCATTTGCAGCTTTGGATATTTTAACGATAAAAATGCTTCAAGAAATAATTGTAAACCTTCAATCTCTAGAAAAAATTACGGTTGTGGTTTGTGATCATCAGGCTAGAGATTTATTAAGCTGTGTTGATAGAGCAATTGTTTTATCTAATGGAAAAATTATAGCTTCAGGAAGTCCTGACGAAATTGTAAAAGATTCAAGTGCTCGTTCAGCATATTTTGGCGATGAGTTTAAAATAAATTAGTTTATTTATGTCTGATCATATTTTCATAAGTAATAAAATTAAAACCTTTAAGAAAAAAATAAAAGTTAGCTCAGATAAAAGTATCTCGATAAGATCAATACTTTTAGCATCTCAAGCAGTTGGCACATCTAAAATTAAAAATCTTCTTGAGTCAGAGGATGTAATAAATACGCTTAAAACTATAAAAAAACTTGGAGTAAACTTTAAAAAAATTAGAAATACTTATTACATAGAAGGATTAGGTCTAAACAATTTTGACATAAAAAAGAAAATTACAATTAATGCAGGAAATTCTGGTACCCTTGCAAGGTTAATTCTTGGCTTACTAGCTAAAATTAAATTTAGAGTAAAATTAATTGGTGATAAAAGCTTGTCTAGGAGAGATTTTTCTAGAGTTATTAAACCTTTAAGACTTTTTGGTGTTAATATAACCAGCAGAAATAATTGTCTACCAATAGAAATACATGGGAGCAATTTTCTTAGGCCAATTACATACAATGAAAATATAGGTTCCGCTCAAGTAAAGTCCTGTATAATTTTGGCTGCTCTTCACACCCCTGGTACAACTATTTTAAACTCAAAAAAATCAAGGAACCATACTGAATTAATGTTAAAATTTTTGAATTATCCTATAGATGTTCAAAATAGAAAGAAAATTGATAAAATATTAATAAAAGGCCAAACTCAATTTAAGTCATTTGACTACGATGTTCCAGGAGATATTAGTTCAGCATCTTTTTTTATTGTTTTAACTCTTCTTTCGAATAAATCACAGATTATTATTGAAAATGTAAATGTAAACAGAAGTAGACTAGGAATTATAACTATTTTAAATAAGATGGGAGCAAATATAAAACTGAAAAATAAAAAAATTTATAATGGAGAAGAAATAGCAGATGTTGTTGTAAAAAGTAAAAAAGATTTAAAATCTATAAACTGTCCATCAAATTTAAATAGTTCTGCAATTGATGAGTTTTTAATAATATTTTTAGTTGCTGCAAAAGCTAAAGGTATATCGAGATTTCAAAATTTAGAAGAAATGAATAAGAAAGAATCAAAGAGATTAAATTTAGGAATTAAATTTTTAAAATCGATTGGAGTTAAAATAGAGAGGTTTAATAATGATATAAATATTTATGGTAATCCAAATTTAATTTTATCAAAAAACTTTGAAATGAAAAATTTTTTGAAAGATCATAGAATTTTTTTTCTTTCTTGCATCACAGCTTTAACATTAGGTGGGAATTGGAAAATTAACGATAAAAAAAGTGCTAATACATCTTTTCCAAATTTTCTTAAAATTTTGAGGAAAATTGGAGCTAGAATTCATTGAAAAAAAGGAAAAATATAATAACAGTTGCAATTGACTCACCTGCAGCAGCAGGTGCTGGTACTCAAGCAAAATTAATTTGTAAGCATTATAATTTATATTATTTAGATACTGGAAAAATTTATAGGTATATAGGAAAACTGAAACTTAATAATAAAAGAAAATTTTCATATTTGTATGTTAAAAATAAAATTGAAAAACTAAAAATTAGTTATTTAAAAAACAAAATGTTATTAAATAATGAAGTTGCAACGGCTGCTTCTGAAATAGCAAAAGATAAAAAAATTAGAAATATTGTTCACAAATTTCAACAAAAATGTGCTTATCAGCCACCAAAAAGATACAGGGGATCTGTTTTAGATGGAAGAGATATAATCACAATTCAAGTAAGAGATGCAATGTTCAAGTTTTTTATTACTGCTAGCCTCAAGGTAAGAGCAAAAAGAAGATTTGTTGAATATAAGGAATTAAACAAAAAAATTACATATAATGAAGTGCTTAAAAGCCTTAAAAAAAGGGACAAATCTGACAAAGAACGAAAACATGGCCCACTGAAAAAAACAAAAGATTCTATCTTGATTAATACTACTAAATTAAGTAAGAAGGCTTGCTTTAAAAAGATAAAAGCTATTATAGACAAAAAATTATTAATTAATGGAAATTTATAAAGACCTATCATCACCAAAAACTAAGCAATTCCAAAAGTTATTAAGCAGTCAATTATCAAAGAATAAAATTGAAGAAGGAAAGATAATTGATGGGAAAGTTACAAAAATAACAAATAAGTATGTTTTTCTTTTTATACCAGGTTTAAAAAGTGAACCAGTAATTGACATTAATGAAATGAAATTGATTGGTATTGATGAAAGTTTGAAAGAGGGCTCAACGATTTCTGTACTCCTAGAAAAAATTGAGGATAAGAATGGTGATGTCGTAGTGTCAGCTCATAAAGCCCAAAAGATAAAGGGATGGAATAAGCTGGTAAAATGTTATGAGAACAATGAATTAATTAATGGAAAAATTACACAAAAAACAAAAGGAGGAGTAATTGTTGAACATATAGAAACAGGCTCTCTTATGTTTTGTCCAGGATCTCAAATTTCTGATAAGCCAATTAAAAATATTGATCATTTAATAGGTGTAGAGCAAAAATTTGCTCTCATTAAACTTGATATGGTGAGAGGGAATAGTGTGGTATCCAGAAGACAAGTTGTATCATCAAATAAAAAAGAAGATAAAGTAAAAATAATAGAAAAATTTAAGGTTGGAGACATTATCAAAGATGCTGTGGTAAAAGGATATTCCTCATTTGGTTGTTTTTTTGAGGTGACAACACCAGAGGGCACAATTGACACGCTTTGCCACCTCCAAGAAATTAGCTATAGTAGAGTTAACCATCCTGATGAGATATTTAATATTGGTGAAAAACACAATTTAAAAGTCATTTCAATTGATATGGATAAATTACAAGTTGGATGTTCTCTTAAACAATTATCCCCAGATCCATTTGAACACATTTCTAACTACCAGATTGGCAGCAAATATATGGTAAAAGTTGTAAAGATCACTGATTATGGATGTTTTTGTGAATTAGAGCCTGGGTTAAGCACTTTGCTTCATAGTAGTGAGATTAGCTGGACAAAGAAAAATATTTCACCCAAAAAAATATTCAATGTAGGCGACCAAATTGATTGTGTAATTACTGAAATAGACAAGGAAAAAAGAAGAGTTGCGATTTCCCATAGGTTAACACAAGATAACCCATATTCCATATTAGAAAATAATTATCCAGTAGGATCAGAAATTGAAGGAGTAGTAAATAATTCTAATGATTACGCAATTTATGTTAAACTGGCTGATTTTGATATTGATGGATTTTTACACTCAAATGATCTTTCATATACTGGCAAACCCGAAGAAGAATTGAAAAAATATGAAAAAGGGAAAAAGTTAAAGGTAAAAATTCTAGAAATTAAAAAATCTGATCAAAAAGTAAGAGTTGGTTTAAAACAAATGCAAAACGACCCTTTTGATTGGTTCAGATCAAAAAAAATTAACGATACCGTTACTGTGAAGGTAATTTCATCAGATAATAAAGGTTTGCTAGTAAAACCAGAGGATTGTGATGTGGAGATTTTAATAAAAAAATCTCAGATAGCAATGAGCAGTAGTGATGCTAGACCATCCCGATTTGTTGGAGGTGAAAGAATAGATGCAGCAATATCAGAATTGAATTTTGAGAAGAGAAAAGTATCTTTAAGTATTAAATTACTTGAGGAGATAATGAATGCTAAAGCAATCAGAGAGCATTCAAGTCCTCTAAGTGGTAAAAATCTTCCATTCTCTTCACTCTCTGAACAATTAGATGATAAGAAGAAAAAGGAAACTGAATAAAAATTGCCAGCTGTAAAATCAGATTTAATCAGACAACTTGCTAATAATTACCCAAATTTTTTAAAAAAAGATTTGATAAAATTTTTTGAAATCACCTTGTATGAAATGCAAGAAGCTTTAAAACGTGGTGAAAGAGTTGAAATTAGGGATGTATTTTCATTAGAGCCAAGAATACAAAAGGCAAGAGTTGCAAGAAATCCAAAAACAAATGAAAAAGTAAATACTCCAGAAAAAAAGACTATTCAATTTAAGATGTCAAAAGAGTGGTTTAAAAAAATTAATGAAAAAAAATAAAGTTTTTATAGCCTGTGATAGTAAAAATATTTACAAAATAAAACAAATAATTAAGAGTACAAAAAATTCAAAACTCAAAATAGGATATAAATTTGGGTTGGAGTTTTTAAATTCTAAAGGTGGGAGAAACTTTATATCAAAATTAAAAAATAAGACTACGTTCGGAGACTACAAATTATTAGATATTCCAAATACCTGCGCATCAGCGATACAAGCAGTGAAAGATTTAAATTTCAATTACATAACTATTCATATAAGTTCAGGACTGGATTCATTAAAAGCTGCAAAAAAAGTCTCTGGGAAAATAAAATTGGTAGGTGTTACAATTCTTACCTCTCTTGACAACAAATCATTAAGAGAAATTGGATTTAATAATGATGTAAAGAAAGTAGTATTAAATCAAGCTAAATTAGCCAATAGAGCTAAGCTGGACGCAGTTGTGTGTAGTCCTAAAGAAATAAATATTGTTAAAAAAGTATTTAAAAAAGAAATAATTACTCCTGGAATAAGATTTAACTCCAATAAAGATGACCAGAAAAGAATATTGACACCTAAACAAGCCTATAAAAATGGGAGTGACTGGTTAGTGATTGGAAGACCAATTACTAGAGGAAATATTAAAAACAATCTTCAAAATTTAATTAATCATCTGAAATAATGGTTAAAGGAATAAAAATTTGTGGGGTCTCTGATCTTGAGACTTTAAGTTATATCTTAAATCATCAATTTCCTCCCAAGTTTGTAGGTTTTATAACCAATTACAAGAAGAGCAAAAGGTATGTAGAATATGAAAAGTTAAAAAAATTGGTTGGAATAAAAAAAAATAAGACAAGTTTTGTTTCTGTGCTTGTTAATCCAGATGACAAAATCTTAGAACAAATTAAAGAACTTAATTTTGACTTTTATCAGCTGTATGATGTAAGTCCTGAAAAGACAAGAATAATAAAGGAAAAATATAACATTAAAGTAATTACTGCTTTAACAATTCAAAATCAAAAAGATGTTGATAAATATAAAGATTATGATGAAATTTCAGATCTAATTCTTTTTGATGGCAAAGGTTATGAGAAGTCAATCGGATTTAATCATGAATTATTAAATTCTATACCTAATTCAGTAAATAAAATGATTGCTGGAAATATAAAAATAGAAGATATTCCAAATTTTAAAAATAAAGATTACATTATAGATCTAAGTGGATCTTTAGAAAACGAAGATGGTAAAAAAGATTTAGGAAAAATTAACAAACTATTAAATTTTAAAATTGAAAATGAAACTTAAAAAAGGAATTCCAGTCATAGATCAAGGAGATAGACTTGGTTTTTGGGGTGGAAAATTTGGTGGAAATTTTGTGCCTGAAACACTTAAAAAACCTATAGAAGATCTTGAAATACAATTTAATAAATTAAAAAATGACAAAAATTTTATAAAAGAAAGAGATAGGTATTTCAAAAATTGGATCGGGACACCCACAAGATTTATCAAGTTAAATAATTTAACAAAATATGTTGGTGGAGCACAGATTTGGTCCAAAGTTGTATCTGATGCTAATGGAGGGGCCCACAAAATTTATAATGCAACTGTACATTGTTTAATGGCTAAAAGGTCTGGAAAGAAAGTAATAATTGGCGACACCGGCGCCGGGTACGCTGGTAAGATGTTAAGTATGGCAGCTAAGAAATTTGGTTTGAAATGTAAAATATTTATGGGTGCAAAAGATATTAAAAGACAACAACCAAATGTTAAAGCCATGAAAGAAAATGGTGCAGACGTAATTCCTGTATACTCAGGAAGTCAAACACTTGTGGATGCTGTTTCAGAATGTTTTAGATTTTGGGTCGCAAATTGCGATACAACTGCAATGTGTGTGGGTAGTACGGTGGGACCTGCAATTTTTGTTCGAATATGCGGATGGAGTACCAGTCAAATCTCTAGAGAACTTAAAGCACAATTAATAAATGAATTTGGTGATGTTCCTAAAAAACTTAAACTATATAATTGTGTAGGAGGAGGTTCCTCAAGTTTTGGTTTTTGGAATGAATTTATGGATTATAATAAAAAACAAGTTGAATTTATTGGGGTTGAGGCAGGTGGACCAACCAAAAGTAAAAGGCATGCAGCTCCCTTAACTTATGGTTCGAAAATCGGTATACTTCATGGTGCAGCTCAATATGTAAATCAAAATAGCGATGGTCAGATTGAAGAAACTGAGTCAATTTCTGCAGGTCTTGATTATCCTGGAATTTCTCCACTCCATTGCTTTTTAAAAGATACTAAACGCGCAAGGTATACAGCAGCTAGTGATGAAGAAGCTTTAAAAGCTTACCAAATAGTAACAAAATATGAAAATTTAAGACCTTCGCTTGAACCAAGTCACGCATTCTCTGTAGCAATCAAAGAAGCAAAAAAATTTAGCAAGGATACAGTTGTAATTATTAATAGTTGTGGAGATGCATATAAAGATAGAAGTATTTTAGAAAAAAAATTGGGAAAGAAATATGTTAAATCCAATTAGCCTTGCATTTAAAAAAGCAAAAAATGAGAAAAGACCAGCTTTACTTACTTACACCGTTGCTGGTGATAGCTCAAAGAAACAATCTTTAGAAATCTTACAAGCAATTTCAAATTATGCTGATATTTTAGAAGTTGGTGTGCCTCATAACACTCCAGTAGCAGATGGAGGCCAAATTCAAACTAGTGCTTATAGAGCGATTAAAAATGGTATTAAGATGAATGATATTTTTAAAATTGTAAGAGATTTTAAAAAAAATAAAAATTCAAAACCAGTAATATTTATGGGTTACTACAATATGATTTTCCAATATGGTGAAAATAATTTTTTAAAAAAATGTAAAAAATCAGGTGTTAATGGTTTAATAGTGGTTGATTTGCCGTGGCCAGAAAATAAAATTTTTTCAAGGAAATGTAAAAAAAATTCAATTAATTTTATCCAATTATTATCCCCTACAACCTCAAATAAAAGACTAAAAAGTATTACAAAAGATTCCCATGATATGATTTATTATATAAGTATGTTGTCTACTACGGGTGGAAAGCTAAAAGTTTCTCCAAAAAAAATATTAGCTAATTATAATAAAATTAAAAAAATAAGTCCTAAAAAAAATTGTGTTATTGGTTTTGGGATAACTGAAAAAACTATATCAAATTTTAAAAATACAGATGGACTTGTTGTTGGTAGTCAAATTTGTAAAGAAATTACTAGAAGTTTAAGCAATAGACAAAATCCTGTCATAAATGTAAGTAAGATGGTTAATAAACTAAGAAAAAAAATATCATGAATTGGTTAACAAAAGCTATAAATTTTGGAGAAAAAATAAAGAAGGTCCTTAAAAAAAGACCTTCAAAAGAAGATATAGCAAATTCAGATTGGACAAGTTGTTGTAAGGGTCCAATATTAAAGAAAGATTTAGAAAATAATTTATGGGTTTGTAATCTGTGCGGAAAGCATCATAGAATTAGTTGTAGACAAAGGTTTGATACAGTATTTGGTAAAAATGCTTATCAAATTTTAGAGTCTCCCATACCTACAGAAGATCCATTAAATTGGGTTGATACAAAATCTTATAAAGATAGACTTAAGATTGCGAGGAAGAAGACTAACCAAAATTGTGCAGTTATGATTGCAAAGGGAAAAATAAATGGGATAGAGGTAACAGCAGGTGCAATAAACTTTGATTTTATTGGAGGTTCAGTTGGAGCTGCTGAGGGAGAGGCAATAATTTATGGAGTACAACACGCAATAGACAACCAAACACCTTACTTGTTCTTTCCTTGTGGTGGAGGACAAAGAATGTTTGAGTCAACTATTGCTTTAGCAAACATGACTAGAACAACACTAGCTATAAACGAACTTAAAAATAATAATTTACCTTACATAGTATGTTTTACAGATCCTACCGCTGGAGGAATAACTGCATCTTTTGCAATGTTAGGAGATATTCATCTTGCAGAATCTGGATGCCTAATCGCTTTTGCAGGAAAAAGGGTAATACAAGCAACTGTTAAAGAAGAATTGAGCTCTGACTTCCAAACTGCAGAATTTGTTGAGAAACACGGTTTTGTTGACAGAGTAGTACATAGAAAAGACATACAAAAAGAAGTGGGAAATCTTCTATCGATATTACTTAAAAAAAATTCTGATATACATTTAGAAAATTTAAATGAAACTTCAGAAACTAATAATCAAACTAGAGAAGCATCATAGAAAAAAACTAGATTTATCTCTGGGAAGAACTTTTAATCTTTTAAAAAAGCTTGGTAATCCGCAAGATAAGTTAAAAAATGTAGTCACAGTTGTTGGAACTAATGCTAAAGCAAGCATGTGCTATAGTCTTAAGTCAATACTAAACCAAGCTGGGTACAAAACTAATCTTTATACTTCACCACACCTTCTCTCTTATACAGAAAGATACGTTTTTGAAGATAATGAGATCAATGAAGATGATTTAATAGAATTACTGACTGATGTTGAAAAAACTTTAGGAGATGACAATGCAACATTATTTGAAATTTTAACTTGTGCATTTTTAAAACATGCTGAAAATTTCAGAGATAACATTAATATTATAGAAGCTGGATTATTTCATCAATTTGATAGTACAAATGTATTTAAGGAAAATTTAATGACACTTGTTGGTGTCATTCACAATGATCACTTTCAATGGCTTGAAAATAAATCAATTGAAGGGGTAATATATGAAAAAACAGCTAAGCTTTTAAACTCAAATATATTTATTAATAAACAAGTAAATAATGAAATAAGAGATAAAATAGAAAAATCATTGAAGAAAAATACGTCAAATAAATATTTTTTTGGAAAGGATTTTAATATTGCAAAGTCCGAGAACGGATTTATTCAATATCAAGATCAGTTAGGAGAATTAGTATTACCTGAACCAAGTATTCTTGGAGATCATCAACTTTATAATATTAGTACCGCAATTGCTGCATCAAGAAAGATTTTTAGTATTAAAGATGAAAATATTGTAAATGGTATAAAAAATATTTCATTAAAAGCAAGACTTGAAGAAATAAAATCTGGTAAATTAAAAGATATTGCTGGGAATAATAAACTAATAATAGATGGCGGTCACAACATTAGCGCAAGTTTTTCCATTGCTCATTGGATTAAAAATCAAAATGATGAAGTAAATCTTATAGTAGGCATGATGAAAGATAAAGATCATGTAGAATTTGTAAAAGCTTTTGAAAATATAGTAAATTCGATTACTTTAATTGATATTCCTAATCAAGATGGTGGTATTACAAAAGAAGATTTTAGAAAAAAGTTAGATAATTTTAAATTAAATTTGAAACTTTCTAATGGTATTGAAGAAAGTATAAGATCGTTATCTAAAAATGAAAATACTATCATACTTTGCGTTGGTTCACTATATCTTGCTGGAGAAATTTTAAGATTAAATTAGATATTTTCTTTTATCCAAGAAACAATTTCACTTTTTGGAACCGCCCCAACCTTAGTTGAAACATGATTTCCGTCTTTCATCAAAATCATCGTAGGGATTCCTCGAACACCATATTTTGTTGGCGTATTTGGCTCTTCATCAATGTTATGTTTTGCAACAGATAATTGGTCAGACATTTCATTTGAGATTTCTTCCAAGCTGGGAGCCACCATATGGCATGGACCGCACCATTCTGCCCAAAAATCACAAATTAATATCTTATTATCTTTAACTAATTGATCAAAACTTTCGTCTGTAGATTTTACTGTTGCCATATAAGTTTTATATAAATTAATTTTATTTATTCAATAGTTAAAAATGCATATATTTAATTTTATACATCAAACATTCTCGTACTTTTTTTGAATAGACATTGCATAAGTATTGAATTCATCAAGGAGAGCTAATTTTTCGTGATCATTCTCATTAGTGTATTTTTCTCTTAAAGTATCAATTTCATTATATAATGTAGGTATTGTCCACCATTTCTCTTGCCTTTCACTTAGTATTCTTTTGGCAATTTCTCTTCTTATTGATTTATACATTGTCTCTGGCAAAACTTCTGGGGCCTCTTGAAATATAATTTTTTTACCAAACCCAACTAATCTATCGTCATCAAATTT
Source organism: uncultured Pelagibacteraceae bacterium (assembly GCA_902524115.1). Classification (GTDB taxonomy): domain Bacteria; phylum Pseudomonadota; class Alphaproteobacteria; order Pelagibacterales; family Pelagibacteraceae; genus Pelagibacter. The sequence continues at coordinate 33,215 of CABZCA010000007.1, read as the reverse complement.
ATCTAGTAAATTTAATTTTTCTTTCCATGGTGCTGCGTGCCAAGCGGGGAAAAGAGCTGTATCTTTATTTGATGTAAATTTAGTATAAATGCTTTCTTCTGCGTATATATCTTCTTGCGATTTTGATTGCTCTTTTTCTTCCGCAACTTCCCTTAAAGCTGTTAATATATTTTGAGAAAATTGTTCATTATTTTGAACAAATTCTGCTCTTTTTTTAATTACGTTTTTATCAAGTTTGTTATAAGGCTCAGCATTTATTCCATATTTCGCATCAATTATAATAGGTGCTTTATTTGCACGTATAGTTCTTAAAAACTTAGGTGTTTTTTTCATCTCAACTTTTAATTCATTTATTGATTTATTTATTAAAGGCTGTATTTCAGTTCTCAAATCAATGGAGTAATACCATCCTTGGTAAATTGGGTGCATACAATGTTTTGGATGTAGTGGTACAACTAAATGAAGTCTCGATTTACCATAATAATATTCATTTAGAGTTACTACTTCACCCTTTTTCATTATAGTTTCAGTATCTGATTTATTCGCAGTTCTTAAAAAGGACTCCCAAGTATGCTCTTGTTTATTTTTAACAATCTTTAAAATTTTTGCAGTCAATTCGGCATCAGCAAGTGCTGAGTGAGCATCACTTGCATCAATTCCTTGCATTTGAGCTAAGGACGCTAATTTAAATACAGGATTATTTTTTTCATTAATTTCTGTTTCTAATATTGTAGGATCAACTGCATAAGCAGCTCTTGCAATATTTATACCATCATGTCTTTTATTGGGTGCTGCATTGGTAATATAGGGATATCTAATATTTTTAAAAAACTCTTTCCTTATCATCTCTTCATCAAAATTAAGGCTACTCCAACCTAAAAATATTGCAGGACTCCATTTTTTAAATATTTTTTCAACTTCTCCCAACATTTGATAATGACTTAAGTTTGTTTGAGTTAGTTGTTTTATCGATGTCTTATTGACTATTAAGGCCATGGCCTGAAATATCTCTCCTTCAGGAAGACTACACCTTAAATTAAATCGATCTTTCTCTTTAAAGTTTTCATCAACTAAAATTCCCCCAATTTCAATTATACTTCCGAAAGAAGTTGATGCACTTGAGCTTTCCACATCCCATATTGCTAAATTCATATTTTTAACCTCAAATTAGCTTTGTTTTGATGGGTTTTTGGAAAGTTTTTAGGACTAAACCTTTGCATCTAAACAAGTAGCTTCTAGTTAGTTTTATCTGTTCTATGGATTGGTTGGTAAAAGTCAAGCTATATTATTCATCTCGTAAAATTTTTTTACTCTTCCCATGAATAAATTTTGATACATCTCTAATTCTGCACCTTCAATTTTAAATTCTTGAAATAGAATATCTTTTGTACAGAGTAAGATTATCCCTGCTTTCATTTTTGTTCCATGTACGACATCGTGAGCCAAAGTATATGCTCCAAGTTGTAAGAAATAATCTTGAATATAATCTGTTTTTTTTGGTTTATTGCTTTGTTTAAAATCTATTATTACATCTTTGCCCTGATAAATTCCAATTAAATCTGCAGTTCCAGCATATTGCTCTGGATAATAAATAGTTTCTTCCATCCCATAAATTTCATCTAATTTATTATCAATACCTTTTTCAATTATTTCTTTGGCCATATTTTTGTATTGTTCGTTACTTTCAAAAATGCTTTCATTAATCCTGCCTCTTAAGTAATCTTCAATATAAGAGTGCATTGACGTTCCTCTTGAAGATGCTTCAGTTTTAATTCTATTTGCTTCTTTAAAACCTACCCTCTCCTGCCAATTTTTGATAGCTGCCTTTTCCTCTTCGGATTTAGTAGCACTTAAAATTGTGGTAACACTTGGTAGTTTTTCCTCACCTAAGGAATATTTTCTGTATCCATCCTCAATTGACCTTGTAGATTTTGGATAAATAAATTTATTACTCCATTTCATTCATTTAGGCTTTAAGAAACTTTTCGTTTTTCATCCTGACCGTAACCAGAAATTGGAGATGGAGAACTTGGATCTGGATCATCGTCATCATTAGGATTTTTTATTGAGTCAATACTTCTGTTTATTGCTCTAGCATCTTTGCCAAAACTATCAACGACCGACATTGCTTCTTCTAATTTTTTTCTTAAAACTAAAACATTATTAAAATGCATATTAAATCTGGTGCTAATCTTTTTTAAATGGTCATAAATTTCTGATGCATGTTTCTTAATTCTTAAACTTTGAAATCCCATATGAAGTGATTGTAAGTAACCAGATAAATTGTTAGGGCCCATGATAGTTACTTTATATTTCTTCATTAATTCTTGAGTTAATAATTCTTTTGTAGATGGATCTTGATAATTAGCTAATTCTAAAAATAAACTTTCAGTTGGTGCATAAACAATCGCAAAATCTGTCGTTTTTGGTGGAACGATATATTTTTCGTTCACGCTTTTAGCTTTTTCTTTAAATGCTCTAGCAAGTTTGGTTCTTGCATCAGCCATTGCTTTTTTATCGTCTTCCTGATGGGCATCTTGGATGGCCTTAAATCTTTCAACTGGAAAGTGGCTATCAACTGGAACTAAAATCCCATCTTGAAGTTTAATTGCAAATTCAACATTTTCACCCGTATCTTCTTTCATTTTTACATTTGATGAGTATTGAGATGCTGGCAACAAATCCTTAATCAGGGAGCCCAAACTAAACTCAGCTAAGGTTCCATACTTTTTAACACCTGCCAAAATTTGATTAATCCCCTTTTGACTTTCATTTAGATTTTCAACTTGAGCATTAAAGGAAGCTACTTTTTGATCAACTTGAGTTAAAGCATTTGTCATATCTTTTGTTACACCTGATGAAAGATTATTAAAAGAAGTAGCCATTGAGCTCATGGTGCTATTTATCGTTGTATTTAAAGACTCTTTTAAATTTATAATTTCTTGATTTAGTCTTTCAATCTCCTGATTTTCCTTCTCATGATGAGTTTCATTCTTTGATTTAAAATTCAAATATATAATTAATACAGAACTAATAAGTGAGAGTGAAAGTAAAATAAGAATTATTGTGTTCATGATTCGTAGGATATACGTGAAATTTTAAAATTCAATTAGAAAAGCTAAGAACTAAGTAAATTTAAAATTTTCTTTAGACCAATTTGGTTAGTTGATTTTTTTTTCGACATTAAGATTGCTGTACTTTTAAGAATATTTCCATCTTTTAAAATTCTTAAATTATTTGCACGTAAAGTCTCCCCTGTACTGGTTATATCGGTTAAAATCTCAGATGAACCAGTAAATGGATATACCTCAGTTGCTCCAAGAGAGGGAACTAATTTAAATTGAGTTACTCCTTTTGAAAATAAAAACTCTCTAGTTAGATTTGGATATTTTGTTGCAACTCTCAACCTGCTTTTCTTTTTATCTTTAAAATCAAAAGAAATTTCCTCTAAATCAGCAAGTGTTTGTACGTCTATCCACTCATCAGGAACAGCTACAACAAGAGTTGCATTTCCGTAATCGAGTTTTTTATTAATAATAACTTTATTTTGAATATTTAATTCAGCCTCTTTTAATAGATCATAACCTGAAAAACCTATATCTAATGATCCATCTCCTAATCTTTCAATAATTTCTCTTGCATGGAGATATACTATTTTTATTTTTTTATTTCCTTTTATATATCCAAAAAGATCTCTTTCTCCTCTTTCTGATAAAATTTTAAGATTTTTATTTTTAAAAATACTTAAAGTGTCTCCTCTAAGTCTACCTTTGCTAGGTATGCCAATTTTAATCATTTAAATTTATTGCACCTCCAACTGCCGGGATTTTTTTTGAAGATCCTAAATCAGAAATAAGATTGTCATAACGACCTCCATTAACCTGTATTTTTCTAGAGTTTGAATTTATTATAATCTTAAATACCATCCCTGTGTAATATTCCAGATGTCTTCCAAAAGAAGATGAAAAATTTACATTTAATTTTGAAACCTTATCTTTTGTGATTGGAAAATAATTTTTACCCACAGTAAGATTTATTTTATTTTTTTTAAAAAAAGCATTAAGAGTGGTTGCTGCATTACTCATTTTGCAATTAATTTTTAAAAATTCCCTTATGATCTTCACTACATTTTGACCTTTTACTTGTCTTCTAGGATCTTTAATTTTGTTATCAAATCTGATCAGTATTTCTCTAAGAGGACGCCCTGCTATATTTCTATTTTGATTTTGTTTAAACATTTTAAAATATCTTTTTTTATCTAACTCAACGATAGTTTCATCTACATCTGAATTAGTCTCTAAACGTCTTAATAATTCATTAAAATAATCCTCTCGCCAAAAATGTCTTCGCAATCTAAGTTTCCACCTTTTTGGAATATCTAATTTATTTATCAATAAGTGAAAAATTTCTACATTTCCAATTGTTATACTCCCAGACTTATATCTAAATTTATTTAAAACTTTAATACCAGTATTTATTATTTGCTTATCATCTCTTTTTTCATCTTTTGATCCTATGATCTCGAAACCTATTTGATCTCTAATAATTTTTTCATTTTTTTTCTGAACTTTTCTAAATGCTTGACCATTATAAAATACTTTCGAAGATCTCTTTTTTTTTTGATTAAGATATTTGATGCATGAAGCAATAGTTAAGTCAGGTCTTAAACAAATTTCCTTTCCATTCTGGTCCATAAATGAAAAAATTAAACTTCTAAAAGACTCCCCAGATCTCTCGAGAATTAGATTGGTTGGAATTACTGTATCTAAATCTATGTAATCAAATCCACTTGTTTTTAGCGATTTAAGTATATTTTCAGATAAGTTTTTTGACTTCATCGATTAAATCTTTCTTGGGTATTGTTTTATTATTCTCACCCTTTACACCCTTTAAATTTTTAATGGTCACTGTATTATCTTTAAATTCATTTTCTCCACAGATTATTGCAACTGATAATTGGCGTTTGTTAGCATAAGTAAGCTGTTTACCAAGATTTTTTTTGATGTCTAAAAATATTTCTGAATTAATATTGTTTTGTCTTAAAAGATCTAAAATTTCGTAATAATTTTTTAAATATTTTTGATCCATTACACACACTAGAACTGGTTTTCGTTCGTCTAATTCAATTTGTTCTAACTGCATTAGTGCAAATAAAAGTCTATCTACTCCAAAACTTATTCCTGTGCCTGGAATATCAACTCCTTTAAATCTTGATATAAGTTTTGCATAGGCTCCGCCCGAACAAATACTGCCAATATCTACCTCTTTACCTTTATTATTTGTAACTTTAAAATTTAAGTTAGTTTCAACGATGAAATCAGAATAATACGCCAAGCCTCTGACAATTGTGAAGTTAGTTTTGACTTGATCTAAGTTTGATCCATATCCAAGGACCTCGAAAAAGTCTTCTAACTCCTTAATTCCCTCTTGCGATAATGAGTTTTTTAAATTTTGTTTCAGTTCATTTAATTCTTTAATTTTCAAATAATCTAATATTTTAGAGACCTGCTTATCATTCAAATCTGCACCTTTTGTAATAGCACCACTAGTGTCTTTTCTTTCCTTTCTCAAAAGGTCCTCTACACCTTTTATTCCAAATCCAGGCTTATCAAGTTTATCAATTGCCCTAATAACTTTTAATTGTTTATCCTCAGTTATTTGTAATTCATCTAGTAAACCTTGAACTATTTTTCTGTTACTTACATTAATTGTAAATTGATCTTTCTTTAATCCACATTCTAAAAGTGTTGCTGAAATTAAATTACAAAGTTCAGCGTTAGCTTGTGATGAACTAACATTTCCTACAATATCAAAATCTGCCTGCAAAAATTCTCTATATCTTCCATTACCTGCCTTTTCGTTGCGAAATACATTTTGAATAGCATATCTTTTATAAATTGATGGAAGCTCTTGATTATACTGCGCATAGAATCGAGCAAGTGGGCTTGAAAGATCGTATCGAAGAGTAATACCTTTATCTCCATCATTAAATGAGAATACATCAGACATAGGATTAGCTTCATCTTCTACTAGAAAAGATCCTATATTTTCACTTATTTCGAACGATGGTGTTTCGAGTGGTTCAGCACCAAACTTAATAAAATTATTCTCAATTACTGATAACAGCTTTTTTTTGAGAAGAAGTTTTTTGTCCCAACGATCCTCAAATCCTGAGGGCAACCCAGGTATTAATTTATTTTCTTTATTCATTTTTTGGTACCCTGGCTTGGAATTGAACCAAAAACTAAAGTTCCACAAACTTTCGTGATAACCATTTCACCACCAGGGCCTGTTGTTGTTTTATACTAATTAGAGTTAAATTTAAATTTTAAAATAGTTAAATAGCTAGCTGCAAGCCAGCATGAAAATGATGTCTTTTGTGAGATACGAAAATTTTACTATTTTTAATCATGAAGGTTAAATAGCATTTTAAACTTAAAATGCAAGTATGTATTGTATAGGAATATTCATAGGGTTTACCTACTTTTATTCCTATACAAAATTTTAAATGAAATAAATTTTAAGAAGTTTTCTTTAAATTAACTGCGCTTGGACCTTTGTCTCCATCCTGAATTTCAAATTCTACAGCGTCGTTCTCATTCAAAAAACGAAGTCCTGCTTCACGAACTGCGCTTGCATGAACGAAACAATCTTTTTCTCCGTCTTCTCTTTCTATAAACCCGTAGCCCTTCTTACCGTTGAACCACTTTACTTTACCTTTTAATGTACTCATACTTTTTGTTTACTCTTTCTTTATTATATTAAACTTAGCTAAACTTCAGCTTGCGGGATAATTATTAGATTTTAAAATTGATTGCAAGCATTTTTGATATTAGTTTTTATATCAAAAATGGTGGCTTCGGCGGGACTCGAACCAGCGACACAAGCCTTTTCAGGGCTCTGCTCTACCAACTGAGCTACGAAGCCATTATTTAAAACCTAAAAATAATTCTTCCTTTTGTCAAATCATAAGGTGTTACTTCAACTGTTACATTATCACCTTGAAGAACTCTAATCCTATTCTTTCTTAACTTTCCAGCTGTATGAGCTGTAACAATGTGATTATTTTCAAGCTTTACTCGGAACATAGCGTTAGGTAATAGATCGATTACTTTACCTTTAAATTCCAATAAATCTTGTTTCGACAAATTTTGTTACTCCTTATTTATTCTAGATTTTATACTCAAAGCATGACCTTTTAATTCTTCATACTCAGCGAGATGTGTAGCGTATTCTCCTATTTTCTCAACACCTTTTTTTGAAAGAGTTATAAGGCTAATTTTTTTATAAAATTCACTTAAACTTAAGCCTGACGAAAATTTAGCTGACGAACTAGTTGGTAATACATGATTTGTGCCAACAGCATAGTCACTTAATGCCATAGGAGAATATTTTCCTATACAAATACTTCCCGTATTAAAAATTTTATCCTTATACTTCTTATAATTGCTAACATTTATTTCTAAGTGTTCAGGAGCTATCTCATTAATTGAATCAATAATTTGTCTATCATTATATACTTTTAAAATTAGTCCATTATTTTTAATGCTTTTGGATGCAATATTTTTTCTTGGTAAATCTTTTAATTTTAATTCTAAATCTTTCTTAAATTTTTTGATCAAATTAGAATTTTTAGTGATTAATATACATTGAGAATTTGAGTCATGTTCTGCTTGACCAATCATAGATGTAGTAACTTGATTTAAATTAGTTTTACTATCTGCTAACACTGTTATCTCAGATGGACCTGCGATCATTCCTTCAATACCTACATCTCCAAAAACTTGTCTTTTAGCACCAGCAACAAAGATATTGCCAGGTCCAACAATTTTATTTACTTTTTGAATGTAAGCTAAACTGCCTATGGCTTGCGCGCCGCCCATTGAATAAATTTCTTTTATTCCTACCTTTTTTGCTGCATATAAAACTGCAGGATTTAATTTTCCATTATTTTTTGGATTTGCTAGTACAATTCTTTTAACACCTACAATTTTGGCTGGGATAGCATTCATCAATAATGTAGATGGTAAGTTTGCTGGAACATAAATGCCAACCGATTGAATTGGTACATATTTATATTCAATTTTATTATTTAGATTATCTTTATAAAAAATATCTTTAGTTTTTTGTAAATTATGAAATTTGAGTATACGTTTGTAAGCAAAATCTATAGCTCTTTTAATTGTTGGATCTAAAGATTTAATAGCTTTGTTAATTTGCTTAATACTTGGTTTAATTTGACTATTTTTACTAAATTTTTTCTCGTATTTTAAAAGACTTTTATTTTTATAATTTTTAATATCTTTTAAAATGTTAGATATAGTTTTATTTTCAATTCTTTTTCCAGATCTCCTTAAATCTAAAAATTTAGTTAAGTTATTTAAATAGTTTTTTTTATTACAATTAATTATTTTTATCATTTACTATTTTTTGATCCTCTAGTGTCACCTCAATTACTTCAGCGGCAAGAGTTATAATTCTATTTTTTGAAAATAACATAGTTATTTCAAAATTCTCCTCTTTCTTAAAAATATCAATTGTTAAAAGTTCTAAAGTAAGATTAGTGTCTTTTTGGTCTATATTCTTTGATTTTGATGAATTAATAAATTCAAATTTAATAATACTATTTATTAATTTATTTTTATTTACCTCTTCTTTGCTATATCTTGCTATTGAAATCAAAAAAATTTTATTAGAAGCTAAATATTTAACATCATCAATATTAACTTTCCCCTCAGAACAGCAAGCTGAAATAATATGGAGATCTTCGGGGGTTTGTGCAATTATCTTTTTTAAATATTGATTTTCCATCAATTAACCCGTCGAATATTTACACCAACTTTTCTGAGTTTATTCTCAATATTTTCATATCCTCTATCTAAGTGATAAATTCTATTAATTGTAGATGATCCTTTTGCAACTATTGCAGCTAAAACTAATGCAACTGAAGCTCTTAAGTCACTAGACATTAATTCAGCAGCTTCGAAGTTAGTATCACCTGATATAAATGCCTTATTTTTTTTTATTAGTATCTCAGCACCTAATCTTCTTAATTCAGCAACATGCATAAATCTATTTTCGAAAATACTTTCAGTTATTGAACTTTTGCCATTAGCCTTACAAAGTAGAACCATAAACTGTGCTTGCAAATCTGTAGGGAAGTTTGGATATTCTTTAGTAACTAAATTACTTAAATTTTTAATTCTTTTTGGTCCAGATATATGAATTTGTTTATTAGCTACTTTAATTTTTGCTCCAACTTTTTTTAGTAATGATAATTCTGTTTTTATTATTTTTGGATCAAAATTATTTATTTTTAAGTTGCCACCAGTTAAACATGCAGCTACACAAAAAGTTCCTGTTTCTATTCTATCTGACATCACTGAATAACTTGTACTTTCTAAAAATTTAATACCTTTTATCTGCAAAGTACGTTTGCCTATGAATTTTATTTTCGCACCACCTGATTTTAAAAAATTTATTAAATCAATTATCTCCGGTTCGATTGCACAGTTTCTAAGAATTGTAATTCCATTTGCTAAACATGCAGCTATAATTGTATTTTCAGTTGCACCAACGCTAATTTTTGAAAATCTAATTTTCGCACCTTTTAGTTTCCCTTTAGTACTCGCATGGATATAGCCTTTTTTAATTTTATATTTCATTCCAAGTTTTTTAAGTGCATTCAAATGAAAATTTACAGGTCTTGCACCTATTAGACAGCCACCAGGTAATGAAGTAATAGACTTTTGATGTTTGGCAACAAGTGCTCCTAAAACTAAAATTCCAGCTCTCATCGTTCTAACAAGTGAATATGATGCAAAAAAATTTTGCTTTTTTTTCTTTGTTATTTTAACAATTTTTCTATTTTTATTAAATTTTATTTCTGAGCCAAGAGATTTTAAAAGGTTAATCATTGTATCTATATCTTTAACGCTAGGTAAATTTTTTATTATGACCTCTTTTTCAAATAAGATGGTTGATGCTAAAATTGGTAAAGCAGCATTTTTTGAGCCTGAAATTGAAATTTCACCCTTTATTTTGCAAGGGCCTTTAACAATAAATTTATCCATTATTATATTTTTGGAAGTGTTACTCCCGTTTGACCCTGATATTTTCCATTTCTATCAGCATAGGAAACTAAAGGGTCTTCATTGCCCTTAATGAAAACAAATTGTGCAACTCCCTCATTGGCGTAAATCTTTGCTGGCAATGGAGTTGTGTTTGAAAATTCTAAAGTCACATGTCCTTCCCAACCTGGCTCAAGAGGGGTAACATTAACAATTATTCCACATCTCGCATATGTAGATTTTCCCAAACATATAACCAAAACATTTTTTGGAATTTTAAAATATTCTACTGTTCTTGCTAATACGAATGAATTAGGTGGTATAATACATTCTGATGCATTTTTTGTTATAAAATTGGAAGATTTAAAATTTTTAGGGTCTACAATTTCAGAGTTTACATTAGTAAAAATTTTAAATTCATCAGATACCCTCGCGTCATAACCATATGAAGATACTCCAAAAGATATTTTATCTCCTCTGACTTGTTTATCTTCAAATGGAGAAATCATATTATTATCTCTAGCCATTTGAATAATCCACCTATCAGATTGAACTGACATTATTTATTTTTTTTCTTTGTTTTTTTTTGAAATTCTTTTCTTTTTTTTAGATTTTTTCTTAAAGCAAGTTCAAGTTTACTAAAATTATTCTTTTTTGAACTCATTCTTTATTTTTTGTTAGGATTTGTCAGATGATCTAGTGTTATAACTTGATCAATAGGAATAGCTTTTTCATCTTCAACTTTTATAGGACCAGTTTTCACTTGCTTCTTAGCCCTTTTTTCTGCAAGTTTTTTCTCTCTTTTTGCTTTTTTTTCCATAAGCTTAGCATTTTTATTTGCTCCATAAGTATAGTGTATTCCCATTTCATTCTCCTAGAATAGATATAACTCATTTTTAAAAAAAAATAAGGCAATAATTTGAAAAAATTAAATTTATACACTAATTTGAGTTAATAATTGCCCCTATAGTTAAATGGTATAACACATCCATGGTAAGGATGAGTTTCCAGTTCAATTCTGGATGGGGGCACCATCAAATTTATTTGTAAAATTTATTTTTGAGAATTAACCCAAAAATAAGTAAGATTATAAATCCAATTATAGGCATATAAATTTCAGTAGAAAAGGCTAAATCTATTAAAGATGGAGCCTTTAAGTTATTTTCAATTATTGTACCTAGACCTGATCCTAAAGAAGACCAAATAAATATTTGGGGATACATACCAAGTACGCTTCCAAAGAAAAAATTTTTCAGTTTAACGTCAAAAATTGTTGGCAAAATATTTGAAATAAAAAAAGGAATACCACCAATAAACCTGTACAAAAGAAAAAAATTAAATTCATTTTTTTTAAATTTATTTCTTAAATAAATAAACTTGGCAGAAAATTTTTTTTCAACAATGTCTTTAAAAAAGTAATTAGCAATCAAATATAATATTGTTGCACCTAATGAAAGTGCAAGGGTGGCATAGATTGATCCAATCCACTTTCCAAAAATAAAGCCTGCAAGAAGGAGTATCGGAGATCCAAAACCAAGTAATAAAACCCACAAAATGGTAAATAAAATAAACAATAAGCTTACAATAATATAATTTGATTTTTTGATTTGAGATAAGTAATGATAATTATTTTTTATAAAATCATAACTTGTAACCTCACCTAAAGAAAAATTAGCAAAAAAAATCATTAAAAAACTTGATATAATAACCAGATATAAGAAACCTAAAATGATTTTAATTTTTTTTTCTCTATTCATTGATTTTTAACTTATTAAAAATCGCTGTACTTATATACATATATTTGTATAACTACCGGAATTTAACATTTATTTAACAACAATGAAACGTACATATCAACCAAGTAATAGAAAGAGAAAAAAAGCTGTCGGGTTTCGAGCAAAAAAGAAAACTAAGGGTGGACGAAAAGTATTAAAAAGAAGAAGGGCAAAGGGAAGAAAAAAATTAACAAACGTTTAATGAAAAATAAGATTGTTAGTCTTTCTAAAAACGAGGATTTTAAGTCTATTCTAAAGGGAAAAAAAATATCTAACAAATATTTAACAATTTTCTTTAAAAAACTTTCTGATAAAAATAACAATAAATTAAATATTAGTTTTGTAGCTAAAAAAAAAATTGGGAATGCAGTAACTAGAAATAGAATAAAAAGAAGGCTTAGAAATATTATGAATGATGCAGTAAAATCTATTAATATAAATTTTAACTACTGCTATTTATTGATAGCTAGAATATCAGTAAGCAAAGATCCTTATGAAAAAATAAAAATGCTAACAATAGAAGACTTTAAAAAAATTAAATGACTAATGTTATCAAATTTTTAATGATTAAGATTATAAGGTTTTATCAAATTTTGATATCTCCATATTTAGGAAATAATTGTAGATATCTTCCAACATGTTCAGATTATTTTATTGAAAATTTAAAAGAGAATGGAATTTTAAAAGGAAGTATTAATGGATTTAAAAGAATACTTAGTTGTCATCCAATAAAATTTTTGGGTGGTGGAGAAGGATTTGACCCAGTTAAAAAGAAAAAGTAATTTATGGATACAAAAAATGTAATTGCCGCAATATCTTTGAGCGCGGCTGTAATAATACTTTATAGTCTATTCTTCGCTCCGGCTGTAGTAGACCAAAAAGATATTCCAAATGATAAGACTATTACTAGTGAAAGTTCTTCAACGGATGCACCATCATTAGTTCAGGACGAAGAAACAATTAAAATATCTAGAAATGATGCTTTAAAAGAAAATGAAAGAGTTCTTTTTGAAAATGACAAAATTAGAGGTTCAATTTCATTAATTGGGTCATCAATAGATGACTTAACTTTTAAAAATTATACTAATACTTTAAATGGAGATGATAATGTAATTCTGCTAAATCCTAAACAGTCTAATAATGGATATTATGTAGAGACAGGTTGGGCAACAACTAGTAAAAATATTGACTTACCAAACTCAAAATCTTTATGGAATATAGAGGGAAATAATAAACTTACACCTAATTCCCCTGTAAAATTAAGTTGGACTAACAATCAAAATATTAAATTCGTAAAAGAAATAAGTTTAGATAAACAATATCTTTTCAATATTAATCAAACAATTATTAATAATTCAGATAAAACTTATAATTTTTATCCATATGGACAAATTATTAGAAATGTAGCCCCCGATGTAACTAATTTTTACATTTTGCATGAGGGCTTAATTGGAGTTTTTGATGATCAATTGGTAGAGGAAGATTATGATGATATTGAGGAAAAAAAATATTCCAAGAATGCACAATCTGGATGGCTTGGTATAACTGATAAGTATTGGCTTACTAGTCTGATCCCTGAAAAAGATAAAAGTTTTAGATCTGATTTTGATTACAAAAATAAGTTTAGAGCAAATTTTATTGAGACAAATGCAACTGAAGTTGGTGCAAATGAAACAAAAAGTAACTCAATCAGGTTAATTATTGCTGCAAAAGAAGTAAACGTTATTGATGGATATGCAGAGAGTGAGAATATTAATAAGTTTGATTTAGCAATAGATTGGGGGTGGTTTTACTTCATTGTAAAACCTTTATTCTTTGCAATCCAATATTTCTTTAATCTAGCTGGTAATTTTGGAATAGCAATTATAATGATAACCGCTTGTATAAGATTAGCTTTTTTTCCACTTGCAAATTACTCATTTAGGTCAATGGCTAAAATGAAAGTTCTTCAACCAGAAATGACAAGACTAAAAGAATTACATAAAGAAGATAAAATGAAACTCCAACAAGAAATGATGGCTTTATATAAAAGAGAGAAAGTTAATCCAATAAGTGGATGTCTTCCAATTTTCATTCAAATACCTTTTTTCTTTGCAATTTATAAAGTTTTATTTGTAACTATTGAGATGAGGCATCAGCCGTTTTTTGGTTGGATAAAAGATTTAAGTGAAAGAGATCCTACATCTATATTTAATTTATTTGGATTAATTCCATGGGATCCTCCTTCTTTTTTACTAATAGGTGTGTGGCCATGCTTAATGGGTGTTTCAATGTGGATGCAACAAAAACTAAATCCTACACCTCCCGATCCCGTTCAAGCAAAAATATTTATGTTCTTTCCTTTATTTTTGACTGTAATACTAGCTCCTTTCCCAGCAGGATTAGTTATTTACTGGACTATAAATAACATATTAACAATGGCACAACAGTACATAATAATCAAAAGAACGACCGTCAAAACTGTTTAATAAAAATGGAAATAGAAAAAATAGTACCAAAAGATGGTCCTACCATCGGCGAGGTTAAAAAATATATAGATAAATATAAAAATGAATTAATAGTCATTAAATATGGAGGAAACGTTTTTATTGATAGAAATATTTTTAACAATTTTATTTCAGATATAAGTATTCTAAATAAGTTAGGATTATCAATAATAATAGTTCACGGAGGTGGTCCTAGAATTAAAAGAGAGTTAGAAAAATCAAATATTCAATCTAAATTTATTAGAGGTTTAAGAGTTACAGACGAAAAAATTATAAATATTGTTGAAGATGTCCTTATTGATTTTAATGAAGATATTGTAAATTCCTTAATTGAAAAAGATACAAAAGCAATCTCATTAAACACAAAAAAAAATAATGTTATAGAAGTTATTTCAGAAGCAGAGGAACTTGGTTTTGTTGGAAAACCAAATAAAATAAATACAAATATTATAAAAAATATAATTAAGGTAAATTCAGTACCAATTATATCGCCTTTAGGAAAAGGTAAAAATAATCAAACATTTAATATTAACGGAGATACAGCAGCTGGTGCTATAGCAAAATCTTTGAAATGTAGAAGACTATTATTAATGACGAACGTTGAGGGTGTACTGAATAAAGAAAAAAAACTAATTGAGGAAATCACATCTTCAGAAATCTTAGAGATGGTAAATAATGGAATTATAACTGAGGGTATGATACCTAAAATCAATACATGCTTAGACGCAGTAATGAATGGAGTTACAGGTGTTGGAATTATTGATGGAAGAAAAAAACATTCAATTTTATTTGAATTATTTTCAGATAAAGGAGCCGGAACATTAATAAGAAAATGAAAAATATAAAAAATATTCTATTTGATTGTGATGGTGTTCTTTATCAGGATTTAGAATCTGTATTTGGTCAAGTAAGTAAAAGAATGACGAAATACATTTCTGAAAAATTAAAAATTAACTTAGTCGAAGCTAAAAAATTACAAACCGACTACTTTCATAAATATGATACAAGTCTAAATGGATTAATGATACATCATGATATTCCTCCCAAAGAGTTTTTAAATTTTGTTCATGATATTGACTTATCTTTTATGGAAAAGGATATTGTTTTAAGAGACGAAATTGAAAAATTAGATTTAAGAAAGTTCGTTTTTACCAATGGTTCTAGTGCGCATGTTAATAATATAACTACACATTTGGGTATTGATGATCTATTTGAGGATGTATTTGATATAGTTGATGCGGAATATAGCCCAAAACCTGCAGCCAAAGCATTCGATCTGATGGTAAAAAAATTTGATATTGACCCAACAGAAACAATTTATATTGAAGATATTGCAAAAAACTTATCAATTGGAAAAGAAAGAGGAGCTACAACTGTTTGGCTAATCAATAATGAATATTGGGGTAAAAAAGAATCTGATAAAGACTATATTGACTATAAAATAGAAAATCTCTCTTTATTTTTAAAAGAAATAAGGTTATTAAAAAACTTGTAAATTATGAGTGTAGAAAATGTAATAAATGAAGCTTGGGAAAAAAGAGATCAAATAAACCACTCTTCAGATCAGTCTTTAAAAGATACTATAAATCAAGTTATTGAAGATTTAGATAGCGGAAAGTCACGAGTTGCTGAAAAAATAAATGGTGAATGGATAACTCATCAACATTTGAAAAAAGCAATCATGTTAAGTTTTAGATTATATCCAATGGAAAATTTGAATGGTCCATATAGTAGCTGGTATGATAAAGCTCATTTACTAAAGGGTAAGACTGTAGGATGGACAAAAGAAGATCATGATAAAGCTGGCTTTAGAATGGTGCCAAACTCACCAGTAAGAAAAGGAAGTTTTGTTGGTAAGAATGCAGTTTTAATGCCATGCTACGTCAACATTGGGGCATATATAGACGAAGGAACAATGATTGATACATTTGCAAGAGCAGGAAGCTGTAGCCAAATTGGAAAAAATTGTCATATCTCAGCAGGTTCAGGTGTGGGTGGAGTTTTAGAACCTGCACAAGCTCTGCCAACTATTATCGAGGATAATGTTTTTTTAGGTGCAATGTCTGAAGTTGTAGAAGGTGTAATTGTAGGTGAAGGATCCGTGCTGAGTATGGGAATGTATATAGGACAATCTACTAAAATTGTTAATAGGAGGACTGGAGAAATTACTTATGGAAAAATTCCCCCTTATTCAGTTGTAGTTCCAGGTTCACTTCCTGATAAAAATAGCTCAACAGCGCCCTCACTATATTGTGCAGTAATAATTAAACAAGTAGATGAGAAAACAAGATCTAAAACTTCTATTAACGATCTATTGAGAGAATAGTTTCGATGAAAATTATAAATGAACTTCAATTAGCCAAAGAGCTAATTAGATTTCCAACTGTAACCCCTATAGATGCCGGAATAATGAAATTTTTGGAAAAAAAATTAAAAGAACTTGGGTTTAAAACTAAAATTCTGGAGTTTAAAGAAAAAGGAAATGCACCGGTTAAAAATCTATATGCAAGATTAGGGGATAAAAGTCCTAATTTTTGTTATGCGGGACATCTTGATGTTGTTCCTGCTGGAAATTTAAGAGATTGGACAATAAATCCGTTTAAACCATCAATTAAAAAAGGACATTTAATCGGAAGGGGTGCAAATGACATGAAAAGTTCTATAGCTGCTTTTGTGTCTGCTATAAGCGTTTTTGTTGAAAAAAATAGAGGATTTAAAGGATCGATAAGCCTTTTAATTACTGGAGATGAGGAAGGTGATGCCATTAATGGAACCAAGAAGGTTGTGGACTATTTAAAAAAGAAAAGAGAAAAAATAGATTTTTGCTTGGTTGGAGAGCCAACTAATCCTAATAAATTAGGTGAAATGATTAAAATTGGTCGAAGAGGAAGTATGAACGGTCGATTAACAGTTACAGGAGTTCAAGGGCATGTAGCATATCCTCATAGAGCAAATAATCCTTCGACTGCTCTAGTTAGAATACTTAAGGAATTAAAAGATTTAAGATTTGACAAAGGCACAAAGGATTTTCAACCAACAAATCTTGAAATTACAAAAATTAATATAAAAAATAAAGCAGATAATGTAATTCCAGGTCTTGCGTATGCTTCGTTTAATATAAGATTTAATAATATGCATACTTCAAATTCCATTAAAAAAAAAATTAACAAAGTTTTAAAAAAAGTATGTAATAAAACTAAATCTAAATATAAAATTGATTACAGTGTTTCAGGTGAAGCTTTTCTTACAAAGCCTAATAGTACAACATTTATGATACAAAATGTTATTAAAAAAGTTACTAAGATAAAACCTAAACTTTCAACTACTGGGGGTACATCAGATGCAAGGTTCATTAGGAAAATAGCTCCTTGTTTAGAATTTGGCTTAGTAGGAAAAACTATGCATAAAGTTGATGAGGCTGTCTCACTAACCGATTTAAAAAAATTAAGTTTAATATATGCAAAAGTTTTAAAAAATTATTTTAAGTGAAGACTGCTCTAATCACTTCAGATACTTATAAAAACCATAATACTGGAAATGGTCATCCAGAAAAAATTGATAGGGTTACTGCAATAATTGATAACTTTAAAAAAGTAGATAACAAAAATCTTATATGGAAAAAACCAAATAAATTTGACGAATTTTTTTTAAATAAAACTCATTCAACGGAGTATATTAATCATGTTAAACAGTCTTTTCCAAAAAAAGGTTTAGTATTTTTAGATGGTGATACAATTGTTTCCCCTGGCAGTAAAGATGCTACTAAAGATGCAGTAGGTTCAATTATTACAGCAATAGATGGAGTACAAAACAAAAAATTTAAGAATGCTTTTTGTGCTGTAAGACCTCCGGGTCATCATGCAGAAAAAGAAAAAGCTATGGGATTTTGTATCTATAATAATGTAGCCGTTGGTGCTAATTACCTAATTGAAAAGTATAAATACAAAAAAATTGCAATAATTGATTTTGATGTTCACCATGGTAATGGAACTCAAGATATTTTTTATGATAATGAAAAGGTATTATATGTTTCTACTCACCAATACCCTTATTACCCCGGCTCAGGTTCAAATAAGGAAATTGGAAAATTTAATAATGTATTAAATATTCCACTAGAAGCTGGTACAACTTCTGAAGTATATTTAAATGCTTATGAAAATGTTTTAACTAAAATAAAACAGTTTAAACCTGAATTTTTGTTATTTTCTGCGGGTTTTGATGCACATATTGACGATCCGTTAGCACAATTGAGATTAAGTACAGAGGATTATTATACAATTACCAAAAGGACCTTGGAGTATTCTAAATCTTTTTGTAATGGTAGGGTCGTTTCAATTCTTGAAGGTGGTTATGATCTTAAAGCTTTACAAAGTAGCACCCTAAGACATGTTGATGCGTTGATAGAATTTAATTGATAATATTTTTTTTAACAATAAACACAAACATATGAAATTATATAAGATTAAAAAGTCTGATATTGATAAAAAAGGTAAAGGACTTTACGCTACAAGAGATATAAAAGAAGGTGAAAAAATAATCGATTACATTGGTAAATTAATTACCAAAAAACAAACTGAGAATTCTGACAAATACGATAACAGTAAGCCAATATATTTATTTACAGTAAATAAAAGATATGATCTCGATGGAGATTTCCCATGGAATACAGCTGGTCTAATAAATCACTCATGTGAAAATAATTGTGACTACGATGGTAAGGGACTTAAAATTTGGGTTAAAGCAATCAAAAATATTAAAAAAGGTGAGGAATTAACTTGTGACTATGGATTTGGTTATGACAAAGATTACAAACAATTTCCTTGTAAATGTAAGTCAAAAATCTGTTGTGGCTATATTGTAAGAGAAGAGTCAAGGTGGAGAATTAATAAAAAATTCTCAATGGGTAATAGGAAGATTTAGTATAAAACTTTTTTTAAAAATAATCCTTCTGCTGGTGCTGGCGGTGCGCATAAATTTCTATTTTTTGATTTAATTACGCTTGTAAATTTTTTTAATGTCCACTTTTTTTCACCAATATATTTTAAACAACCAACCATTGATCTAACTTGTTGTTTTAAAAATGATTGAGATCTAAACTCTAATTCAATTTTGTTTTTTGTCTTTTTAATTTTAACTGATTTAATTGACCTTATTGGGCTCTTTGCATTACATCCAGATGCTCTAAAAGTTGAAAAATCATGAGTTCCAATTAACTTTTTTGCTGCTTTTTTCATTATCTTTAATTCGAGTTTTTTAATAACAAACCATCCTCGCATATTTTGAAGAATCGGTTTACTTAATTGATTGAAAATAACATATTTATAAACTCTCTCTTTTGCAGAAAACCGTGCATGAAATTTCATATTTTTTTTTTTTATTTTTATAATGGCTATTTCGTATTTATTTAAAAAATAATTAATTGATTTTAAAAATTTGTTTAAATTTTGGATTTTTACAGTGACATCAAAATGTGCAGATTGCTCAATTGCATGAACACCAGCATCTGTTCTTCCCGAACCAATAAGTGTAATTTTTTCATTTAAAATATATGAAATTTTTTTTTGAATTAATCCTTGTATAGTTTTGCCTTTTGTTTGTACCTGCCAACCTATGAAAGAAGATCCAACATATTCGATTAGAATTTGGTATCTGAACATGTTTAATTCAAATCAGTGCCTTTAGAAATTTGGCTACCACGCAGAAATTCCATAGTTTTTTGAACTTTTTTACCTTGTCTCTGTATCTCAATGATCTTTATTGAATTTTCACCACAACCAATTTCAAAATTATCTGATAAAACATATCCTGATTTTCCACTTAAAATTGATTTTTCTGCTTTTAGTATCTTGTATCTTTCCCCTTGAAATTCAAACCAACCTCCTGGATTAGGATATAGACCATTAATTTTTCCTATTATTTTTAAATTACTGTCCTCCCAATTTATTTTTCCTTCTTCTTTTTTAATTTTTTTTGCATATGTAGATTTGCTATTATCTTGTTCTTTAAAATTTGCTTTGTTATCAAATATATCATCAATATTTTGTAGTATTTTTTCAGATGCTAAATTACTTAACCTTTGAGATAAATCCTCACTATTTTCATTTTCTAAAATATTTATAGAATATTGATTACAGATGGGACCGGCGTCTAAGCCCTCATTAATTTTCATTATAGAAATACCTGTTGATGTTTCATTGTTCATAATTGCTCTTTGAATGGGAGCCGCACCTCGTAATTTTGGTAAAAGTGAATAATGAATATTTATCCATCCATATTTTGGAATTTCTAAAATATCTTTTTTAAGAATCTCCCCGTAAGCAACAACTATACCTAAACTTATATTTTGTTTACGAAGAAAGTTTTTTTCTACAGTATTATCTAATTCTATAGGAGTTCTTACAGGAATATTTAATATTTCAGCCATTATATGAACGGGTGACTTATTTAATCTGTGCCCTCTATTTGATGCTACAGGTGGTTGAGTATAAACAACCTCAATATCAAAACCATTTTGATACAATGATTTGAGTATTTGCCCAGAAATGGTGGGGGTACCCATGAAAGCAATTTTTTTGCTCATTAAACAATAATTCTATCAGGAGGATTTTTTCTTTTTGATAGTTTTTTAACAATCATTGTTTTTTTTAATTTTGATAAGTGGTCTATAAATAAAATTCCTTCAAGATGATCCATTTCATGTTGTATACAAGTTGCAAGGAGCCCATCAGCTTCTAAGATTTTATTTTCTCCGTTATAATCTAAATATTCAACCTCACAATATTTAGGTCTATCAACTTCTGCGAAATAATTTGGGACGGATAAACATCCCTCCTCATATGTTGTTTTATCTTTATCTTTGTTTTTAATTGTTGGATTTACAAAATACATTGGATTTTTTTCCCCATCTTTTGAAATATCCATCACTATAATCCTTTTAGGGATACCAATTTGAATTGCTGCTAATCCAATACCATTAGCTGCATACATTGTTTCCAACATGTCATCCATTAACTTTTTTTCTTCTTTACCCACAGATAAGACTGGTTTTGAGACTTGTCTTAAAATCTCATTAGGTTCAGTTATAATAGTTTTTATTGTCATAATTGATCGAAGTATTTTAAACTTTTAATGGAAGAATTTCCAACAATAGTTCATTTCTCAAACTAATTAATTTTGTTCTATTCATAATTTCAATTATAAAATTTAGCGATTCACTATTTAATTCATTCAATTCTTTTTCACCAATAATCTCAACTAATTTTAATAATATCATGCCCGATTCCTTATTCTCTATCATTTTCTCATATTCAGAATTTAATTCAGATTTATATTGAGAAAGTTCATCAATTTGATCAATTTGAATTCCGTCTGATCTCAATGATTTTATTAATATAACATCTTTAAAGTTGAATGAATAATTTTTATCTTTTTTTATCTTTGATAACAAATTATCAGTTAATTTTTGTGTTTTAGGTAGACTTTGCTTGTTCAAAAAATAATTTAATACTTTTGATTGATGAAAAACTTCGTTATTAAATTTAATTTTATTTTTTCTGTTTTCTTCGGTAATTACATTGGTTTGATAGAAGTCAGAAAACTTTGTGGGAATTTCTTTTTTGTCCATTTTTTTTAATAACTTAGATAGTTCATCGTCAAATGATTTTTTATAATTTGAGTTTTCAAAGGAATTATTTAATTTTGACAATAATGAGAGTTTATTTTCTATATTATCAGTTAATAAAAACCTCTGATACATTAGAGCCCTTCCTTCATAATCTGGTAAGTTTTTTAATGCGTCTTCATAATTAATGAGGTCATCAATCTCATATTTAAATTTTTTGTACAAATTCAACAGATCGCTTTCATCAAAAATACCTTCACTAGTTGCTTTCTCTAAAAACTTAACCTGATCAATTTCACTGAGATTAAAATCATTTAAATTTTTAAGTAAATTCGAGTTAGACAAATATTTCCAAATAAATTCATCAGACTCTATGGATGGATAGTATAAAAAATTCTTATCTGTTTTATGAGATAGGTGAAAATAAAGAACATTTTCATCAGACAATATAAAGTTGTTATCCTCATATCCCATCAATACCTCAAACTTTTTAACAAAAAAGTCATTTAAAGAGTCTAACTCAGAGTTAAGATCAAACAACAACTGAGCCTCATCTTTTTTATTCTGAGTTATTAAACAATAAATTTTGAAATATGTTAAATATTCATCGGTTATTAAACTCAAACTATCAACAGCAGAGCATGATTTTTCTATTTTGTTTAATGACAAGTAATAATCAGCTACATGTTTTATGAGTCTTTCTTTATCATTTATTGATGAATTTTTTTGAATAAACTCTTCAACTAAATCAAAATCTTTTTTTTTAATTAAATGGTCAAGTGTGAAATTTTCAAATTCATGTAATGAAAAGTTTTGATTTGGAATATAAGAGTTTGTTAATAATGCTACGTCCATTAATCTTTCAGAGAAACTTGATAAATTTTTAGACTGTATTTGTTCCAGTAACTTTTTTATTTTTATTCCATCTGTTTTTGACCACATATTAAGGTTTAGATCGTTGTCATCAGGGTCGAATAATCCAGCCAACAAAATATCCGAATTGTCTAAATTTTGATCAACTAAAATATTCTCATCGGAAAGTTTTACTTTAACGCCTTCAAGCTGGTCTGTATTAATAGATGTGCCTACATCATTTTTTTGTTCAGTATTTTTAATCTCTTTTTTTTCTATTTCTGACCAAATCTCTTTAACTTCCTGAGCTTGAGCTGATAGAACAAACAAAAAAAAAGAAGCAGAAATTAAAATCTTACTTAATTGTTTTGAAATTTTCATTTGGTAAAATTTTTTCAATTTGTTTGTCTGGAGCGGGCAAATTAATCTGGTTAATTACAATAATGCCAAATACAATTATAAAACTGGCTATTACAATTTTTAAAATTGTCCCTAAGCTAAAAATTTTGTCTTTACTTGTATTTTTTGTAAATTGCATATAATTTAATAATTTCAAAATAAGACATATTTGTGTTTTTTCAATATAGAAACTCATGAAATCAAATAAAAATATTGTATTAATTGGAATGATGGGATCTGGAAAATCATCAATTGGTAAAATTTTGTCAAAAAAATTAAATTTAACATTTATTGATATTGATCAAAAAATTGAAGAAAGTGAGGACTCTAAAATATCAGACATTTTTACTAAATATGGAGAAGATTATTTTCGTAAAATTGAAGAAAAAATATCTTTAAAATTTCTAAGTTCAGAAAATTCTGTAATATCTTTAGGTGGAGGTGGTTTTATAAATACCTCAATCAGAAAAATGTGTAAGAAAAATTGTTTATCTTTTTGGCTAAATTGGAAAAATGAAACAATAATAAAAAGGATATATAAGAGTAAGAAAAGACCATTGGTAATTAATCTTACTAAGGGTCAAATTAATAATTTAATAAAAGAAAGATCAAAATTTTATAGTTTATCTAGTTACAGGATTAATTGTGATAAATTAGACAAAGTTGAAATTATAAATAAGATATTAGAAATTTATGAATACAAATAAAATTTCAATTAAAACAAGCAATAAGAACTACTCAATTGTAATTGGCAGAGATTTAATTGGTAAAATTGATAAAATTTTAAAGGCTAACCGTCTAAAATTTGATAAATGTTTAATCGTTACAGATAAAAATATTCCTCACAATTTTAAAAGACTCTTATACAAAAAGTTAAAAACGAATAAACTTGTTAAAATAGAAGTTACAGCATCAGAAAAAAATAAGAATTACCAAACAATTGAAAAAATTCATAAAGTTTTATTTGAAAATAGGTTCAATAGAGAAGATTGCGTTATTTCTTTTGGTGGAGGAATTATTGGGGATATAGTTGGATTTGCATCTAGTACATTTAAAAGAGGCATGAAATTTGTAAATATTCCCACAACTTTACTGGCTCAAGTGGATTCATCCATAGGAGGCAAAACAGGTGTAAATAATAAATTTGGAAAAAATTTGATTGGAAGTTTTTATCAACCTGATTTAGTTGTTTCTGACATGAATATTTTAGCTTCTTTACCAGAAAGAGAAATTATTTGTGGATATGCTGAAATATTAAAAAGTAGTATTATAGATAATTTTAATAATTTTCTCTATTTAGACAAAAATTTAAAAAAAATTTTAAAATTAAAATCACCTTTCATTGAAAGATCCATAATAAAAAGCTGCAATATAAAAAAAAGAGTTGTAGAAAAAGATGAGAAAGAGAAGAACTACAGAAAGGTATTAAATTTAGGTCATACCTTTGCTCATGCTTATGAGTCTACTTTAGGTTTTTCTAAAAAATTAAATCATGGAGAAGCTGTAATTTTAGGCATTAAAAATGCAGTTGAATTCAGTTTTAAAAGAAAAATTTTATCAAAACAAAAATTTAATATTATTTTAAATCATATTAATAGAATCGGGATGAAACCAAAAATTGAAAAATTATTTAAAAAAAGACAAGTGTCTAAAATTATGAATTATATGAGAAGTGATAAGAAAAATAATTCAAATAATATTAACTTAATTTTAGTGAAAGATTTTGGAAAAATAATAATTGACTTTCAGATTAACCCTATAAATTTAAAAAAATATTTATCTAGTAGTTTAAATTAATTTGATTTGCAACGAATGAATATATTTTTTTAATTCATCATCTAAAATTTTGTAAATAAACCTTGTTGAATATAACTTGCTTTTATTCTTTAACTCATCAGACTCAATTGAAAGAACAATATGAAATTTTCCATCTTCGTTAGATTTGTGATTTTTGTGTAAGAATGACTTGTCCTCTATATAAACTTTTGAAATACAATCCTGCGACAAAATTTTTTTTTCTATAGTTTCAATTATTTGATTAATGTTCATTTTATAAAGTATTATACATCATGAAAAATATTTGCGATTGGAATAATTGCTCAGAGGAAGGCCTTTTTAAAGCACCAAAAGAAAGAGATAATAGCAAAGATTATAGATTACTATGTTTAAATCATGTTAAAGAATTTAATAAAAGTTGGAATTATTTTACAGGTATGAGTGATCAACAAATAATAGATTTTTTAAGGTCTGACATGACTTGGCACAAACCAACACAAAGTTTTAGTTCATCTGATAATTTCTTCAAAGTTCTTTGGAGTAATGCTTTAAAAGATGAGATGGATAAATTTAAATTTAATAATGACTTTAATAATATGAATAAATTTAAATTTAATAATAACGATTTAAAAGCCTTTAATATATTAGGGATTAGTGTTGGATTAAAATGGGAAAAAGTCCAAGAAAAATTTAAAAAGCTTGTCAAAAAATTTCACCCTGATATGAATTCTGGAAATAAAAAATTTGAAGACAAGCTAAAAGTAATAACTTTGGCTTACACTCAATTAAAAAATACATATAAGGACAAAATTGACACCAAATATTAACCATACCCCTGACATTAAGTTATCTATTAAGCAAACTTTTGGTATCGAAAGTGACATGGAAGTTAATGCATTTTCAAAATCAAGTGAGTACGTCCCAGAAATCGACAAAACTTATAAGTTCGATAAAGATACAACATTAGCTATTTTGTCAGGATTTTCTTTTAACAAAAGAGTTTTAATTCAAGGATACCATGGAACTGGAAAATCAACTCACATCGAACAAATTGCTGCTAGACTAAACTGGCCTTGTATAAGAATTAATCTCGATAGTCATGTTAGTAGGATTGACCTAATAGGTAAAGATTCAATCGTAATCAAGGATGGTAAACAGGTAACTGAATTTAAAGAAGGAATACTACCTTGGTCAATTCAAAATCCTGTGGCCTTAGTTTTTGACGAATATGACGCTGGGAGACCAGATGTAATGTTCGTTATTCAGAGAGTACTAGAGTCAGAAGGTAGCTTTACTTTACTAGATAAAAATAAAGTTATTAAACAAAATAAATTTTTCAGGCTTTTTGCAACAACAAATACTGTGGGACTAGGTGATACAACTGGATTATATCATGGGACACAACAAATTAATCAGGGACAAATGGATAGATGGAATATTGTATCTACATTAAACTATCTTAGTTTAGACAAAGAAATGGAAATTATATTAGGTAAGAACAAAAATTTAAATAATCCTAAAGGTAAAGAACAAGTTTCGAACATGATAAAAGTTGCTTCACTTACAAGAAAAGGTTTTATGGCAGGTGATATATCAACAGTAATGAGTCCTAGAACAGTTCTACATTGGGCGGAAAATTCTGAAATTTTTAAGGATATCGGATATGCATTTAGAGTAACATTTTTAAACAAATGTGACGATACTGAAAAAAATACTATTGCTGAATATTATCAAAGATGTTTTGGGGATGAACTGCCTGAGTCAATGATCAATATTCAAATTTGATGAACAAAGAAGATAGTATTAAAGAGAAATTCAAACAAGCCCTTCAATCAACTTACAAAGTAATTTCAGATGACTATAAAGTTGTCAAAAATAAAAAAAATGACGAAAAAATTTATGATATTGGGGAAATTGACAATATTAAGGATAAAAATCAATTTAAAAAACTAAGGGCTGAAACAGACTCTGAGGCTTTAAAAAGAAGATTTTCAAACAGAAAATTATTAGATAAAAACAACCCACAAAATCCCTCTTGCAGAACACTCTACCATCTTGCAGAAAAGGTAAGATATGAACTACTTGGTTCAGAGATGCTAAAAGGAATTTCTAAAAATTTTAAAGAAAATTATAAAAATAGACTTCAACATCTTAAACAAGAAAAAATAACAAATAAAGAAGATACAAATATTGTAGATGCTTTTGAAATTTATATGACAAACAAATTTTTTAATGTTGAATTATACCCAGAAAATAAAGAAATTCTTAAATTTTGGGAGAAAGATTTTAATAATTCTATAGACAAACACTTTGAATTTTTAAAACAAAATCTAGAAAATCAAGAGGTATATAATGCTAAATTTTCTGAAATTTTAGAAAGCATGGATATATTCGAAAATGAAGACACAACTGAAAAAGAAAACGAAGAAAATGATGATACGCAAGATCAAAATAATTCTAATAACAATGAAGACAAAGATAATAATGACTCTGGTAAAACAAGCGAAGATGAAAATATAAACCAAGGAATGGATAGTGAGGATGATGTAAATGAGTTTAGACTTGAAGATCAGCTTGGTAGTGAAAATAACGAGGATGCCGAGTCAGAAAATGTTATACAAAAAAAAAATTTAAGTGTTAGCGATAAAGAATATAAAATATTTACTACTGAATTTGACGAAGTTGCTAAAGCAGAAAGTCTAGATACAGCTGAGGAAATTCAAAAACTGAGAAAAAATTTAGACCAACAGCTTACAAGTTTTCAAGATTTAATTACTAAGTTAGCAAATAAATTACAAAGACAATTAATGGCAAAACAAAATCGATCATGGGAATTTGATCTAGAGGAGGGATTGTTAGATAGTTCAAAATTACCTAGGATTATCATTGATCCATATAACTCCTTATCATTTAAAAAAGAAAAAGATTTAGATTTTAAAGATACGGTTGTGACACTTCTAATTGACAACTCTGGTTCAATGAGAGGTAGACCAATAACAATAGCTGCAATATGTGCTGATATTTTATCTAGAACCTTAGAAAGATGCTCGGTTAAAGTTGAAATATTAGGTTTTACAACAAAAAATTGGAAAGGAGGTAAAAGTCGCCAGGAATGGAATAGATTGGGTAAAACAAAAAATCCAGGAAGACTTAATGATTTAAGACACATAATTTATAAAGGTGCTGATTCTCATTGGAGACAATCAAAAAAGAATTTGGGTTTGATGCTAAAAGAGGGTTTATTAAAAGAAAATATAGATGGTGAAGCTATAACGTGGGCATTTAATAGATTAAAAAAAAGAAAAGAAGAAAGAAAAATCCTTATGGTTATTTCAGATGGAGCACCAGTAGATGACTCAACATTATCAGTTAATTCAGGAGACTTTTTAGAAAAAAATTTGAAAAAAATTGTTAAATTTATTGAAAATAAAAGTGAAGTAGAAATATTAGCTATAGGAATTGGTCACGATGTATCTCGATATTATAAAAAAGCAATCAAAATTTCTGATGTACAAGAACTTGGGGATGTAATGATAGATCAATTAAGTGGACTATTTGAAAATAAAAAACTTCACTAAAGACTAATTAAATCTTTATTAGACCACTCTATTTTAATTTCTGCACCACCTCTGGTCACTGAATTCCTAATTAAGAGTTTTGCCTTATTTTTTTCTAACAAAGTTTTACCTATAAATATTCCCAAACCCAATCCTGCTCTTGATTTATTTTTAGATTGCAATGATTTTATATATGGATCTCCAATTTTGGTTAATATGTCTTTAGGAAATCCTGAACCATCATCCTCGACCGATATCGAAGAGTTTTCGCTGTCACTAGTTATTGAAATATAAATATTTTTTTTTGCAAACTTATTTGCATTTCCAATAAAATTTCTTATGCCATAAACAACTTCAATTAATTTTGAAATTTCAATGGAATTATAATTCTGCTCAGTATTGATGATAAATTTTTTATCTGATATTTCTTTGAAAGAATTCACAATTTCTTTCACATAATTATGCAGAGTAATATCCTTATCTATAAAATCATCTTCAACTGCAGGATTTAAAGACAATTTTTTTAATATTACATTGCATCTATTAACTTGGCTCAGAAGTAATTCAACATCTTTTTTTAATTCTTTGTTGTTTTTAAAATTATCATATAAATCTTGAGAAATAATTTTAATTGTAGAAAGTGGAGTGCCTAAAGAATGAGCTGCAGCTGCAGCTTGTCCTCCTAAAGATACTAATTCATTCTCTTTAGAAATAACTTCCTGAATTTTATCTAATGCATCTTTTCTAATTTTTGACTCATTTCCAAATGTTAAAGCAAAAAAGCTCAGGAAAATAAGTGCAATTATTAAAGCTAAAGGAACTGAATAATAATAGTAATTACTAAAAATATATTCATTTAATGGTGAGGGTAATTCTTGATGATAGAAGGTAAGAAAAATTATTGCAGAAATTGTCAAAATTATTAACAAAATATTTGTTCTAATACTTAAACTATTTGAGGCAAATATACTTGGTATTATTAAGAATATTGAGAATGGATTTATAGTACCACCAGTTAAATAAATCAGAAAACTTAATTGTATTATATCAAGGGTAAGAAAGGTTAAAGATATTTTTTCTTGTAACTGATTTTTTTTAAAAAAATAAAATAAGAAAATGTTACTTAAAGCACCTAATAAAACTATAATATTTGCTAATAAAAAATTAAATTCAAATTTAAATAAGAATGCAACAGCATTTATAGTAATAAATTGACCTATTACACCTATCCATCTTAAATTGACGTATGTAATTTTATTTAAGTACGATGATTTGGAACTGGCGCTAAACTCCATTAATTAAATATCTAAGTTAACAACATTTATAGCATTATTTACAATAAAATCTTTTCTAGAAGCAACATCGTTACCCATTAATGTTTGTATAAGGTTTTGATCTTTTTGAAGATTTTTTGAATATTGAACTTGAAGTAAATTTCTAGTCTCTGGATTTAAAGTAGTATTCCATAATTCCTCAGGATTCATTTCTCCAAGTCCTTTAAATCGTTGAATGTTTAGTTTAGACTTCTCTAATTGAATAATTCTATCAAACTCTCTGGAATTTTTCTTAACTTTTTTAATATCCTTAGAATTTTTAATTATATAATTTTCAAGGTCCTTTTCATCTTTTATATAAATACCTTTGGAGCCTTTATTTATTTTAAAAAGAGGTGGTTGAGCTAAATAGACATGACCTTTTTCTATTAATTTATTAAAAGGGATGTTGTTAAAAAAAGTTAAAAGTAGCGCTCTAATATGTGAACCATCAACATCTGCATCTGTCATGATTATAATTTTTCCATATCTTAAATCCTCTAAGTCTATTTCTTCTGTTTTAGGATCTAATCCAAGGGCATTTATCAATGTAACAATTTCATTTGAAGAAATCATCTTTGATAATGATTTTGTTCTTAGATCACTTTGATTTCCATTTTTTTTAGACCCATTTATCTCAGTAAAAGTATTTAAAATTTTTCCCCTTAATGGTAGTACTGCTTGATATTCTCTATTTCTTCCCTGTTTAGCTGATCCTCCAGCTGAATCACCCTCAACAATAAATAATTCTGTTCCTTCTTGTTTTGAATTTTGACAATCTGCTAATTTTCCAGGTAATCCAGTGAGCTCTAAAGCCCCTTTTCTTCTTACGTTTTCTCTTGCTCTTTTAGCAACATCTCTTGCCACTGCAGCCTGAATAATTTTCGTTAAAATTATTTTAGAAACAGATGGATTTTGGTCAAACCAAATTGATAACTTTTCATTTACAATACTTTCAACAATATTTCTTACTTCTGAGGAAACTAATTTGTCTTTTGTCTGAGAAGAAAATTTGGGATCTGGGATTTTTACAGAAAGAACGCATGTCAAACCTTCTTTAACATCATCTCCAGATAGTAAAACTTTACTTTTTTTTAATAAATTTTGCTCTGACGCATATTTATTCACAACCCTAGTTAATGCACTTCTAAAGCCTAAAAGATGAGTTCCTCCATCTTTTTGATAAATATTATTAGTATAAGGATACACATCCTCATTGTATCCTGCATTCCATTTTAGTGAACATTGAACATCTATATTACTCTTTATTCCCTCAAGATAAATTGGCTTTCTAAACAAATCATTATCACTCTTATTTTTTAATTTTTCTCTTTTTTCATCTAAAAATTCAACAAATTCATTTATGCCACCCTCAAATTTAAATTCGTGAGTCTTTATTTTTTTTTGGGTTAGATCATTAAGTATGATTTTAATTCCTTTATTTAAAAAAGCTAATTCGCGCATTCTTTTTTGGATAATTGAAAAACTAAATTTTGTAGATGAAAAAATATCTTTAGAAGGTAAAAAATTGATTTTTGTACCAGTATTCTTTGACTTACCTGTTACTTTGAGTGGTATTTTAGTTTCACCATTTATAAACTCGACAAAATGTTTTTTTCCATCTCTTTCAACGTATAATTCTAATTTTTGAGAAAGAGCATTAACCACTGAAACTCCAACACCATGTAAGCCTCCTGAAACTTTATATGAATCGTGATCGAATTTACCGCCAGCATGCAGTTGCGTCATTATAACTTCAGCTGCAGATTTTTTTTCTTCTTTGTGAAAGTCAACTGGTATTCCTCTACCATCGTCTTCAACTGTGATTGACCCATCAGAATTTATACTTACCTCAATTTTTTTACAATGACCTGCTAATGCTTCATCAATAGAATTATCTACAACTTCATAGACCATGTGATGCAAACCAGTTCCATCATCTGTATCACCAATATACATGCCAGGTCTTTTTCTTACAGCCTCAAGACCTTTTAAAACTTTAATAGAGTCTGCTTGATAGGTATTTTTATTATTTCTTGTCATTAATTTTTATAAGGAAGTGTTTCTTTATACCATGTTTGAAATTTTTAATAAAATCTCTTGTGACTTTAAGCTTAAATTAGTAAGTGTTATCAACATAAATTTAGGATTTATTTAAAAAATTTACTTTATCTAGTTTTTTTCAAATAATGACCATTTTTTCCTCTAAATTAATGGCGGAGAGAATGGGATTCGAACCCATGATAGGGTTTCCCCTATACACGCTTTCCAAGCGTGCGCCTTCAACCACTCGGCCACCTCTCCTTAAAAATTAACTTAATTAACAGCTTGGGAGTAAATTAAATTAGCTAATTTATTATACCCCAATTCTGAGTAATGCAATCTGTTCAAACCAAGTGCAAAAATATCCTTAAAGCTTGAAGAATCAATAACATTCTTAAAATTAAGTAATTCGATATTCAAATTAGCTGACATATTTTCTAAAATTTGAAATTCTTTATCACACAATAAATACTCATCGTTAAAACATTTGTAATCTGGAAGATAAATTATCACTTTATCTTTATTAATAAATTTTTGATTAAATATTTTAAATATTTTACTTATCATATTCTCATTTATCTTGACTTGTTTTTTTTTAAAAAATATTTTCTTTACATAATCATTAATAAATTTTAATTCAAAAAAAGACTCTTGATAAGAAAAATTTTTTTTTTTATTTTTATTTTTAGAAATGAATTTTTTTTGAATATTATTTTTATCTTCTATATTATCAAAATAATTAAAACCTAAAAAATCTTCTTTCAAATAATTTTTTAAGTAATTATTTGATAATTCCCAATTTAGATCAAAAAAATCATTTCTAAAAATTAACCAATAAACTTTATCAAATTCAATTTTATTACTTATTTCAATCATTGATGCTAAAGAAATCATCGGCCCATTTGCCGCAATTCCAATTGAATAAGTATCAATATTCATGGATGTTAATACTTCATGAACTTCTTTAGATTTTTCTACACAAAATCCATGTGCGAAAGAATCTCCGGCGATTAATATATTATATTTAGATTTTTCATCTTTGTTATTAAACCCATATTTATCTGTTTTGATCTCTTTCCATTCACCAAATTCATTACATTGAACATAAATTGAATTAGTAATATTAGATAAAATTAATTCATTATTATTTTGCATTACCTCTCTAGGAGTTATCATTGGATATATCAAATATGGACTATCTTCTACATACTCTAATTGTGATCTATCATCATATTTTAAATTGAGTTTTTCGATTTTCTTTTTTTTAAGATAATCTGGAGAATTTAAAATAAAATGAAAACCAATTAAAAAATTAACTGAATA
>CABZCA010000006.1 GCA_902524115.1 uncultured Pelagibacteraceae bacterium | reverse complement strand
ACCAAGGAAGATATATAATAGAAATAAAGCCTGAAAATTTAGAAAATGTTGAGACAATACTTAAAAAAGATTCAATCTATTTTGATAAATTGGGTATAGTAGAAAGTAATAAGATAACTTATGGAAATGACCTAAAAATATCAATTGACGATATTAAAGAAGGCTATAAAAAATGGCTAAATGAATATATGGTTAACTAATGGCAATGGATTTAAAAGAAATAGAAAGCTTAATAAAAGAAGCACTCCCTGATGCGAAAATAGAAATTCAAGATCTTGCAGGTGATGGTAATCATTATTCAGCGACAGTAATTTCGTCGCAATTTGCAGGAAAAAGTAAAATTCAGCAGCACAAAATGGTATATAATTCACTCAAAGGCAAAATGGGAAATGAGTTGCACGCATTAGCCGTTAAAACAAAGGAGAACTAAATGGATAATCAAACTAATGAATTAATTAACAATGAAATTAAAAGCAATGAAGTATGTTTGTTTATGAAAGGGACGCCTGATGCTCCGCAGTGTGGATTTTCTATGGCTGTTACAAACATTTTAAAAATGTTGGAAGTTAATTTCAAAGGTGTAAACGTTTTAGCAGATCAAAATCTAAGAGAAGGTATTAAAATTTTTAGTGATTGGCCAACAATTCCTCAATTATATGTTAAGAATGAGTTCATAGGTGGTTGTGATATAGTTAAGGAAATGTACGAAAGTGGAGAACTAGCCAAACTTTTTGAAGATAATGGAATTGAATTTAAAAAGAAAAACTAATCTTATTTAATTAACAACCTAACTTTTTTTGAGAAATACTTTTTTAGCAAGTTTAAAATTGATATTTTAACTGGAGTTTTTAAATTATCTTCAACTATTTTAAATTTAATACTATCTTCCCAACTTAATTCGATTACTAAACTTTCACGAAAATATTCATTTAATTTTTTTATTGTTCCAACAGTTAAAACTGGTTCAAAATATTGTTTTTTTTTTGAGATATTAATATGATTATTAACATCATCAAATACTAAGTGCCAAATATGAGCTTTTTTATTTTCAAAAACCAAATTATCTTCAAGTCTTGTAGGTACTTCAATGTATCCTTTTTTTCCTATTCTAGATAATTCATTTAAAAAATAAGAAACATCCTCAACATGTTCAGCTACATGGGAGGCAATAACAAAGTCAAACTCCTTATCTTTAAATGGCAATTTTTTTTCAGTAATCTTTACAAAAGACTTATCTTTATAGTGATTTGATAGATCTAGTATATCACTGACTGTTGTTGCATGTTTATTAGCGCCATATCCACAACCAATATCCAAAATTTTCCAGTCTGGATTTTCTGAGAGGGTTTTTTCTATGTAGGTTTTTGATGTTCTTTTGATCAGAAAAATTATCTTGAATAATATTCAATTACTAAATTAGGTTCCATAACGACTGGATAAGGAACTTCTTCAAATTTCGGAATTCTAACAAATTTAACTTTTTTATTTTTTTCATCTAATTGTAAATATTCTGGGACTTCTCTTTCTTTGTTCGCGAGTGCTATATCAATTAAAGCTAATTGTTTTGATTTATCTCTTATTTCAATGCTATCTTCTTCTTTTACTTGGTAACTTGATATATTAACTTTTTTTCCATTTACTCTTACATGTCCATGATTAATTAATTGTCTTGAAGAAAAAATAGTATTTGATAGTTTTGATCTATAGATCACTGCATCAAGTCTTCTTTCTAGTAATCCAATTAAATTTTCAGCAGTATCGCCTTTTTTCATTATTGCTCTTTTATACATGTTTCTAAACTGTCTTTCGTTCATGTTACCATAGTAACACTTTAATTTTTGTTTAGCTTGAAGCTGAATTCCATAATCAGATGGTTTAGATGATTTTGACTGACCGTGTTGTCCTGGGGGATATGCTCTAGTATTAAATGGACTTTTAGGTCTGCCCCATAAATTTACTTTAAGTCTTCTATCGACTTTATGTTTTGAGTTTAATCGTTTTGTCATATTAAAGTTATTGGGTTTATAGACATCAATATATTTTTGTCAATCAAGGTTTTTTTATTAAACCAGCAAATACGCTTGATAAAATGCGTGTTTCTTTTTGAGAAAGTTCCATTTTATAAAAAATACTTCTTAAATTTTCAAGCATTATGGGTTTTTTCGCTTTTTGTTTAAAAAAATTTTTATTTTCTAGATTTGTTAAACAAAAATTTAACATTGCAGATATCTCTTTCTTAGTTGCTTTTTGTATTTTTTTTGATTTTTGAAAATCAAATTTTTCTTTTGAAATTGAGTTTGAAACAGTTTGAGCTACGATTACTAGACTGTGTGATAGATTTAAAGATCTAAATTTTGTATTACTTGGGATCTGTAAAGTATAATCAGCATAACTCACTTCGTTATTTGTTAAACCTGAAGCTTCAGAACCAAACAAAAAACTTACTTTTTTTGAAAAATCAATTTTTTTTAATTTGTCTAAAGATATATGTTTAATATTTTTATTTCTAAATCTTGCTGATGTTGCAATAAGAATGTCAGTTTTGTTTAAAGATTTTTCTAAATTAGGATAAATATTTGCTTTTTCTATTATATCTTTAGCTCCAACTGAAGTTGCAATGATTTTATCATTTGGGAATATTGGCTTTGGTTCTATCAATGATAAGTTTTTAAAACCAAAGTTCTTCATTCCTCTTGCGCATAATCCTATATTTTCAGATAGCTGAGGTTTGTGTAAAATAAATGATATATTATTTAAATTCATTAAGCACTTGCTGGTGCATTATCTTTGAATAATTTATAATCAAGACTATCTATTAATGCTTTAAAAGACGCATCTATAATGTTTGGAGAAACACCAATTGTAAACCAGTTTTTTCCTTGAGAGTCTGTGCTTTCAATAGAAACTCTGGTTACAGCCTCTGTTCCTGTGTTTAATATTCTTACTTTATAATCAACTAATCTTAGATCTTTTAGATAATCAGAGTATTTTGAAATTTTTTTAATATTGTTTCTAATTGCATTATCCAGGGCATTTACTGGTCCATTCCCCTCGCCTTCACAAATAATTGTTTCTCCATCTACTTCTAACTCTGCTTTAGCAGATGAAATAATTTCTCCTGAAGAATTTTTTTTAACAGACACATCGTATGCCTTAATAATTAAGTATCTAGGTATCTCTCCAACTATTCTTCTTGCTAATAATTCAAATGACGCATCTGCGCCATCATAGCTATAACCAATAAATTCTCTTCCTTTTACCTCATCCAGAAGTTCTTTAATTTTAGGATCGTTTTTTTTGATATCAATTCCAATGGTTCCTAATCTTGATAATATATTTGATTGTCCAGCTTGATCTGAAATAACTATGTTTCTAACATTGCCAACTTCATTTGGATCAATATGTTCATAAGTTTTTGGGTCTTTTTGAACCGCTGAAACATGCATTCCACCTTTGTGTGAAAAAGCTGCAGCACCTACATAAGGCAAATGTTTGTTAGGTTTTCTGTTTAAAATTTCATCCAATAATCTAGAGCATTGTGTTAGATGTTTAATATTCTTGTCTTTTATATTAATTTCATAATTGTTAGAAAACTCAGGTTTTAAATATAATGATGGTATAAGAGACATTAGGTTGGCATTACCACATCTTTCGCCTAAACCATTAATCGTTCCCTGCACCTGTCTTACACCTGCTTGGATTGCAACTAAAGAATTTGCAACTGCATTTTCTGTATCATTGTGTGCATGAATTCCTAAATTTTTACCTGGAATATGTTTTGATACATCTGAAACTATTTTTGATATTTCGTGGGGTAAGGTGCCGCCGTTGGTATCACACAATATAATCCATCTAGCACCTTGATCATATGCAGATTTGATACAACTTAAAGCGTATTCTTTATTTGATTTATAACCATCAAAAAAGTGCTCAGCATCAAACATGAATTCTTTTCCAGAATTGATTATATGTTTTGCACTTTCACTAATATTTTTTAAATTTTGATCTTTGGATATGCCTAAAGCAACATCCACATGAAAATCCCAAGACTTTCCAAATAAACAAATTGAATTTGCTTTAGAATTTATTAAAGATGAAATCATTGGATCATTCTCAGCGCTATGATCAGATTTTTTTGTCATACCAAAAGCTGTCAATATTGAATGGTTAAAAGGATATTGTTTGTTAAAAAACTCTGTATCTGTGGGATTAGCTCCAGGCCATCCCCCTTCTATGTAATCGACACCAAGATTATCCAATGCTACGGAGATTTTTTCTTTGTCATCTAAAGAAAAGTCTACTCCCTGTGTTTGTGCACCATCACGTAAAGTTGTGTCAAATATGTATATTTTGTCCGACATTATTTAAATTTCCACGAGGTTTTACCATCTTTATCCTCTATTTGAACTCCTTTTTCCAAAAGGTCATTTCGAATTTTATCAGCTAATTCGTAATTTTTATCATCTCTAGCCTGATTTCGTTCTTTTATTTTTATTTTAATTGTTTCATCGCTTAAATCAGATTTATTTTTTTTAAATTTATCCCATTCATCTTTAGTCTCCGTTAACAATCCTACAAAATTACATGCAGATACAAATTCTTGTTTATTTTCCAAATTACCTGATTGAGATTTTTCATATAGTTTATGAAGGTTGGCTATATATTTTGGTGTATTTAAATCGTCATACAAAGGATAGAGATCATCATCAGAGATAAGTTTGGGCTTATTTAATTCTACATAGCTTTTATACCATTTATCTATTGTTTTTTGACTTTCCTCTAAGAGTTTGTCATTCCAATCCAAAGGCTGTCTATACTGTGCACTAATTAAAGCTAGTCTTAGAGCTTGACCATTCACATTATTTTTAAAATCACTTATCTTTAAAATATTGCCCTGTGATTTTGCCATTTTTTCATTTGATAAGGTTATAAATCCATTATGTACCCAATAATTTGAAAAAACTTCACTATCATTAGCACAACGTGATTGTGCAATTTCATTTTCATGATGTGGAAATATTAAATCTCTGCCTCCTCCGTGGATATCAAACTTATCACCAAGATATTTTTTGGACATTACTGAACATTCTAAATGCCAACCAGGCCTTCCCTTCCCCCATGGTGATGGCCAGCTAGGCTCGTCTTCACTTGAGGGTTTCCATAATACAAAGTCTTCAGCATTTTTCTTGTTATTTGATACTTCTACTCTGGATCCAGAAATTAAATCTTCTATTTTTTTATTTGATAATTTTCCATAATCCTTAAATTTTTTAACCTCAAAATAAATATTTTTCTTACTCTCATAAGCAAAACCTTTGTCAATTAAAGTGCTGATCATATTGATCATTTCATTTATATTTTCTGTTGCTTTAGGTTGAAAGTTAGGTTCCTCACAATTAAGATAATTACAATCTTCTTGGAAATTTATATTTATCTTATTGGTTAATTCAGAGATTGTAATTTTTTTATCTTTTGCAGATTGGATTATTTTATCGTCAATATCTGTAATATTTCTGACATACGTAACATTGTCTTTACCATATTTACATTTTAAGACTTTAAAAAGGATATCAAATACAACTAATGGCCTTGCATTTCCTATATGTGGATCATCATAAACTGTGGGACCACAAACATACATTTTAACGTTATTTTTATCTATTGGCTGAAACTTTTCTTTTTTTCCACCATAGCTATTTGTTAAAAAAATATCTTTATTCATTATTTAAGGAATATACTTTAATTATAGATTTGTGAATCTATTTGATTAGCTAGGAATCTTGCAAACTGGAATTGGATCCATTTTATGCAAATTTGCGTTTCTTATTTGGATATATTTTACTCTATTTTTTGAATTTTTATTTTCCATAGCTTCTTCAAGTTCTTTATAACTTAAACCGAGCTGACCTTCATCAGTCCTGCCATCATCCCATAAACCATCTGTTGGGGGTGCATCTATAATCTCTTGTAAAATTTTTAATTCTTTTCCTAATTCCCAAACTTCTGTCTTATTGCAATCAGCTATTGGTGAAATATCAACTCCACCATCTCCATACTTTGTATAAAAACCAACTCCAAAATCCTCAACTTTATTTCCTGTACCAACTACAATACCATTATTAGCTGCAGCAACCTGATATAAAGTTGCCATTCTTAATCTAGCTCTAGAATTTGCCATACCGTGTAAATTATTAAAATCTTTTAAAGTATTTTCAAATGTGGAAAAAAGACTATCTAACTCAACAGTAATTCCTTCAACATTTTTAAAATTTTGTTTTAACCATTCCTGATGCTTCAAACTTAAATCATGTTGTGCACTTTTTTGTTTTATAGGCATGGACAAAACAATAGTTTTAAGCCCTGTCATTGCACTTAAGGTACTAGAAACAGATGAGTCAATTCCTCCTGAAATTCCAATTACCAGAGACTCGGCTTTTTTTGGCATCGAATTAACGTAGTTTAATATCCAATCTTTAATAAATGTAATTTTTTGGTTGGGATTCATGCTTAAAATATAATAATTATTTTAAAAAATTAAATGATTAAGATGCCGCTCTAATGCTGTTTTTAGCATACAAGGTATTCTTTTTAATCTCATCTGAAATTAAAAAAGCTAACTCTAGGGCTTGGTTAGCATTAAGTCTTGGATCGCATTGAGTGTGATATCTGCTTGATAAATCCGTATCTGATATTTTTTGTGCTCCACCAGTACATTCTGTCACATTTTGACCAGTCATTTCAATATGAAGTCCTCCTGCATATGATCCTTCGCTTTGATGAACGCCAAATACATTTTTAACTTCATTTAATACGTTGTTAAACGGTCTTGTCTTAAATCCTGTAGTTGATTTAATCGTATTTCCATGCATCGGGTCACATGACCAGATAACGTTAAGTCCCTCTTTTTTAATTCCTCTTATAAGTTTTGGTAAATATTTTTCTACTTGATCGTGGCCAAATCTAGAAATTAATGTAATTTTACCTTTTTCATTTTTAGGATTTATCAGCTCACAAATTTTAGCTATCTCTTCAGGTTTAGAAGTTGGACCACATTTAATTCCAATTGGGTTCTCAATACCTCTACAAAACTCAACATGACCACCATCAATTTGTCTTGTTCTATCTCCTATCCAAACAAAATGCGCTGAAGTATCGTGATATTCGCCTGTAATAGAGTCTATTCTAGTCATAGTTTCCTCAAATGGTAAATGCAAAGCTTCGTGTGATGTCCAGAAATTAACTGTGTATAATCTTCTGTTAAAGTCTGATGTAATTCCACAAGCTTCCATAAAAGCTAAGGCATCTGCAATTTTATCTTCTAATTCCTTGAATTTTTTTGCTTGTGCAGCAGATTTGATGTAACCTAAATTCCATAGATGGACTTTTTTTAAATCAGCAAATCCACCATTAGAAAAAGCTCTTAATAAATTTAATGTAGACGCTGATTGAGAGTATGCTCTAAATAATCTTTTTGGATCTGGAACTCTTGCTGCTTCAGTAAATTCCATACCATTAATATTATCTCCTAAATAACTTGGTAGCTCTACATCCCCTTGCTTTTCTGTAGGGGCACTTCTAGGTTTTGAAAACTGACCGGCAATCCTTCCAAGTTTTACTACTGGCAAAGATGCTGAATAAGTTAACACTAATGACATTTGAAGCATTAGTTTAAAATAATCTCTAATATTATCTGGGTTAAATTCTGCAAAACTTTCCGCACAATCTCCACCTTGCAATAAGAAAGCCTTACCATCAACAACGTTTGCAAGTTGATCTTTAAGATGTCTAGTTTCACCTGCGAATACTAAGGGAGGGAAATTTTTTAATTTATTTAAAACTAAATTTAATTCCTCTTCATCCTTATACTCAGGGATGTGCTTAACTGGATGGTTTCTCCAACTGTTTGATTTCCATTTTTTCATAATACAATCTATGAGTGTATATACACATGAATTAAAAAAGTAAATTATTTAAATTATTATGAAGATAATTTAAAAACAATAATACCAATAATTTCCCTAAAAAATAAGTTAAAATTAGCTAAATTCCTACTTATGTTAAAATCTTGGTAAATATTAATTAATGAACTTTGACGATTTGTTTTTGGGTCAACAACATAAGGTATTAACTTTAAGTCAAAATCTTTTGCAATAATTATAGATCTCTTCATATGGTAAGCTGATGTAATTAAAACTGTTTTTGAATCAATAAGGTTTAATTTTTTAATTTCTTTAAAATTTTCTATTGTATTTCTTGATTGACCAACAAAATTAACTCTTGTCATATCAAAGTTCAGTTCCTCATAAATTTTTTTAGCTTTATTAATTTCATCATTTATATCGTTCTTTATTAAATATGCATTACCACCAATATAATAGATTTCTGTATTTTTATATTTATTTCCTAATTTTATTGAAGCTAACAATCTGTAATCAGAACCTGATAATACTACAATGTTGTCAATATTTTGATAACTCTCTTTATTTAAAAAATCTTTTTCAAGATACTTTAATCCAAAATGCCCAATGGGTAGAAAAGAAATAATCGATAATAAAAAGATAGTAATAGCCAATAATTTAAAAAAAAAAAAATTTTTATTTTTATAATAAATAAGAAACAAAAATATTAGTGCTAAAAATAAAAAATTAGTTGGATTTAATAATGGTGCTAAAA
This sequence comes from uncultured Pelagibacteraceae bacterium, assembly GCA_902524115.1. GTDB lineage: Bacteria > Pseudomonadota > Alphaproteobacteria > Pelagibacterales > Pelagibacteraceae > Pelagibacter. The sequence continues at coordinate 70,147 of CABZCA010000006.1, read as the reverse complement.
TTTTTGAAAAGTAAAAGTACAAATTATTCAACTGTTACAGATTTTGCTAAATTTCTTGGTTTATCTATATCATAACCTTTTTCGAGCGCTGAATAAAAAGCGAGTTTTTGTAGAGGTATAGTTACTAGAAAAGGAGTTAATTCATCATTTAATTTATCAACTTCTATTTGTTCCCAAATATTTTCAGAAACAATCTCATCTTTATTTTTATTTGTTATTAATAAAACTTTTGCCCCTCTTGCAATGACCTCTTGCATATTTGACATTGTTTTTTTATAATGATTGTCTCTAGGTGCTATAACGACTACTGGCATACCTTCTTCTATCAAAGCTAATGGTCCATGTTTCATTTCACCCGCAGGGTAACCCTCGGCATGAACATAGGCTAATTCTTTTAACTTCAATGCACCCTCTAGGGCAATGGGAAAAGAGTAACCTCTACCAAGAAACATACATCCTTTAGCATGTGCAAAAACTTTACCAATATTTAAAAGTTTATGGTCTAATTTAAGCGTTTTTTTTGCTGAATTAGATAGTGATAGTAAATTTCTAATTTTAGATTGATATTCTTTCTTAGTAATAAATTTTTGATCAAAGGAAATTTTTATTGATAGAAAGTATAGCACTAACATTTGTCCAAGAAATGCTTTAGTAGACGCAACACCAATTTCTTGACCACAATAAATAGGTAAAACTAGATCAGAATCTCTCGCTATTGAACTTTCAACAACGTTTACAACTGCACAAGTTTTCATTTTATTTTTTTTACATAATTCTAAAGCTGCATAAGTATCTGCAGTTTCACCAGATTGTGAAACAAAAACATACAAGCAATCTTTTTTAAACCTAACCTTTCGATATCTAAACTCTGAAGCTATATCGATACTCACATCCAGATTTGTATTTTGTTCAAGCCAATACTTTGCTACCAAACAAGAGTGATAGGCTGTACCACAACCAATGAGTACAATTGATTGAAAAAAATTTATCTTCCAAGGAAAATTATAAATATTTATCTTATTATTGTATTTATCAACATACTCATTTATGCAATCATTAATGGTGGACGGCTGTTCATCTATTTCTTTTTGCATAAAATATTTATAGTCACCTTTATCATAATGAATATCTTCTTTAGAGAGATTCATTACTTTTTTATTTATTTTTAGTCCATTTCCTTCAAAAAACTCTATTTGATCTTTTTTAATAATACAAAATTCTCCATCCTCTAAATAAGAAATTTTGTTTGTCATAGATTTCAATGCATATGAATCTGACCCTAGATAATTTTCATTTGGCCCATATCCTACAGCCAAAGGTGACCCTCTCCTAGCACCAACCATTAAATCATTTCGATCTTTAAAAATTATCCCAAGAGCAAAACTACCGTGAAGTTTTTTCAAAACCTTAATAATAGTATTTTTCAAAGAATTTTTTTTTAAATAATCAGTAACAAGATGGGCTATTACCTCAGTGTCTGTTTGTGATTTAAATAAATATCCTTTTTTCTCTAAAAGTTTTTTTAATATTGTTGAGTTTTCTATAATTCCGTTATGCACAACTGAAACCTGTTCTGACGAATGTGGATGAGCATTAATTTTGCTTGGCTTACCGTGGGTTGCCCATCTTACATGGCCAATGCCAATATCTCCTTTGAGATTAAATTTTGATATATCTTTTTCTAATACATCAACTCTACCCTCACATTTTACCTCATTAATATTTCCATCCACTAGAGTTGCAATTCCTGCAGAGTCGTATCCTCTATACTCTAGTTTTTTTAATGAATTCACTATTCTACTAGAAACTTCTTTTGTACTTATTATTCCTATTATTCCACACATTTATTTTTTTTATAATTTTTAACTTCAATTTGCATGGCTCTTGTTAATGCTAATGAATTTTTTGAAACTTTTTTAGTTATAACTGATCCTGCTCCAATTGTACTTTTTTTTTCGATCTTAATTGGGGCAACAAGAGACGAATTAGAACCTACAAAAACGCCATCATCAATTATTGTTTTGCTTTTTTTTTCTCCATCATAATTACATGTAATTGTTCCTGCACCAATGTTTACTTTTTTTCCTAAATTTGAGTCCCCAATATATGAGAGATGATTTAATTTTGAATTATTTCCTACAATACTTTTTTTTACCTCTACAAAATTTCCAACTTTTGATCCTGATTTAAGTACTGTGCCAGGTCTTAACCTTGCGTAGGGACCAACATTTACATTATTTTCGATTTTTACTCCCTCTAAATGCGAAAAAGATAAAATTCTTACATTGTTTCCAATTGAAACTTTGTCTGCAATTACTACATAGGGTTCGATAGTCACATTTTTTCCTATTTTTGTATTTTTAGAAAAAAAAACAGTTTCTGGTGCAATCATTTTAATCCCTTTTTTTAAAAATTTTTTTCTGAGTTTTAATTGTATATTTTTATAATTTATTTGTTTCATTGATATTTTTATATAATTCAGTATTAGTTTAATTAATTCACAATTTATTTCTTAATAATACTTTATAAATGACTCAAAAATTTACTGTTATATTTGATCTAGATGGAACCTTGGTTGACACCGCACCAGATTTAATGCTGGCACATAACCATGTTATGAGTAAATTTGGTTATCCGACCAAATCTTTAGGTGAATTAAAAAGTGCTGTTGGTCATGGTGCAGGTGCAATGATTGGAAGATCAATATGGAGCCAAGCCAAAAAAGAATTAAGTTCGATTGATGAAAAAATTAAAAGTGAAATGACCGATGAGTTTATTTCATATTATGGTAGAAACATTTTAAATGAAAGTACTTTGGTAAGAGGTGTAAAAGATTTTTTAAATTGGTGTAAAAATAAAGATATATCAATGGCTGTTTGCACGAACAAAACTGAATATCTGGCCATTGATCTTTTAAAAAAAATTGGAATTTATGATTATTTTGAATATGTGGCAGGCTATAATACATTTGAGTATTGCAAACCTGACCCGAGACATATAACGACAATTATAGAAATTCTTGATGGTGATATAAATAGATCAATTATGATTGGAGACAGTGAATCAGATGCAAATGCTGCTAAAGCGGCTGAAATCCCAATGATTTTGTTAGAGGATGGATATACAGAAAAAAAAATTGATGAAATTTATCATAATCACTTAATAAAAGACTTTGTAGATATTGATAAAATTATCTCTAAATATCTTTAATATTGATTAATTTATTTTAACTATTAAAACAAAATCATAAGTAAGGAGTTATTTTGTTGTTAAACACTGTTAAGGTATATCCATCAAAAATCAATCTTCCAAAGAAGAAGCAACTTGCATGGAAAATAGCAGAGATTGCAAGTGATAATGCAAATTTACATGAAGACTCAATTGATATGGTTATCAATAGAATAATTGATAATGCCTCTGTAGCAATAGCATCATTAAATCGAAAACCGGTTATCTCTGCACGTGATATGGCAAGAGGACATTTAAGAAACACAGGTTCAACTTTATTTGGAGTAAATTCAAGAATAAAATTTGACACCGAGTGGGCAGCCTGGGCAAATGGAACTGCTGTTAGAGAATTAGATTTTCATGATACCTTTTTGGCAGCCGATTATAGCCATCCAGGTGATAACATTCCTCCTATACTGGCTGTTGGTGAAAAGCTTAAAAAAAGTGGAGTAGACCTTCTTAGAGGAATTATTACAGCTTATGAAGTTCAGGTTAATTTAGTTAAAGGAATTTGTCTGCATAAACATAAAATTGATCACATTGCACATTTAGGACCAAGTGTTGCTGCTGGAATTGGCTCAATGCTAAGATTAGATACCAAAACTATTTATCAAGCTGTTCAACAAGCGCTGCATGTTACTATTTCAACACGTCAATCTAGAAAAGGAGAAATATCAAGCTGGAAGGCATACGCACCAGCTCATGCAGGTAAATTGGCAATCGAAGCAGTTGATAGAGCAATGAGAGGTGAAGGCGCACCAAGCCCTATTTATGAGGGTGAAGACAGCGTTATTGCAAGAATATTAGATGGGAAGAATGCAAAATATAAAGTTCCTCTTCCAAAAAAGAATGAACCTAAAAAAGCGATTTTGGAAACTTATACAAAAGAATATTCAGCTGAATACCAGGCTCAAGCACTTATAGATATAGGTAAAAAATTAAATAAAAGAATTCAAGATTTAAAAAACATAAAAAAAATTGATATTTACACTAGTCATCATACACATTTTGTTATTGGAGCAGGTGCGAATGACCCTCAAAAAATGGATCCAAATGCATCAAGAGAAACTTTAGATCATTCTATAATGTATATTTTTGCTGTAGCTTTAGAGGATGCAGATTGGCATCATGTAAAATCATATACCAAATCAAGAGCAAACAAAAAAAGTACAATAAAAATATGGAAATCTATAAATACACATGAAGACAAAAAATGGACTAAAAAATATCATCATCCAGATCCTAAAAAGAAATCATTTGGTGCAAAAGTTGTTGTAACTTTAAACAATGGTAAAAAGGTTTCAGAAGAACTAGAAAGAGCTGATGCACATCCATACGGAGCAAGACCTTTTCAAAGAAAAGATTATATTAAGAAATTTTTAACACTAACTAATAAAATATTATCAAAAAAAGAAAGTGATAGATTTATAAAAACTGTACAAAATCTTAAAAAGTTAAAAAAAGGAAGTCTTAATAAATTAAATATCGAGGTAAGTAGAAAATATTTAAAGAAAAATAATAAAAAAGGGATTTTTTAAATGCATTTTGTTGACAAAGATTTAACACAAAAAAGAATTAATCTAGACACCAAACTTAAATCTAATAAAATTCTAAGAGTACCTGGTGCGTACAATCCATTGACAGCTAAATTAATAGAGGAGATTGGTTACGATGCTGTTTATGTATCTGGTGGTGTAATGGCTAACGATTTAGGATTTCCTGATATTGGCCTAACAACACTTCAGGATGTAAGTACTAGATCTTATCTCATTTCGAGAGTAACAAACCTTCCAACAATTGTTGATATTGATACTGGATTTAAATCCTGCAAAGAGACTATTGAGACATTTGAAGAGTTTGGAGTTGCGGCTGTTCATTTGGAAGATCAAATTGAGCAGAAAAGATGTGGTCACCTAGATAATAAGGAACTGATAACTAAAGAAAAAATGGTTTCTAAAATTAAAGAGTGTGTGAAAGCTAGAAAAGATAATAATTTCAAAATTATAGCTAGATCAGATGCAAAAAGTGTAGAAGGAATAGACAGCATGATCGATAGATGTAAAGCATATGTTGATGCTGGTGCTGAGGTAATATTTCCAGAAGCCTTAAAAGATGAAAAAGAGTTTGAATTAGTTAGAAAATCCCTCGGATGTTATCTTTTGGCTAATATGACGGAGTTTGGAAAATCAAAATTACTTGATTATAAGCAGCTAGAGAATCTTGGATACAATATAGTTATTTATCCAGTCTCTACCCAAAGATTAGCGATGAAAAATGTAGAGGATGGATTACGTGCCATTTTTGAAGATGGACACCAAAACAATATTATTGATAAAATGCAAACGCGGAAAAGGTTGTATGATTTAGTAGAATACGAAAAATATAATGCTTTAGACGAAAAGATTTATAATTTTAATACAGATGGACACGAATAATGACTGACGAAATCAAAAAAGGTTTACTTGGTATAGTTGTTGACGAAACAGAAGTTTCCAAAGTAATGCCAGAGATTAATTCTTTAACTTATAGAGGATATGCTGCTCAAGATTTATGTGCAAAATGTAAATTTGAAGAGGTTGCTTATCTTATACTAAATGGTGAACTGCCCACTAAAAAACAATTAAAAAAATTTGAAAAAGAAGAAAAAAAAGAAAGAAAATTATCTAAAACTTTATTAGATGATATCAAAAAATTTCCAAAAAAAGCTCATCCTATGGATGTAGCAAGAACAGCTGTAAGTATAATGGGGTTAGAGGATAAAGAAACAAAAGATAACTCTCCTAAAGCAAACATGAGAAAAGTAATGAGAATTTTTGCAAAAACTCCAGTTGCCCTTGCTGCTTTCTATAGAGCTAGAAAAGGAAAAAAAATTATTGCTCCTAAAAAAAATCTTTCTTTTTCTGAAAATTTTTTTTACATGTGTTTTGGAAAAGTTCCAAATAAAGAAATTGTTAAAGCATTTGACGTATCTCTTATTTTATACGCAGAGCACAGTTTTAATGTTTCAACTTTTACTGCAAGAACAATAACGAGTAGTTTATCAGATATTCACGGTGCAATTACTGGTGCAATAGCAAGTTTAAAAGGCCCTCTTCATGGAGGTGCTAATGAAGAGGTTATGCATATGATGAATAAAATCAAAAAACCAGAAAATGCACTCCAATGGATCAATAGAGCATTAGATAATAAAGATGTTGTTATGGGTTTCGGACACAGAGTTTATAAAAGTGGAGACTCTAGAGTTCCTACGATGAGAGAGTATTTTGGAAAAGTCGCTAAAATTAGAAAAGATAAAAGGTTTGAAAAAATTTACGACATAGTTGAAAAGGTAATGATAGATAGAAAAAATATTCATCCAAACGTAGATTACCCTACCGGGCCAACTTACCATTTAATGGGATTTGATACCGATTTCTTCACACCAATATTTGTAATTTCAAGAATTACTGGTTGGTCTGCTCATATTATAGAACAACATGCTGCTAATAAATTAATAAGACCTTTGGCTAGTTATAAAGGTAACAAGCACAGAAAAGTTCTTCAATTAAATCAAAGATAATTATATATAAGAAACAACTTTTATGGGGTCTGGCCTTCTTCTTTCGTGTGGTTCCTCAACTTTATAACCAATATAAATAAAACCTGAAATTCTATCCACACCAGGTCTTCCTCCTAAATATTCTAACATTTTTGCATTGTAAGCGTACCACTCTGTTAACCATTGAGCTGCATAGCCTAAAGATTGAGCACATGATAATAAATTCATGCACACAGCTCCAGACGATAATACCATTTCCCAGTTCGGTATCTTTGGATGTTCAACGGGTGATGATATAACTGCTAAGACCACAGAAGCTCTTTGAAGTCTTTTTGACTCAATTTCTAAGCTTTCGTCACTAGCATCTGGGTTTTCCCTCTTAAATTCTGTTAGTATTACATCTTCATCAAGAATTTTTAATTTATCATCTTTTATAACTCTAATTTTCCAAGGATTTAAGGCTCCATGATCTGGAACCCTTATTCCAGCGTTAATTATTGTTTGAAGATCATCCTCTTTGATTGGATGATTTTGCATCTTTTTTGCTAAAACAGATCTTCTTCTTAAAAAAAAATTATTATTAGTGCTCAAATAACCTACTTTCCTCCGCACAATTTAACTTAGTATCCTTTTACCGTTTAATCTAGATCCAAATCACCACACTGAGTTTCAGTAAATACACATGTTGAATAATGGTATGTGGTTTTAACATCTTTTACAACTCCAAGAGCTCCACCCTCTATTGTTCCCGTAACTGTGTTACAGTTAGTTAGAAGCACAAGTAAACTTATTAATATTATTTTTAAGAAAAAGCCTCTGTCCATGATCCTCTTGTGGATGCTTTTGAATATTCGGTGGCCCTACCTTCAAAAAAGTTCATATGTTCAACTGCATTTAACATAGTATCAAGCCATGTTAATGGATTTTTCTGAACATCATAAATCGGCTCTAAACCTAGCTGATCTAGTCTTCTATTTGCAATAAACCTTATGTATTCTTTAACTTCTTTTGCTGTTAAACCTTCCATAGGTCCCATTTCAAAAGCTAAATCAATAAAAGAATCTTCATGCTCGACGATAGTTCTACATGCTTCATAAAGTTCTTTTTTAAGTTTTGGTGTCCATATTTCAGGGTTTTCTTTAATAAATTCCTTAAAGATTCTGATCATCGAATTGCAGTGAAGTGTTTCATCTCTTACTGACCAAGTTACAATTTGGCCCATCCCCTTCATTTTATTGTGTCTTGGAAAATTAAGTAAGATTGCAAAACTAGCAAATAATTGCAGACCTTCCGTGAATGCGCTGAACACTGCAACTGTTTTTGCAATATCCTCTTTTGAATTTACATTAAAGTTTTGCATATAATCATATTTATCTTTCATCTCTTTATATTTCATGAAAGCTGAGTATTCTGACTCTGGCATTCCAATAGTATCTAAAAGATGTGAGTAAGCTGCAACATGAACGGTTTCCATAGATGCAAATGCAGTCATCATCATTAGTACTTCAGTTGGTTTAAATACAGTTGTGTAGTGTCTTAAGTAACAATTGTTAACTTCAACATCTGCTTGAGTAAAAAATCTAAAAATTTGAGTTAATAAATTTTTTTCTGGTTGTGACAAGTTTTTTTGCCAGTCTCTTACATCGTCTCCTAAAGGGACTTCTTCAGGCAACCAATGAATTCTTTGTTGAGTTAACCATGCATCATAGCACCACGGATATCTAAAAGGTTTGTAAACTGGGTTTTCAACTAACAGACCCATTTTTTTTGGTTGAATTATTTCTTTATTAATTTTTTCTGCTACTGACATGATAAACACTCCTCATAATCTTGTTGGTTGTTACTTTCATCTTTTGATTTATAAACATTTGCTGCAATGTCAGTTGAATTTGCATCGTTAACATTTTCAGCACGCTGTATTGATTTAGACCTACAATAGTAAAGACTCTTCAATCCTTTCTTCCAGGCTTGGAAATGGATTTGATGTAAATCTTTTTTGTGTACATCTGCAGGTAAAAATAAATTAATAGATTGTGCTTGTGAAATATGCGGAGTTCTATCTGCACTCAAATCTACAAGCCATCTTTGATCTAACTCAAAAGCTGTCTTGAATACATCTTTTTCTTCTTGAGTTAAAAAATCTAAATGTGAAACAGATCCTTGGTTTGTTGTTATGCTTGACCATACTTCATCTGTATCTTTTCCATGTTTTTCTAATAATTGTCTTAAATACTTATTTCGAACATTGAATGAACCAGACAATGTTTTGTGAGTAAAGCTGTTAGCTGCAATTGGTTCAACGCCTGGAGATGTTCCACCACATATAATTGAGATAGATGCTGTGGGTGCTATTGCAGTTTTGTTCGAAAATCTCTCCATAACACCGTAATCAGATGCATCAGGGCATGGTCCTCTTTCCTCTGCTAAATCTTTTGATGCCTTGTCTACGTGCTTTTGAATATGTTCAAACATTTTTTTATTCCAAACTTTGCTCATAACCGACTCAATCGGAATCATTTTCTTTTGATAATATGAATGAAGTCCCATAACGCCTAATCCAACACTTCTCTCTCGCATTGCTGAGTAAGTAGCATCACTGAATTGCTCAGGTGCGTTTTCAATGAAATCTGTCATTACATTGTCTAAAAATCTCATGACATCTCCTATAAAATTCTCATCATCTTTCCAATCATCATATTTTTCAATATTCAAAGAAGACAAGCAGCATACTGCTGTTCTATCTTTACCATCTTTGTCAATTCCTGTAGGTAGAGTTATCTCACTACAAAGGTTTGAGGTTTTAACAGTAAGACCTGCTAATTTATGATGTTGTGGTATTTGTCTGTTAACAGTATCGATAAATATAATATATGGCTCTCCTGTTTCTATTCTAGCTGTAAGTAATCTTATCCATAGATTTCTTGCAGATACAGTTGCTTGAACAGCTCCATCTTTTGGACTTTTAAGTCCCCATTGTTCATCAAGTTCAACAGCTCTCATGAAAGCGTCTGAAACTAAAACACCGTGGTGTAAATTTAACGATTTTCTATTAGGATCTCCTCCAGTTGGTCTTCTCATCTCAATAAATTCTTCAATTTCTGGATGATCTATTGGTATATAACAAGCAGCTGAACCTCTTCTTAATGAACCTTGGCTAATTGCCATTGTTAAAGAGTCCATTACTTTTATAAATGGAATTATTCCTGAAGTTTTACCAACTCTTCCAATTTTCTCACCTATTGATCTAAGATTTCCCCAATAGCTTCCAATTCCTCCACCACGTGCTGCAAGCCAAACATTCTCACTCCATAGATCTAGAATACCATTAAGACTATCACTAGCTTCGTTTAGAAAACAAGAGATTGGCAATCCTCTTGTAGTTCCCCCATTTGATAAAACTGGTGTTGCTGGCATGAACCAAAGATTACTAATGTAATTATATAATCTTTGAGCATGTAAATTGTCATCAGCATAATGACTTGCAACTCTTGCAAATAAATCCTGGAAAGATTCGTTTGCTCCTAAATATCTATCTTTAAGAGTAGCTTTTCCAAAGTCAGTTAAATTATCATCTCTGCTTCTATCAATTTTAATTGTTATGCCTTTTGAATTTTGAAATAGTTCTGTTTCACTGTTAAGAGAAAATAAATCTAATCTTTTATCTTTAGGATCTTGATTCACATTTGGTGCATAATCAGAGACAGCTTTCCTAATAGCTTGTGATAAAATCTTGTTCATTTAGCTCCTTTTTTGTACTATACTTAATTAAGTAAAACAACTAGATGTTGTATGATGGTTTGGTTAATATACTATATGACCAACAAATCAATAGAACATTTATAGAACTTAAGAAAAAAATTATCAATAAAAAAATAAAAAAAATATAAAAATATTAACATGAAAAATTCAATAAAAATTGATCCTTTTGGCTTTAGAGAGTACGACGCACGGTGGTTGTATCCTGACAATATCAATTTAGAAGGTGTGACAAATTTGGGTAAAGGTTTAGGAACTCAGGTTATTAATCATACAAAAAAAGAAAACCCAAGAATCATAATTGGCCATGATTACAGATCTTATAGTGAAGAAATAAAAGCAGCTTTGAAAAAAGGACTTATCTCGACAGGTTGTTATGTTGAAGATGTGGGATTAGCGTTATCGCCGATGGTTTATTTTGCACAATTCAATTTAGAAAGTGATGCTGTTGCAATGGTGACGGCAAGTCATAATGAAAATGGTTGGACAGGAGTAAAGATGGGAATCAAGAAAGGTTTAACCCATGCGCCAGAAGAAATGCAAGAACTGAAAGACATAACTTTAAATAACAAATTTATTGAAGGTCAAGGAAATGAAAAAGAAATAACTAATTTTCAAAGTGTTTATAAAGACGATCTAGTAAATAAGAATAGAATTACGAAAAAAATTAAAGCTGTAGTTGCCTGTGGCAATGGAACAGCAGGTATATTTGCACCAGACATATTAAGAGGAATAGGATGTGAAGTAATAGAGCTAGATTGTAATTTAGACTATACTTTTCCAAAGTATAATCCCAATCCCGAAGATCTTGAAATGTTACATGCAATAAGTAAATCAGTAAAAGAAAATAATGCAGATATTGGATTTGGATTTGATGGAGATGGTGATCGTGTAGGTGTAATAGATAACGATGGTAATGAAATTTTTTCGGATAAAATTGGATTATTGATTGCAAGAAATTTATCTTCAAACCACAAGGGATCTACATTTGTTGTAGATGTAAAATCAACTGGATTATATTCTACAGATGAAGTTTTAAAAAATAATTCCTGTGAAACATTGTATTGGAAAACTGGTCATTCCCACATTAAGAGAAAAGTAAATAATGAAAAAGCACTAGCTGGTTTTGAAAAAAGTGGTCATTTCTTTTTCAACCAACCTTTAGGTTTCGGATATGATGATGGTATAAATTCAGCAATACAAGTCTGTCATTTGCTTGATAATAATAATAAGAAAATAAATGAAATTATTAGTGAACTACCTATTACCTATCAATCACCCACGATGGCACCTTTTTGTGAAGATAATAAAAAATATCAGGTTGTTGATGAATTAATTAAACAAATTGAAGATTTAAAATCAAATAATGTTCAAATTGATGGTCAAAAAATTGAAAATATACTTACAGTAAATGGTATTAGGTTTTCTTTTAAAGACGGCTCTTGGGGTTTAATAAGAGCCTCATCTAATAAACCTTCGCTAGTGGTAGTTACCGAAAGTCCAACATCTGATGAAAGAAAGAAAAAAATCTTCAAATTTATCGACGATTTGCTCCAAAAAACTGGCAAAATAGGTGAATACGACCAAAAGATTTAATTAGAGATCTAAAAACCTAATCAAAAACAGAGTCCCTATCACATATAAAAATACCCCAAACATTCTTTGAGTTTTATTTTTATCAGTAGTGTGAACCATATTTGCTCCAATTCTAGCCATAAAAGATGTAATTGGAATAAATATCAAAAAAGCAGGAATATTTACAAAACCTATGCTTAAAGGAAGATTTGCATTTAGTAAAAAACCAGATGTCAAAAAACCAACTGAACCAATAGATGCTATTACAAATCCTATTGCGGCTGAACTTCCAATTGCTCTACTAATTGGGTACCCAAAATATCTTAGAATAGGAACATTCATCATAGCTCCTGTTATTCCCATAGGAGCAGAAATAAAGCCTGACAAAAAACCAAACATAGCTCTTGGAAAAAATTTAAATTTTTTACTTTTCTTTAATTCTTGATTTACTATTAACAAATATCCTCCAAAAAAATAGACAACAACAGCAAAAAATAAAACTAAAGATTTTGTATTTAACAATGCGGCCATATAAGTACCAAGCAAAACACCTAGTATTACAAAAACCCCAAAAGTTTTTAAAATATTTGTATCTACAGCTTTATGTTTTCTATGAGTCATAACCGAAACAAAGGCAGTAAATATTGTAATAGAAAAAGCTGTGCCCACTGAAAGATGCATTAAATAAGATTTATCAACATTTGCTGTTTCAAAAATAAAAAAAAGTACAGGTACAGAAATTAGGCCTCCACCTATCCCAAAATAACCTGCAAAAAATCCAACTGGAAATGCAGTGACTATCATTAATAAAATTAAAAGATAATACTGATTAGAAAGAATAGTATTAATCAATTCGACCTGCCGAATGTAATTTGGGAGAAAGTCTAACTTTATCCATAATATGATCGATTTTTTTTACATCCGCATCTCTTACACACATATTTTCACTTAAATATCTTTTCCAATGACTTGAACCTGTTTGTCCATGGAATAAACCAAGGGTATGTCTCATAACTTGATTTACTCTTGTACCCATTTTTACTTGGGCTTTAACATAATCTATTAATTCCTCAACAATTTCTTCTCGCTCTTTTATATCATGATTATTAAATATCTCTTTTTCAATATCAGCTAGAAGATAAGGAGAATGATAAACAGATCTTCCAATCATTGCTCCATCTACTTTATCTAAATGATCTTTTACTTCTTCCACTGAAGTGACACCTCCATTAATAATTATTTCAAGGTCTTTGAAATCTTGCTTTAGTTTATACACATAATCATATTTTAAAGGAGGTATATTAAGGTTTTGCTTTGGAGTGAATTTACCCAACATAGCTTTTCTTGCATGTATTATAAAAGTTTTAACTCCTGTTTCCTTTAAAGTTTTTATGAAATTATAAAAATGCTCGTAGTCTTCTACGTCATCATAACCAATTCTAGTCTTAACCGTAACAGGTAAAGATGTTGAATTAATCATTTCTGATAAACAATCAGCCACTAAATTTGGCTCCTTGATTAAACATGCGCCAAATCTATTTTTTTGAACTTTTTTACTTGGACATCCAAGGTTTAAATTAATTTCATCATAACCAAATTCCTCACCAATTTTTGCTGAATTTGCTAATAATTTTGACGTAGAGCCACCTAATTGAAGTGCAACTGGTTTTTCTCTTAGATCAAAAGATAATAATTTTTCTTTATCTCCTCTGTCAATTGCTTCAGAAACCACCATTTCTGTGTAGAGAAGCACATGTTTACTTATCAATCTTAAAAAGTATCTTTCATGCCTGTCAGTACAATCCATCATAGGTGCAACTGATACCAATCTGTTAATCTTAGACATGTTTTTTAACTTTATTTGAAATGTTAACTTTCTTTTCGTTTACATATTCTTGGTGATTTTTCTCAATTTTAGCTAATTCGTACCTATAATTAACCATGACACCAAAAGACCTTTTAAAACCAACTTCAGAAACATTTGCGTTTACTGCAATATCATCAATGTCAGCTCCATTTTTTAAATGAAATCTACAAACATCATTTATTGGAAAACCAAAATCATTTTTCTGTTTTGCTAAATAATTTACTGCTAACTTACTAATCAAAGCCTTATTGTCAGCAATTCTTTTGTCTCCTATTTTTAAATCAGAAGACTTTAAAAAATCTAAACTTTTTTTATTTGCCTCTCCTAGTATTTCAGCAGCTTGAGAACTTTCCATTTTTTTAAACCAATTAGCAAATCCTACCATTGGGGATAATGTTCCAAAATACTTTACATCTGGAAGTTCTTCTTGCAGCTCATAAACAACTCTTTTTATTAAAAAATTCCCTAACGTTACTCTTGATAAACCTTCCTGACAGTTGCTAATTGAATAAAAAGTTGCTGTATCATAATTTTTTGTTTTTTCTTCTGAAGGTCTTGTTAATTCTTGTATTGACTGACTAAGACCTTTTGTTAAAGCAATTTCAACAAATATTATTGGTTCGTCATCTAATGCTGGATGAAAATAGGCAAAAAATCTTCTATCTTTTCCTAGTCTTCTTTTAAGTTCATTCATATCCTTCATGGAATGTACTTTTTCGTACTTTAATAATTTTTCTAAAATATTTGCTTTTGTATCCCATGTAATTTTTCTTAATTTTAAAAAGCCTGGGTTAAACCAATTTTTAAAAATATCTATCAAGTCATAATCTAAACTTTTAAGTTCAGGTTGGTCTTTTATTAAATTTAATAAATCCTCTCTTAAGGAAACTATCTCTGAGGTGCCGTTTGGAGCCATATTTAGTCTTACAAACAACTCTTTTCTTATTCCTGATGCAACCCGAGATAGATTTAATATAGATGAGGTATCCTTCGATTTGCTGTAACTTTTAATAGCTTCATCTATTTTTAATGAGTCTGGTTTATATTTATCATTTACTTGAATTAAAAATTTGTTTTTATCCTCTAAAGATAAATTTTGATATCTGAATAAGATGTCTCTTGCTAGTGTTATTCCAAAAGCTGCACCTTTAGTTGATAGTAAATCATCGCAAAGATCTAGAAGATCTCTTTTTTTTGCAATGCTTTTGACAGAATTTTTTTCTAAAATTTTTTGTCCAGCATCAGCAATAGTCTCAAAAATTCTTTTTATATTTAACATGGTGTTTTTTATATATTAAAAACCTAAACTTTTGCCCATTATTTTGTCAGGCAGCCAGGTAACAATTTCAGGGAAAATACATAGTATTAATATAGCTAAAGCCATAATTATCATAAAAGGTATAGAACCTTTTAGTATTTCAGACAAACTTACATCCGGTGTGATACCTTTAATTATGTAAAGATTTAATCCAACAGGTGGAGTTATAAGACCAATTTCCATATTAATTGTAAATACAATTGCAAACCAATATGGATCAAATCCCAAAGTTGTAATAACAGGCAACAATATTGCGGAAGTCATAACAATAACAGCTACTGGTGGTAAAAAGAAACCAGCTATTAATAAGAAAATATTTATTAAAATAAATACTACCCATTTGTTAGAGCTTAGCTCTACCATGCTTTGGGCTAAGGATTGAGTTACGTAAAGTTGAGATAAGGTAAATGCAAAAAGGTAAGATGCAGCGATAATAAACATTATCATTACACTTTCTTTCATTGAAACTTTAACAATATTCCATATTTTTTTTGGTTGGTAAATTTTGTAAACAACAGCTATTAATACAAAAACTAAAAATGCTCCAACACCTGAAGCCTCTGATGGTGTAGCAACACCACCATATAAAACATATAAGACACCAGCTATGATTGCTAAAAAAGGAAGAATTCTTGGCAAAACCTCAATTTTTTCTTTTAATGTTGGAGGTTTTCTATTCTTTAAAGCTCTGGCTGAATCCTTATCAATAAAGTAACTATGAATAAGAGCCCAAATTGCAAACATTCCTGCTAACATAAAGCCAGGCACCAATCCGCATAAAAATAATCTTCCAATCGAAGTACCGGTTGCAATTCCATAAACAATTAAAACAATGCTTGGGGGGATTAAAACTCCTAAGGTTCCACCGGCTGCTATTGTTCCTGTTGCTATTTGATCTGAGTATCCTCTTTTTCTCATTTCAGGTATACCCATAGTTCCAATTGCTGCACAAGTTGCTGGACTTGATCCACTTAAAGCAGCGAAAACTGAACAAGCGCCAATATTTGATATTACTAGTCCACCTGGAACTCTCCAAAGCCATCTATCTAATCCAGTATATAAATCTTTTCCTGCTGGAGAATTTGCTACTGCCATCCCCATTAAAATAAACATTGGTATTGAGAGCAAAACAAAAGAGTTTAGTCCTGCATAAAAGGTTTCGGCAAATACGTCTAACATTTGAAATCCTTCAAATGCTACTAAAAGTGCTATAGATACAAAACTTAAACCAAACGCGATTGGTATTCCCGAAAATAAAACTATTAAAGTAAAAACTGCAACTATTACTGCTATTAATAAAGGATCCATTAATTGGTACCTTCTTCGTCAAAAAGCTTTATAATTTCTGCAATATATTGAAGTATCATCAAGGCTGCTCCAATCATCATTGAAGAATAAGGTATCCATAGAGGTGGATCCCAAACTGTTCCTGTCGAATAATTTTTGGTAAAAGCTTCTTCAACCATTAAAAATCCAAAATAGAATAAAATTAAAAAAAATAATAAACTTATTAAAGATGTAAATATTTTTAGTCTCAGTATATTTTTTTTCGACAAAAAATCATAAATCCATTCCATGCTTACATGAGCTTTTTCGCTTAAAACATAAGCACTACCAATGAAAGTTGAAGCAACTAAAAGCATTGTGACTAACTCAGTTTGCCATGTAATTGCTCTTTGAAAGAAATATCTTTCAAAGACAAGCTCCACAATTACTAAAATAGATAATATTAATGCTAAAACAGCAAAGGCACCGCATGCCTTTGACGAAAAATTACAAAATTTTAAATATTTTTCTTTCATAAAAAAAACCCCTATTTAATTTACAAATAGGGGTTCTTTATATATTTTTTTTATTTAACTGCCAAAGCCATTTCCATCAGCTTATCGCCACCTGGAACTTTTTCAGCAAATGCTTTGTGAGAAGATTGTTTTGCAATCTCAACCCAAGCAGCATGATCGTTTGCATCCATATATACTAACTTTACTCCTGCTGCTTTATATGCGTCTTCAAATTTTTTATCTAAATTTTCGACTTGCGCAGTCATATATTTCTCAGCAACTTTACCTGCTTGCATCAAGGCATTTTGTTGTTTTGAATTTAATTTATCAAAACTCATTTTTGACATCAAAATTGGCTCATACATAAACCATAATCCAAATTTTCCTGGAGGAGTTGCGCAGCTTACTTGTTCATAAATTTTGTAACTTACAAAACTTCCAGAACTAGTGTTTGCACCAGTTAATACACCTGTTTGTAATCCAGTATAAATCTCAGATGAAGGCATACTTTGAATGCCCGCTCCAGCTGCTTCTAACATTTGGTTAAATGCTTTACCAGCTGCTCTCATCACCTGTCCTTTAGCATCTGATGGATTTTTTATACATTTAGATTTTGATGCAAATCCGCCACCAAGCCAAGCATCAGATAATACAACTACACCAGCATCATTAATGATTCTCTTGATCTCTGTCATCATCGGGCCTTTATTAAATCTTAAGGCATGATCATGATTTTTTACTGTTCCTGGCATTAATGTTGCATCAAATTCAGGATGAAATTTAGATGCGTATGCCAATGGAAATGCAGAAATATCTAACTGACCAGTTGTCATTGGTTTCCATTGTTCTTTTGGCTTATAAAGTGATTTTGCTGGATATATTCTAATATCTAAATCCACTCCTGCTTTTTTTACTTCATCTGCAATTATTTGAACCATTTCATGTCTTGGATCAAAAGAACCATCAGCTCTTGGAGTTCCAGGCCACTGATGACTTGCTTTTAATGTAACAGCATAAGCTGATCCAATTAATGAGAAAGCTAAAAATAATGTTGTGAAATAAAAACTTATTTTTTTAAACATGTTTTTCCCCTCTTTTAAATTAATTTAATAAACATATTAAATTGAACTTATTAGTAAGAGTCAATATAAGGAAATGTCATATATTTAATTATGGATGGACCATTAAAAAATTTACTAGTTGTTGATTTAACAAGGGTTTTAGTAGGACCTTATTGTACGATGATACTCTCAGATTTAGGTGCGAGGGTTATAAAGATTGAAGCGCCAGAAACAGGTGACGACTCTCGAAAATTTGGACCTTTCGTTGAAGATTATTCTGCATACTTTATGTCATTAAATAGAGGTAAAGAAAGCATAGCCTTAAACTTGAAAAACAAAGATGATAAAATTATTTTTGATAAAATTTTATCCAAAGCAGATATTTTAGTAGAAAATTTTAAACCTGGTACTTTAGAAAAGTGGGGTTTTGGTTGGGAAGTTGTAAGTAAGAAATATCCTAAATTAATTTATGCATCAGCATCAGGGTTTGGTCAAACAGGACCTTTAAAAGAATTACCTGCATACGATATGGTAGTTCAGGGAATGGGTGGATTGATGAGTGTAACTGGTCATCCTAATACTGAGCCCACTAGAGTTGGAACTTCTATTGGAGACATCACTGCTGGTCTATTTACTGCTATTGGAATTAACGCAGCTTTATACGATAGACAAAAAACTGGAAAGGGTGCTTTTATAGATGTCTCAATGTTAGATTGCCAAATAGCAATTTTAGAAAATGCAATTGCAAGATATCTCTCCAAAAATGAAATTCCAGGGCCTATGGGTTCAAGACATCCATCTATTGCTCCCTTTGAGGCTTTTAAAACAAAAGATAGCTACATAATCATTGCTGCAGGAAACGATAAACTTTTTGCAAAACTTTGTGACGTGTTAAAAATTCCTGAAACTTCAAATGACGAAAGGTTTAATTCTAATTCATTAAGATGTGAAAACATGGATCAATTAAAAGAAATTTTTGAAAAACAATTAAATTCAAAAACTACTAATGAATGGGTAAAAGAAATGGAAGCATTGAAAATTCCATGTGGACCAATTTTTAATATAAAGCAAGCTGTAGAAAATCCTCAAATTCAAGAAAGAAATATGATTGTGAAATCATACCATAAAATTATTGGTGAATTTAAATCTGCAGGAAACCCAATTAAAATGTCTACCTATAAAGATGAAAATACAAGAGGTGATATTCCTGATTTAGATGAGCACAGGGAAAAAATAATAAAGGAATTTAGTTAATTTATTCTTGATTTTCTGTTTCGTCAGATACAGTATCTTCTTGATCTTTCATTTCGTCTAATGAAACGTCGGATTCTTCTTCTTGCATCTCTTCAACTGGATCAGATGTAGGTTGTTCTGTCGTATTTTGTAATTCTTCTAAATCGTCTTTTGAAACTTGAATTTTTTCTGGAATTTTTCTTGCTCTTTTAGATGGAAGTATTGGAACACCACTTTTTGAAATTTCTCCTTTATAAAGATTTTCAAAATCATCACCAATATCATCTTCGTCCTCTGAAGTGTCATCTACTTGTTCAACATGTTTTCTTAATTTATAAACTGCTGCTTCAGTTAAATCTGGAACTTTAATTGTTTCTTCAGCAATTTCTCTTAATGCAATAACGGTGTTTTTGTCGTTGTCTCTATCTAAAGTTGGTTCTAATCCAGAATTAAGTTGTGTTGCTCTTTCTTTTGCAACCAATACTAATTCGTAAGGACTTTCAACTTTATCAATACAATCTTCAACTGTAACTCTTGCCATGAGCGGTTAGATACACCTCGATTATAAAAAAATCAAGCAGTATTAGATATAAATTGGATTTAATTTTTTTCTGATGATGAAAAGTAAGGCTATAGAGCATGCTATAGCAATTGCTGCAATAAATGCAATTTTTTCGATTGAAAATCCAGCATCTATAAAGAAGCCAAACAATGCTGTACCAAAAGCAGTTGCAAATACCATTAAAGCTGTAGTCAAAGCTTTAATAGATCCAATATATTTTACACCGTAAATTTCTGCCCATGTTGATGATCCTAATAAGTTAGCTAGACCGTTTGATATTCCAACCAATCCAAGAAATAAAAAAGCAGTTATTGGAGCATCAAAGTACATGATCACTAAAGTTCCTAAGAATAATGGTATATTCATATAGATTAGTAATTTTCTACTTGTAAACTTATCAATCAAATAGCCAGCAACAATCAAAGTAATTACAGAAAAAATTGAGTAAGACATAAAAGATTGCGCAATTGTATATTCACCCCACCCTTTTGAATTAGTGACAAATGATTGATACACAAATACTCCTGTTGCTATCCAAGGCATTGCCAACATGTTTAATGAGACAATGTAAAATCTATAATCTCCAAGGACTTCTATTCTTTTCCAGTTTTTAATATTATCCTCTTTTAATTTTTCATTTTGGTTGCTCTCTCTGGTATCTAATTTTACATCTTTAACTAAAATGTAAGATGCTAAAGGTAAACAAATTAAAACTATTAAAGAAAATATTATCCATAAATCTTGCCAAATAATTATTGTCAAAAGATAAACAATTAATACAGGCATTATAAATTCCGCTGAAGATAGACCAAACCAAATAATACTTAACGCTTTACCTCTAGATTTAGTAAAATATCTTGAAATAGTAGTTGAAGCTGTGTGAGACATTAATCCTTGCCCAGAGAATCTCATTAAAAAAATTGCAACAAATAAAAAAGCTACTGATGATGTTTTGGAAAAGAAAAAAGAGGAAAAAGATAAAAGTATCGTAACAAAGATTGCAAATTTTATCACATTTACATCATCAATTTTTTTTCCAATCCAAATAAGAAGCAAACTACTAAATAGAGTTGCAGATGCATAAATCGTGCCAAATTGTCCATGTGTTATAGAAAGAGTTTCTCTTATACTAGAATTAAACAGTCCTATAAAAAAACTCTGTCCAAAACACGAAAAAAATGTAAAAATAAAACCAAATATAATTACTTTTAAATTTAAACTTTTAAACATATAAATAATTTATGACTTGTAATGTTGCTTTCATAGGTCTCGGGGTAATGGGTTATCCGATGGCTGGTTATATATCAAAAGCTGGACACAATGTAACTGTTTTTAATAGAACAACTGCCAAAGCTGAAAAATGGATTTCTGAATATAAAGGCAAAATGGCTACAACACCAAAAGAAGCTGCGGAAGGTGCTGATTTTATTTTTACTTGTGTGGGTAACGATGAAGATTTGAAACAAGTTACTTTAGGTGAAAACGGATTATTTCATAGCGCTAAAGAAGGTTCAATCTACGTAGATAATTCAACTGTATCTGCAGAAGTATCAAGAGAACTTTATAAAAAAGCTAAAGAAAAAGGATTTGCTTTTTTAGATGCACCAATTTCTGGTGGTCAATCGGGTGCTGAAGGTGGAATTCTAACTGTTATGGTAGGTGGTGATGAAGAAGCTTTTAAAAAAGCAGAACCGGTAATTGATTGCTATAGTAAAAAAGTAAAATTAATTGGTCAATCAGGAAGTGGTCAACTTACAAAAATGATGAACCAAATGTGTATTGCAGGAGTTGTTCAAGGTTTATCTGAGGCTATTAACTTTGGAATAAATGCTGGATTAGATATTGATAAAGTTATGGAAACGATTTCAAAAGGAGCAGCTCAATCTTGGCAAATGGAAAATAGATATAAAACTATGGTTGAAGATAAATTTGACTATGGTTTTGCTGTAGATTGGATGAGAAAAGATCTAAAAATTGTAATTGAAGAAGCTAAAAGAAATGGTTCACCTGTTCCTATTACCGAAATTGTTGATGAGTATTACGCTGATGTTCAGAAAATGGGTGGCAATCGTTGGGATAGTTCTAGTCTAATCGCTAGACTTAAAAAAAAGAAATAAACCAATGTCAAATACTGTCCCATACTATGAGGACTTTTCTGAAATAAAGAAAAAAATTTGGTCAATGCTTGATGATGCGGTTACCAATAGATCATCACCTTTTCGAATTCCAGTTTTTGTTTGTGGAGATCAATCAGACTTTGATGGAAGAATTGTTGTTCTTAGAAAATCAGACCAATCTCGAAATATGCTTCAATTCCATAGCGACATTAGATCAGACAAAATTCCAAAATTAAAAAAAAATAAAAATGCTGCTTTAATATTTTACGATAAAGAGGAAAAAATTCAGCTTCGAGTTAAAGTTAATTGCATAATCAATCATGAAAATGAAATAACTGAACAATCATGGTCAAAAACTGCTCATGTCAGTCGAAAATGTTATTTAGTAACCAATGGACCAGGAACAGAAACGGATGAACCAAGTTCAGGTTTAAGTGAAGACATTGAAAAATCAGGCTTTACTATGGAACAAAGTGAAGAGGGTTATAAAAACTTTACCGTAATTCAATGTAATATTGAAAGTATTGAGTGGCTCTATCTTGCAGCAAAAGGCCATAGAAGAGCAAGATTTGATATTTCAAATAATAAACAAAACTGGCTAGTTCCATAAAAATGCTAAGTGGATTTATTATTGCTATAGCGCTTGTTTTAGGGGGATTGGCAGTAATGAGGTTTGGCATTTTTCAAATTAGAAAATTTAAAAAAGGTGAAACCAAAGTTTCTAAGAAAATTAGTGAGCAAATCGCATTTGTGGTATTTTTTCTAATAATTTTAGGACTTATTATTTACTCAGTTAATGACCTTCTTTTCTGAAGATCAGTTAAGGATTAACTAAAAATATCCTGTATCATTAATGTCTTGCTTGGGAGTATTTTTTTAAGATCTTTTCTTTTGTATTTACTTAATTTTTCGTAAAATTCATCCAAAGTCATACCAAAAGTATTTTTAAAACTAGTTTGCCAATTCCAGCCTGAGGGTTGTTTAGCCCTTTGTATCCAGAATTCTCTAAAAACTAACTCAAATGCTTCTTCTTCAGAAAGATTATTTTTTTTTAATTCGTTAACTAAAGCCAGCAACATGAATGCAGAGCCAGCATAATTACTATCAAATCCATTTTTTTGTGGTGATGTCTTATGTTGTTCGTATAAATGAGGTTCTTTAGTAACCTTTTTAATACTCCATCTTTTTCTCTCTTGAATGTCGCTCTTTAAAAGGTCTTTTTTGTAATATTGCCTTGAATAGATCTCTTCTAAAACTTTAGCACCTCCCTCTACCAACCATTTTGCACTGTTGTTAGACAGACACCCAACTCTGTGAGAAAGTGCTCTTTGATAAACATGAAAATACTCATGAACAATAACAGTGTAAGTACGAATTTTATTAATTGAACTTGTCCAATCTTGTGGAAATATATCTAGTTGCATCCATGGTTCAGGTGAATTACATCCTTCAATACCTGAGTATTTCATATTAATACGCTTTTCCGGAAAAGGATTTTTTGTGCTTTTCCATGCATAGATATCCATATTATAGCCCTGTTTCATGTTCGTTAATTTCATATTATTCTTAACCCAATCGTTAGTGTTCTCATTTATAGGCATAACTTCTTGCACAATATTCATTATGTTTTTGAATTCAGTAACCCATTTCTTTGGTAAATTTTCATGCAAGTTATATTTAAACTTAAATTTTTCTACGGCAACTACTGAAGTAGAATAAAAAACTAAAGTAATTAAAACTATAAATATTTTTTTCATTTTATTTAATTTGTTTGATTAATATTTTACTTTATCCAAAATATTTCCTTCAACACCATAAACAAAATAACCTTTGTTATCTTTTTTCATATTTCTTGTTTTACAACTTGATGCAAATCTCATCTTCCAATTATATTTACCTGCTTTTTTTAATTTTCTAATTATGTATAGATAATTAGGATGTTCATATTTTCCGAGTTCGAATAAGCAAAATAATTTATAGGGATCATATGGATCTTCTCTTGTAGGTGTTAAATAAACTGAGTCCATAAATTGAGGGCACTTATCTATGTTGTGGGCATAAATCTTTCCAATTCTAGGACTACTAGGATTTACTGAATTTAACATTGTCCTTTGATCATAGTTTTTTAAATGACTACTATGGCTCTTAAGATTTGATGATTTAATCCAGGGCATACAATTAGTCCCCATTCCTTGAGTATGAAGTAATTCATGCAATGCAATTGCGGCTTTTCTCTTGTCAGTTTTAACAGATTTATTTCGTAAAAATATTGAACCAAAACCTATACCAGCCTCACCACCATCAACACTTTTGATGTCGGCAAAATTAAAATAAACTTTTTTATTATTTGTTTGACCTTTTTTTAAATACAAAAAAGGAGTTATGTCGTTATTTGCCCATTTATGAAGCTGTTTAAAATTTTTATCCATTCGTATAAATGTGATATCTAATTTTCCATCTTCTCTATAATCAAATTTATATTTCCTTGGTATTTTGTCTCCTTTTTTATTTTTACTAGTAGAAATTTCCATCCATTTATTCATCATTAAGATTATTTTTTCCATTTTGCCATTGATATCAAGCTCTCTGTCTTCACTATCTTTAGCTAATAAATAATTGAAATGAATTTGATAATCATCTGTTACATCAGGCTGATCCTCAAAATATCTTCCAGGCCTTTCGTCTGACGCAAAAGAAAGTGATGAATACAAGAAAATTGTTAAAATAAGAAATATATTTTTCATATCATTAAAATACTGACTTTGAATATTTTTTCCAGTTTTCTTGATACCTTATTGCATTTTGCTTTACCGCCTCAATTTCATCATCAGTTAACTGACGAATAATCTTTCCAGGTGAACCCATTACTAACGAGTTATCAGGAATTTCCTTATTCTCTGTAATTAATGATTTAGCTCCAATGATACAATTTTTTCCAATTTTTGCTTTATTGAGAACTACAGCTCCAATGCCAATTAAAGAATTGTCATCAATTGTACAACCATGAAGCATAACCAAATGACCTATAGTTACATTTTTTCCAATTTTTAATGGGTAACCAGGGTCAGTATGCAAAACACTTCCATCTTGAACATTAGACCCTTCTCCTAAATGAATATTTTCTATATCACCTCTTAACGTTGCATTAAACCATACACTTGAATTTTTCTCTAATGTTACATCTCCAATTATAACAGCGTTAGGTGCCACCCAATTTTCGCCAAGGTTTTTTGGTTTTTTATCTTTTAAATCGTAAAACATAAATTATATAGTCTTTTAACATGGCATTAACTAAAACACCAATATGTGACTTCGGTAAAAAAGCTGATTACTTTCAACTTAAATCTATAGACAACAAAATGATTTCCTTGAATGATGCAAAGGGTGAAAATGGAACACTAATAATGTTTATCTGTAATCACTGTCCATATGTAATAGCTGTCATAAATAATGTTGTCGAAGACTGTAAAGAATTGGAAAATGATGGAATTAAATCTATAGCAATAATGTCAAATGACCCCAATAGATATGAAGAAGATTCATTTGATAACATGATTAAATTTTCAAAAAATAATGATTTTAATTTTCCATATTTAATAGACGAAACGCAAGAAGTGGCTAAAACTTATGGTGCAGTCTGCACTCCAGATTTTTTTGGTTATAATAAAAATCTTGAACTTCAATATAGAGGTAGAATTAGAGAATTAAAAAATTTAAAACCTATTGAGACTGGTGATAGTGAACTTAAAAATGCTATGAAAATGATTGCAAAAACTAACAATGGTCCAAATGATCAATTTCCAAGTATGGGCTGTAGTATTAAATGGTTTTATTAATTAATGTATTTAGTAATAACTAGAACTTTTCCTCCTGAATTAGGAGGCATGCAAAATCTAATGTGGGGACTAGCAAGGTCTCTTTCAAAACTTAACCTTATAAAAGTTTTTGCAGATTATCATGAAAATCATGAAGAGTTTGATAAATCGGTTTCATTTTCAATAGAAAGAGTAAGTGGAATGAAGCTTATTAGAAAATATAGAAAATCATATATGATTAATGATTATCTTGAGCAAACTAATAAAGCACAATGTATTATCGCTGATCATTGGAAAAGTTTGGAGCTTATAAAAACAAATAAAAAAAAAATCTGCTTAATTCATTCAAAAGAGATTAATCACCCAAAAGGTTCAAGTCTAAATAAAAAAGTATTATCAGTTCTAAATAATGTTGATCATATTGTTGCTAATTCGAGCTACACAAAAAATTTAGCTATTGAGTTGGGTGTCGAGGAGAAAAAAATAGTTATTATAAATCCTGGAATTGATCCAATGAGTGAAGTGCCACAAAAATATTTAGATGAAGCAGAAAATATTTTAAAAGGTAAAAAAAATAGACTAATTACAGTTTCAAGATTTGATAAGAGAAAAAATCATGAAAAAGTAATAATGGCTGTTAGAAACTTAAAGGAAATCTACCCTGATATTACTTACACTTGTATTGGGTATGGCGATGAAGAAGAGAGATTAAAAAAACTAGTAATTGAATTGAAATTAGAAGATCAAGTCACCTTTTTAAAAGATTTACCTTCAGATTTAAAAAATGCTCTTGTAGCAAAGTCAGATATTTTTGTAATGCCTTCAATAATTTATAAAAAATCTGTTGAAGGTTTTGGTATTGCTTATGTAGAAGCTGCACAATATGGCGTTCCGTCAATTGGTGGGAAAGATGGAGGAGCCTCAGATGCAATAATCCACGAAAAAACTGGCTTGATATGTGATGGAAATAAATTGGAAGATGTATATTCAAGCATAGACAACCTTTTTAGAGATAATAAATATATAGAATACGGAAAAGAAGCAAAAAATAATTCTGAAAACTTTCTTTGGGATAGAATAATTGAAAATTATAAAAGAATCTTATAAAATATAACTATGATTGCTAAATTTAACAATATTTTTTACTTAATTATCTTTCTTGCACATTTTATAGGAATAGCTGCATATTGTTTTCAAACAATTGTAGGAACTAAAAAAATGATGGATCGATTTAATATTGATCACAGCGCAGCAGTGATGGTTAGATTTGTTGGAGCCCTAATGCTTGGTTGGGTGATAATGGCAATTTATATAATGTTTGTAAGACCAAATGGAGTTGAAGGTACTTGGGCCTTCTTTAATTTAATATTTATTATCCATGCTTGCGTTTTAGGAACAAATTTCTACTCACTTAAAATTGATAAAACGGGTATTAATGATAAATCTACAAACGAAGGAATTATAGCGCCTACAATTTTTCTAATAATGATGGCTATACTTTGTTACGGTTTGTCAGATAAAATTTATATTACTTAGTCTTTAGTCTTTTTAAACATAGTTTTATATATATGCCAAACTACAATTAATATTGTGGTTAACAAAATACATGCAGTAAGAGTTCTATCCCATAAGAATTCCCAAGATCCATTACTTAACAATAAAGATCTTCTTAAATTCTCTTCCATTAATCCACCAAGAACAAATGCGAGTATTAATGGTGGCATTGGAAAATCATAAAGCCGCATAAAAGTTGCAACAACTGCAATTCCAATCATTAAATAAATATCAAAGTTATTAAATGACATTACATAAATTCCAGTAATAGAAAAAAATAGGATTAAAGGTATTAGATAATTTTTTGGGACTGCTAGAATTCTAGCTATATAAGGAATAAGAGGTAAATTTAGAATTAATAAAATTACCATTCCTATATACATAGACATGATTATAGACCAAAATATTTCTGGATTAGTCATATATAGTCTTGGACCAGGCTGGACACCAAATCCTAATAAAGCCCCCAACATGACCGCAGTGGTTCCACTTCCAGGTATACCTAAAGTAAGCATAGGTACAAATGACCCTGAACAGGCTGCATTATTTGCTGTTTCTGGAGCTGATAAACCATTAACACTTCCCTTGCCAAATTTTTCTTTTTCTTCATCGTTAACAATATTTCGTTCCATTCCATAAGCTAAAAAAGAAGCGATAGTAGCTCCTGCTCCTGGTAAAACCCCAATTAAAAAACCAATTATAGATGATCTGGGAATTGTTTTGTACATTTTGGTTCTTTCTTCTTTATTAATTCTAATTGAACCAAGTTCTGTTAATGAAACTTGTTTAGCTGCACTAGTCGGATCATTTCTTTTTAATATAATTGTAAGTGCTTCACTCATTGCAAAAGTTGCCATAACAACAAGAACAAAACTGATACCATCAGTTAAATTCATATTATTAAATGTAAATCTTGTAATATCAGATAAGCTATCTTGACCAACAGATGCTAGCATTAAACCAAGCACTACCATCATCATAGCCTTTAAAAACTGACCCTTGGAAGAAAACGCAGCTATAGCAGTCAGACCTAAAATCATTAATGCGAAATAATCAGGAGATCTAAAAGATAAGCTTACTTTTGATAAACTTGGGGCCATAAATAATAAATATATAGCCGACAACGTACCACCAGCAAATGAACTCCAAGCAGCAATTGCTAAAGCTTTTCCAGCTTTACCTTGTTGAGCCATTGGGTAACCATCAAATGATGTTGCAACAGTTCCTGGGACACCAGGTGCATTTAAAAGTATTGATGATGTAGAACCTCCAAATACTGCACCATAGTAAACGCCTGCCATTAAAATTAAACCAGTTGCTGGATCAAAACCATAAGTAATTGGTATCATTAAAGCTATAGCTGTCATTGGACCAAGTCCTGGTAACATTCCAATAATTGTTCCAAAAAAACAACCAACCATTACCATTAAAATATTTTGAAGAGTAAGAGCTGTTGTTAAACCAATTAGAATTCCCTCTATCATCCCATTACTCCAATTGATTGTAAGAATGGATCTCTTAAATAAATATCAAGAACGCCATGAAGCAAATACATAAAGGCTGCTACAAAAGGAAAGGATAATAAAAACATTAAGACCCATCTTCTCTCTCCTAAAAAATAATATGAAGAGAACAAAAATAATGATG
The DNA here is from genome assembly GCA_902524115.1 of uncultured Pelagibacteraceae bacterium. Lineage (GTDB taxonomy): Bacteria > Pseudomonadota > Alphaproteobacteria > Pelagibacterales > Pelagibacteraceae > Pelagibacter. The sequence continues at coordinate 41,095 of CABZCA010000006.1, read as the reverse complement.
TAGTTAAAAAATAACCAACTTTTAAAATTGTAGCACCATAAATTATTGCAATAACAATAAGTATTAGTGTTTTTTTATATTCTAAAGTTTTATGGTTAACTTTTATTGTATTAGGATCAGGTAAAATTAGTTTTAAACCTGAAAAAAAAAGGCCTGCATAACCTAAATAAATTGGGAATGTTCTTGCATTAAAAGGTGCATTTTCATCAAATGCAAAAACTTGAATTTGATATGCTGTATATAAATAAAATGTTGAAAATATAAAAAAGAGCAGTGATATAACTTTTGTAGTATTTATATTCACTGCTCTAATTTTTAATAATCTTTTAAGATTATATAACTCCTAATTTTTTCATAAGAGCTGTCATTTCTTCAGTTTGTTTTTCTAAGAAAGACACAAACTTTCCTTCTGGATTGTAAATATTAACCCATGCATTTCTTGCTCTAACAGTTTCCCATTCAGAAGTTTTTTGTACATCGCCTAACATTTTAGCAATTTTAGATTTATCAGCACTGCTCATTCCTGGAGGACCAAAAAAACCTCTCCAATTGACAAACTGTACATCATAACCTTGTTCTTTTAGAGTTGGTGCATCTGGAGCATCAGAAACTCTTGAAGGAGCTGTAATACCAATAATTCTTACTTGGTCTCTAGCGCCCATAAGTTCACCTAAACCTGTAGAGATAATTTGTGTTTCCCCAGATAACAGTCCAGCTAATGCTTTTCCGCCAGCATCATAAGGAATGTATGCTACATCATTTGGATTAGCACCAGCAGCTTGAAAAGCTAAAGCGCCAATTAAATGGTCCATACTTCCTCTTACTGATCCACCTGCCATTTTAATAGAACTTGCATCTTTTTTGTATGCATCAACAACATCTTTAAAATTTTTATAAGGTGAATTATTAGCAACTGCTATTGCACCGTAATCTCCAATAACACCAGCTATTGGGACAACATCTTTATAAGATAAAGTTCCACTGCCACTTACATAACCTTTGTGTCTTGTAATTGATCTTAAAACTAATGGTGTTGATTGAACTAAGACTGTATTAGCAGGCTTGTTGTTAATCATATAAGCTAATGCTTTTCCTCCTCCACCACCTGACATATTTTCAAATGATGCACTTTTTAACATACCAGCTTTTGTTAAAGCTTCTCCAGTACCTCTAGCAGTTCCATCCCAACCACCACCAGCACCACCGCCAATTACAAAATGCAATTTATCAATTGCCATTGAACTAGTTGTTGTTGCTGAAAGTATTAGAATTGCTGAGAATAAAACTGAAATTATTGATTTAATTAGTTTCATTATTTTCTCTCCTATTATAATTATAATTAGTTATTAAACATAAATTAAAATTCAGTGTCAATGAGGATTTATTATTTAAATATTAAACGTGATTCCATTTAAAAAATTATTAAATGAGCTTAACATTAGTTATAAGGCTTTAATCATAGGGGTAATAGGAGGTTACATTGGAACTCTAATTGGTCTTCCTTTGCCTTGGTTACTAGGTGCTTTAGGTTTAAATCTTTGCATTGCTTTTACTAATTTTAAAATTGAATTCTCAACAAAATTACTTAATCCAGTTTTTCTAATGGTTGGTATTATTTTAGGTGGGACTCTGAATGTATCTTTATTATATAAAATTCATTTATGGATATTCTCATCTATGGCAATGGTTCTTTGTACTTTAATAAGCACTATTTTAGCAGGATATTATTTTGTTAAAGTTTGTAAATTTGATAAGTTTATTGCAACACTTGCTGCTCTACCAGGTGCATTTGTACCGATAGCTGCAGCACTTTTAGAGTATGGGAAAAAAGAAAATCATAAACAAGTTTTAATACCCCAGGCTACAAGAGTTATATTTATTGTAAGTTTTGTACCTATATTATTTATTAGTAAATTAGGTTTTTCTGAAATCGCAGGATATAATTACGAAAATATTTATGATTTAAAATATTTTTTTGAAATATTTTTTCTAATAATTATTTGTTATCTATTTTCTATATTGCTCAAAAAATTAAGTATACCGTCGCCTATACTTGTCGGTGCTATGGCCTTATCGGGTTTATTTTATACTTTTGAGATTGTTAATTCTAGATTTCCAGACACAGTAATAAATATAGCATTTATTTTTTTAGGTACAGCTCTTGGAAGTAGATTAAATGGATTAAGGCTTAAAGAATTATTTTTTTATATTTTTCATGGAATAATTGTATGCTCAATATTAGTTTTTGTTGCTATGGTTACAGCATACTTTCTTCAGTACTTAGGATTTGATTTTATTCCAACTTTTTTAAGTTTTGCCCCAGGAGGAATTCATGAAATGGTTGTTATTAGCGTTGCCTATAATATTGACCCAATTTTTGTCAGCTATCATCATTTCTTAAGGATATTAATTATAGTAGCTTTTCTTCCATTTTTGCTAAAAAAATTTGGTAACAACTCTATTAAAAAGACAAAGTTTAAATAAAATCAAATATTAACTTTGTACTGCTCACAAGAATTAAACCATAGATAATATTATAAAACAAATTTTCCTCTATAATTTTAAGTATTTGATATCCAATAAATATTCCAATTAAAGCTAATGGGAAAAGAGAGGCTGATTGAAACAATGTATCAAAATTCATCATTGATAGATAAATATACAAAGGTAGCTTTATTAAGTTAACACAACAAAAAAAGATAATTCTAGTTCCTACATAAATTTCTTTTTTCAATCTTAATGGAAGTAAATAAAGACTTGTAGGTGTTCCACCAGCATGAACACAAAAACTTGAAAACCCGGCAATAGATGAGCAAATTGCGCCTTTTAAAAAATTTTGCTTAGCTGGAACTGTCTTTTCTTTTTTAAACAAGAAATAATGTCCAGCAAATAAAAATCCCATTATTCCAACTATTAATTTAAGTAAATCCTCTGAAAAATGATTGAATGTAAAGGATCCAATTATAATTCCTATTGCTGCAAAAGGGACAATTACCTTGAGTATTTTAAAATTAAACTCTCTTCTAAATCTGTAAACTGCAATCATGTCTGAAAGAATTAAAATAGGTAAAATAATTGCTAATGCTTGCTGTAATGGCATTACAACTGTCATCAATGGAACTGATATTAATGATATTGAACCTCCTAATCCAGACTTTGCAATACCATACAAAATTATAGCAGGAACAACACTTATAAAAAAAAGGAAATTTATTTCCATTAATTTAATGATTTTGTTAAATATTCAAAAACTTTTTTGGGAGATAATTTATTTAAATCTGTTACTTGAATCGCTTTAAAATTTTCTCTCTCTATACTTACTTTATATGCAGTAGTGTGAGAACCAAATAATGCTACTCCTTTTGCATCCAAATGCGCAGCCATATGCGCAGGTCCAGTATCATTTGCTACAACAAAAGAACTGTCTTTTATTAAAGTAGCAAGTTCAGAGATATCTAAAGATATATTTTCTTTTAAAATTGAAATAGCATTAGTTTCTTTTGTCTTATTAATTTCATTAGGACCAGGAGCCACTATAATTTTGTATTCATCTTTAAATTTATCCTTAATCAAATCTATAAGTTTATTGTAGCTAGGCCATTTTTTAATCTGCAAATGTGGAGAGCAAAAGGGGAATAAGATTATGTATTTATTTAAATCAAATTTTTTTTTTATATTTTCAATATTAGAACAAGCCCACTTAAAATCAGGAGACATAGTGTTTTTAGTATTAACACCAGATGTTTCTAATTGATGTTTAAATCTGTCTAAAACAGGACTTTTATCAAATTCGTGCTTGGATTTATCTTTTGGCAACGTGGTTTCAGAAGACGACCAAACAAAATTATCAGCATTTGGAAATAATATTTTTTTATAGAAGCTTGAACGCGAAGAATTTTGTAAATCAAAAACTTTTATAAATTTGTATTTTTTTAGTTTACGCATGAGATTAAATAAATAAATCAGATTAAATCTTGATAATCTCTTATCCAAAATTATGTCTTCTAAATATGGATTTTTTTTGAAAAGATCAATGTATGGCTTTGATGTTAATAAATAGACTTTATCATCTTTGTGAAAATTAGAAATATCTTGAATTGCACCACTCGCTTGGGCTATATCACCCAAAGATCCATGTTTAATTATAAGAATATTAGACATATTTTAAACAACTTAACACACTATGTTTATATATGAATAAAATATTAGTTGAAGTATCTGTAGGTGAACTTTTAGATAAAATTTCAATTTTAGAAATCAAAAAAGAAAAAATTAAAGACACAGATAAATTAATATTTATTAATGATGAATATCTAGTTTTAACAAAACAATTAGATAAAAACATAGCTTTAAAAGATGAATTAAAAAAACTTTATGAAGAATTAAAGGCAATAAATGGAAAACTTTGGGATATTGAAGATAATAAAAGAATGTGTGAAAAAAATAGTGATTTTGGTGAAAATTTTATAAAACTATCAAGAGATGTTCATTTTCTAAATGATGATAGAGCAAAAATTAAATTAACAATAAACAATAAAACTGGTTCAAAGATTAAAGAGATTAAACAATACACAAACTATTAAAGCATACTTGGAATAACTTTTCTTAAATCCATAGATGTTTTTGGTTTTATATTAGAATAAATAATTCCTTTTCCTAATCTCTTAAGAGCTATTATTTTTCCATCAGGCGAAATAATAACTGAATGTCCAAAAGTTTCTCTTTTAATCGTATTTTTTCCTGTTTGATTAGGCGCAAAAATATAACAAAAGTTTTCAATTGCTCTTGCTTTTAATAACGTTAACCAATGTCTTTGACCAGTTGTTTTAGTAAATGCAGATGGAACAGTTATAAAACTTAGATTTCTTTTTGATAAGTTTCTATAGAGTTCTGGAAATCTTAAATCATAACAAATTGAAAGACCTATTTTTCCCCAGGGTAATTTAGCTGAAACTAATTTTGTACCTGCCTTAAATACTTTACTTTCTTTATGTTGTTCTTTTTTTGAAACTTTAACATCAAACATATTTATTTTATCGTAATAGGTATATATTTTACCGTTAGATCCAATAAGAATAGATCTATTTCTTAATTTGTTTTTTACTTTAATGCACATTGAGCCAAGAAGTATCCATTTCTTCTTTGTTTTGGCTATAATTTTTACTTTTTTTATTATTGGATCATGTTTCATATCATATGAATACTTAAATAAATTTTTTTTGTCAGCAGACATCAATGAAGAAGTTTCTGGTGTAATTATTAAATCTGCCTTATTTGTAATTGCTTGATTAATATATTTTACAATATCTTTAAAATTTTTATTATAATCTTCCCCGCTAGATAACTGAATACATGCTACTTTCATGTTTGAAACCCATATTTTTTTTCTAAATACTTTATAATATTGTGAATTATAAATGTAATAAATAAGTAAATAACTCCTGCAGTTATAAAAGCTTCAAAAGGTTTAAAAGTTAGAACATTTACTTTTCTAGCTTCACCCATTAAATCCATGATAGTTATAACACTTGCAAGTGAAGTACCTTTCAGCATTAATATTATTTCATTTCCATAAGCTGGGAGTGATTGTTTTACGGCTATTGGCAATTGAATTCTGTAAAAAGTTATTTTTTTTGTTACACCTAAACTTTGTGCTGCCTCAATATAACCTTTTTTAATTGTCTGAAATGCTGATCTCAATATTTCAGATGTATAGGCTCCTGTATTTAAGGAAAATGCAATAATTGCACACCAGTATGGTTCTTTAATTATTACCCAAAAAAATGAATTTCTTAATAGTTCTATATTTGCTAACCCATAATATATTAAATATAATTGAACAAGTAGAGGAGTTCCTCTAAAAAAATAAGAATAACCATAGGCAAACTTATTAATTATTGGATTTTTATTAATTCTTAAAATTGCAAAAATTAAACCTATTATTAATCCAAAAAACATTGATGATACTAAAAGTTGAAGAGTGATAACTGCACCACTTAATAAGCTCGGAAAAATACTAATCATTAATTTTATATCCATCAGTATCCTTTGCTATATTTTGTTTCTAATTTATTAATTAATTTCATACTTAAGAAAGTAAGCATTAAGTATAAGACAGCTGCTACTGAATAAAAAAATAAAGGATCCCTGGTTGAACCGGCAGCAATATAAGATTGCCTCATTATTTCTACTAATCCTGTTACAGAAATTAAAGAAGTATCTTTTAGAGTTATTTGCCAAATATTACTTAGGTTAGGAATTGATAGCCTCAACATTTGCGGTAAAATAATTTTGTAAAATTGAATATTCTTTTTAATTCCCAAAACTTTTGAAGCTTCAAATTGACCTTTATCAATCGATAATATTGCACCCCTAAAAACTTCAGTAGAATAAGCTCCAGAAATAATCCCAATTGCAAGAGCACCAGTTATAAATGCATTTATTTCAATATAGCCATCATAACCAAAAATTGAAGCTACATACATTGCAGCTCCTGTACCACCAAAAAACAACAAGTATATTACTAATAGTTCTGGAACCCCTCTAATAATAGTAGTGTAACAATTTCCAATGATATTAAGTGATTTATTTTTAGATAGTTTTAAAGGTGTAAATATTAATGCGAATAAAAATCCTATTGCCATAGCTGCAATAGAAACGGCAATGGTCATTAAAGTTGCTAAAAAGAGTTCGTCTCCCCAACCAGTATCTCCAAATGAAAGAAGTTCCATATAGATTGGCGACTATATATTATAGTCGCCATATCTAAAATTAATTACATAGATGCATCAAAGCCGAACCATTTGATAGCAATTCTGCTAATATGGCCATCTTTTCTTGCTTTATCGATAGCTTTGTTAAAAGCTTTTAAGAGTTTAGTATCGTCTTTTCTAATACCTACCCCTACACCATTACCAAATGCACCACCAGAAAAAGTTGGTCCCACAAGTACAACGGCTTCACCAGATTTTTCTGCATAGTCAGTAAATGCTACCGCAGCAGCTAAAGCAACATCACATCTACCATTACTTAAATCAAGATTAACCTCATCTTGAGTTTTATAAGTTTTCAAATTTATTTTTCCAACATCACCAGACTCTAAGAAATTTTGGTGGATTGTTCCAATTTGAGTACAAACTGATTTGCCTGATAAAGCTGATGTTAAAGTTTTCATAGCTTTATTTACAGACGAACCACCTAAATTTAAATTCACAGCTTCTGGAGTATTTATTCCCTCTAAGTCTGAACCTTTCATGACAGCCAAAGATGCTACTTCATCAGCATATCCTTGTGAAAAATTAATTGTTTTCATTCTTTCATCAGTGATTGACATTCCAGCCATTATAGCATCAAATTTTTTTGATGTTAAAGCTGGTATCATTCCGTCCCAGTCTTGTTCAACGATTTCGCACTGCTGACCTATATATCTACAAAGTGTCCATGCAAGTTCTACTTCAAATCCAATAAGTTTACCTGAAGCATCTTTTGAATTCCAAGGCGGGTAAGCACCTTCAGTTCCTATCTTAATTTTATCTGCACTAGAAGTGCTAATTAAAAATAAAGATAACAGAACAGTTAAAAATATATTTTTTATTACATTCATTATTTCCTCCGTTAATAAATAATTATTTCACAATTTTTGAGATTAAAAAAGAAAATTTTAATGATTTATTGAAGAAGAGAAGTTCCAAGAACAATCAAAACTAGGTATGTAAACTCTAGATAATTTAGTATTACCAAAGTTTTTATTAAATATATTTAACCAATTTTCTACTTGTTTTGGTTTTTTATCTTGGCTTCCAACCTGAGCTGTGATGACACCTTTTGGTTTTAAAATTCTTACAAGTGAATTCATATTTTTAGCAGCTAAATCAATACAGTATTGATCATCATTTAAATCAACATATATCTGATCATAAGTATCATCTTTGACCGATTTAATGCTTTCAAACGCGTCTCCCCAAACACATTTTACTGAATTTTTCTCTGTAGCTTTCTCACCTATTTTACCCAGATGCTTATCACAAACTTCAACTACTTCAGGGTCTAACTCATACCAATCAATAAAACTAAAATTTTTGGATATACATTCTCTTGCTACACCACCGTCTCCACCACCTATAATAGCTGCTTTTTCTTTGGTGGGATTTAACTCAATACCTGAGTTAACAAAGGTAGAGCTATAAAGATATTCATCTTTTTCAGCTACCTGAATTTCATTATCTATAAACAAAGCTTTTCCAAATTGTTCTAGTTCCAGTATCTCAATATGTTGACCTACCTTTGACTTAAAATTTTCAAAAACTTTATTAACTACATATGATTTTTTTAAACCAGGTGAACTATAATTGTCATGATAGAGATCTACTGTATCTCTATTAAATTCTTTTGTAATTATTTGTGAATGTTCTATTTCATCTTTAATAACATCTAAAGCAACAGAGGGAGAAATTTTCGCACATGTAAAAAAATCGAAACTAATAATACCTTTTTCTGGGAATGTGTGAAAACTAATATGGCTTTCAGCCAATAATGCAACTAAGGTAAACCCTTGTGGCTCAAATTTATATTTAGAAATTTCAAGTACTGTAACCTTCGCTATTTTTGCGATTTTATAAACTAATTTCTCAAAGAAAACAGGATCGTATTCCTTTTTTGTACCTATTATATCAAGCGTAATATGTTCTCCAACTTTAGTCATATGAATATTTAATAACTTTACTAATTTAATTTTTTGCTTCTTTCAAATAAAAAACTACGATAATAATTTATATGAGGATATTACTTTGAAAAATAATTGGTCAAATACAGAAGCTAAAAAATATATATCAAAATACAAGAAACTGGGTCATTCTAGAGATATGGCGTTGAGAGTTTATACAACTAGATTACTAGGAAGAAATAGTGAATTAGTTTTGCATGGGGGTGGTAATACCTCTGTTAAAACTACCGTAAAAGATTTAGATGGAAAAAACTATGATGTTTTGTGTGTAAAAGGGAGTGGATGGGATATGGCAGAAATTGAACCAGAAGGTTTGCCGGCTGTAAAACTAAATCCTCTTTTGGCATTAAAGAATAAAAAAAAATTATCAGATGAAGAAATGGTAGCATATCAAAAAAGGAATTTAATTAACATTAAATCTCCCAATCCGTCAGTTGAAACTTTTCTTCATGCTTTTTTACCATTTAAGTTTGTTGACCATACGCATTCTGATGCGATTATGAACGTCACTAACAGACCAAATGGTATTACTTTTTGCAAAAAGATATTTGGAAAAAAAGTAAGTATTATTCCTTATGTAATGCCAGGCTATGGATTAGCTCAGAAGATTAAAGAGGTTTACTTAAAAAATCCAAATATAAACTGTCTTATTTTACTTAATCATGGAATTTTCACATTCTCTAACGATGCAAAAGAATCATATGATCTAATGATCAAATATGTGAGTGATGCTGAAAAGGCTATAAAAAAATTAAAAAGAAAAAAACTCAAACAAATAAAAAATTTAAATACTAAAATTACTCCTGCTCAAATAGCACCAATACTTCGAGGACTCACATCTAATGGTGTAAATAAGAAATTTATTCTTACTTTTAGAAACAATAAAATATTGAAGTATTTTATTGATGGAAAAGAGGTGTCAAGATATTCTATAGAGGGAACCGCAACACCAGATCATGTAATAAGAGTTAAACCCTTTCCTTTAATTATAAAACCTGAACCTAAATCCTCAATTAGTGAATTTGAAAAAACTGCAAAAAAAGCATTTATAAATTATAGGAAAAAATATTTGCAATATTTTGAACGAAATCAAAAAAAGGTTAAAGAAAAAAAGATAATGCTAGATACTTCACCAAGAGTAATAATAGTACAAAATATTGGTATATTTTGTGTAGGTAACAGTCTTAAAGCTGCAAATATTGCTGTTGATTTGACAGAGACTAACGCAAGAGTAATTTCGTCTGTTGAAGAAACCTCTAAGTATAAATTTATAACAAAAAAAGATATTTTTGATGTTGAATATTGGTCTCTTGAGCAAGCAAAATTAAAAAAAGAAAAAAAGGAATTAGAAGGGAGTATTGTTGTAATTACTGGTGCTTTTGGTGGAATAGGAACAGCAACATATAAATTATTCAAAAAATATGGCGCAGAAGTAATTTTAATAGATAATAATAAAAAAAAGGTTGATGAAATGACTAAGAAATTAAATGATCTTTGCATTTATTGCGATGTAACAAACAAAGAAAGTGTTAAAAAAGCATTTAATTTAATTTCATCTCAATTTGGAGGAATAGATATTTTAATATCAAATGCAGGTACTGCTACAGGAGGTTCTATTGCTGAGGTTAGCGATAAAATTTTAAGAAAAAGTTTTGAAGATAACTTTTTTTCCCATCAATACTGTGCTTCTGAAGCTACAAGAATTATGAAACTTCAGAAAAATGAAGGATGTTTGTTATTTAACATTTCTAAACAATCTGTAAATCCAGGTAAAAATTTTGGACCCTACGGTTTGCCAAAATCTGCATTATTAAATCTTTGTAAACAATATGCTGTAGATTACGGCTCTTACGGGATAAGATCTAATGGAGTGAATGCAGATAGAATTAGAACCGGACTCCTAAATGATAAAATGATAAAATCAAGAGCTAAAGCTAGAGATGTTACGACAGACAATTATATGAAGGGTAATTTACTTTTAAATGAAGTCAAAGCCGAAGATGTAGCCAAAGCATTCTTTCATCTTTCAATTTCAAAAAAAACCACTGGAGCTATTTTAACAGTTGATGGTGGAAATATCGCTGCATCTTTAAGATAATTTATGCCTTTTTATCAACCAAATGAATTACCTAAATTAATGGTAGCTCCAAATGGAGCAAGAAAAGTCAAGAAAGATCATCCTGAAGTACCCTTAACTATACAAGAAACTGTTGAAGTCGCAAAGAATTGTTATAAAGCAGGAGCTGGTGCAATACATCTGCATGTAAGGAATGAAAAAGGAGAACACGTTCTTGATGCAGGTTTGTATAAAGAAGCTTTAAAGGAGTTAGAGTTTAAAGTTCCAAAAATGCATATCCAAGTTACAACAGAGGCAGTTGGAAAATATTCTCCAGAAGATATGAGAAAACTTGCTTATGATGTTACACCGCCTGGAACATCAATTGGTATAGCTGAGATGATACCCTCAAGAAATCCAACTGATGAAGATGTAAAGTTGTATAAATATTTGACAGAAGCTGGAACTAAAATACAACATCTTTTATATAATCCAAATGACATAGATTTATTAGTTAATTTATTGAACAAAGCTAAAATTAATGTTGAGGGAGCTTGGTGTCTCTTTGTAATTGGACATTACTCAGGTAAAATAAGTTACCCAGACAACATTCCATTCTTTCTAGAAAAAATGAGAGAGAATAATATTAATTTAGACTGGGCAATATGTGCTTTTGCGAAAGAAGAAATATCCTGTCTAGAAAAAGCAATAAACTTAGGGGGCAAAATAAGAGTTGGATTTGAAAATTCTTTGTATATGCCTAATGGTGAGATCGCACCAAATAATCATTCAAAGATAAAAGCAGTAAATGAAATCTTTAATTTAGCTTAAAAATGCAGAATATTTTTTAAAAAGAAAACTAACATCTTTGTTTGATCTTGCTGAAGCTAAAATAAATCTATCTGGTCTTACTAAAATAGCTTTTGAATTAATATTTCTTAAATATTTTGATACATCGCTTAAATTCTTTGCATTCAATATAATGTAATTTTTTGGGTTTTTAGGCTTTATATCTGAAGATAAAATTATCATTCCTTTTTTTGAAAAATAATCATCTAGGGTTTTATTATTTTTAAGCTTGAATTGAGGAAAAGTTTTTCCTCTATTTCTATCTTTGAGGTTACCTAGACCTTTTCCTAGTTTAGGTTTAATTGACTGCATTTTTTTAATACCTTTTTTATCAGATTTTATATTGTCTGTTATTTGAATAGACTCAACAGCATTTACAAATTCTCCCATCCTCATAGTGGTTTCAATATATTCTTTAACATTGAGAGATCTTTCTGATTGATATGTGTTTAAAAGTGTTTCATCAAATTTATTTCTTATACAGTTGGCAATTTTCCATGCCAAATTTGAAGCATCTCTAATCCCAGCACACATTCCTTGCCCCATAAATGGTGGCATTAAATGAGCGGCATCACCTGCTATAAAAACTCTACCTTTTCGCCATTTTCTCGCAATGGCAGATTCGAATGTATAAATTGTTTTTCTCTCAATAATTGCTTCTCTTTTATTTAGCCAAGGTTTTAGAAAATTCCAAATATAATTTTCTGATAAAACTTTTTTATCACTATGATTTTTCTTAATTGCAAATTCCCATCTTCTACGTCTACCAACATTTCTACAATATGTTGCTGGTTGTTTTGGATTTGAATATTGAATTGTTCTATCTGGTAAATTATTTTTTTTCTTTTTCAATATCAGATCAACTACTGCCCATTTTTGAGTAAAACCTAGATTATCCATTTTTGTTTTCATTTGTTTTCTAGTTATAGAGTTGGCACCATCACATCCAATTGCATATTTTGACCTTATAAGATTCTCTTTGTGATTATTTATATTTAAATAAGTTATATCCACATGATTTTTTGAATTTTTAATTTTTATAACTTCGGAATTTTGTTCTATTGAGACTTTTTTATAATTTTTTAATTTTTTTCTAAGTTTTTTTTCTAAATCAGGTTGATGAAATCTATAACTTGGATACCATCCATTATCTGTAATTTTTTTTGGTCTTGGCCAATCTAATATTACTTTATCTTTAGAATTAACAAATTTAGTACCTTTATTAATTATAGTATGTTTCAAAAATTCTTTTGTAATTCCTATTGTTTGAAATACTCTCATTATTTCATCATCAAAATGAACCGCTCTAGGCAGTGGATAAAAACTTTTTTCTCTATCGAGAATTAATATTGAAAAGTCATGCATTGCTAGAAGATTTGCTAAAGTCCCTCCTGCAGGTCCTAATCCTACTATTGTGACATCAAATTCTTTCATTGATATTTTTAAAAATTATTTTTTTTTTAACTTTGAATATAACCAAGGACAATCAATTAACAATGGAGCTTGTTTTCCTTGAGAAGCAGTTTCAAGTCTTTTATTTCTAAATTTCATTCTCTCGTCATCGGGTAAATAAAGTCTCTCGTGTCCCCAAAAACTAGGCCCTTCGAATGTTTCAATGGGCTCCCATATGTCTGGATTAATAATCCTCCCACCCCATCCATTTTCAATAAAAAATCCTGAAGGTGTAATTGAATAAAATGAAGTCATATAATCATTGGTATGCCTTCCCATTGTATAAGCAATTGCATTATCCTTGTATTGTAACAAGTCATAACCTTGACCTACATCGTCTAGGTTATTGTACTCAACCATAAAATGATGGAAACCAGTTTCACCTGAGCCAAATAAAGCTAAACTATGATGTCTGCCATTAACATGAAAAAAGCATAAAGAAATTGGAGTATGACTATAATCACTTATCTTGAAGCCCATTACATCTCTGTAAAATGGAATTAAATCATCAATATTTTTAACATGTACAACTGCATGTCCCATCCCTAGTGCTCCAGTCTTAAATCCTGAAATTGGTCTACCTGGTTTAAAAGGATCTGTATCTAACATAGGCTTATAAACGAGTTCAATACGATTTCCTTGTGGGTCGTTAAAATATATTAAATCTTCAACAAAACGTTTGTCTGCAAAAGAAGTCTTTCCATGATTTACTACTATTTTATTTTCTTCTAATTTATTTGCAAAAGTTTGAAGATCTTCCTTGTTCTCGACTTCCCATCCTAAAAATCCCAATCCATCTCCTTGATCACCAGTTATTGTTAACCTTTGTTTTTGGTCATCCATTCTAAAAGATAGAATTTCTTTTCCACGGTCCATCTGTTGCATACCAAGGTATTTTTGAGAATATTCTGACCAATCCTCGAATTTATCTGAATTAACTCCAATATAACTTAAAGCTTTTACTGCCATTTTTTTTATTATACTTAATTTTGAAAGAGCCCGCTACGAAATTAGCGGGCTCCAATTTAACTATTAACCGTCTATTTTAGAAATTACTTCTCTTGCTCTTTTTAATACAGCATCTCCATCAAGACCTTTACCTTTCATTTCTGCTAACCAGTCAGATTCGATTGGAGCCAATATTTTTTTGTATTCAGCTAAAACTGAGTCTGATGCAACAGTTATCTCGTGTCCTGGAGTATTTTCTACTTGAACTCTCATCTTGGCATTCTGAGTATCAATTAAATTAGATGCCCAGTCACCAAACCATTGACCAGAATGTTTATCAACACATCCTTTTGCCGCTGAAGATAGACCGTTATATTTCCCTTCATTCATTATTAATCCAAAGGTTGCATTAGTGATGTTAACTTCTGTATGATATTTAGTAACATCAAATAATCTAAATGAACCAATTGCTGTGTATGGGAAAGGTGTGCCATCTATAACACCTTTATTTAAGGCTTCTGAAGTTCCTGGTGCTGGTACTTTAACTCCAGTTGCTCCTAAAGTTTTAAGAATAGTTCCAGCTATTTTGCTTGGAACTCTCATTTTTTTACCTTTAAAGTCTGCAGGCTTAACTACTTTAGTATCCTTCATATGGATTTGATATCCTGGATTCGAATGAAGTCCTATCAGTTTAATTCCTGCCATTTCTTTATCTAGGTAACCTTCCTCAAAAAGAGTATTTAAAGCTCTTGATCCAGCTTTTGAGGTTTTGGTCAAGAATGGTAGTTCTACAACTGAACTTAAAGGAAATTGACCACCAATATATCCAAGAACTGTCCAAGATATATCTGCAACACCTGAGGTTACTATATCGTATTGTTTGGGAGGACTTCCTAATACTCCTCCTGCATACATTTTTACATTTAAAGCACCATTTGAACATTTGTTAACTTTATCTGCCCAAGCAGCTAAAATCTTACTTGCTATAAATGCTTTTGGTGGTTCAAAAGTTGCTAACTTTAATTCTGTAGCTGATGCCGTGCTAATAATGCTTAAGGAAAAAATTCCTATAACAAAACCAATTATTTTTTTTTTCATGTTAATCCCCTCTTATTATTAAATAATTATTAGAAAGTTTAACTTGAAAATTAGATTATTTCATCCTTAATTGTATTAGATAAAGTGCCAATTTCTGTGATTTCTATTTCAACATTATCTCCAGGCTTCATAAATACTGGAGGGTTTCTTTTAAACCCTACCCCTCCAGGCGTACCAGTGACTAGTACATCACCCGCTCTCCAGGCCATTGCTTTAGAGACATACGAAATTAAAATTGGAATATCAAAAATAAGCTGACTTAATTTTGCATTTTGCATTACTTCACCATTTAATCTAGTTTCAATTGTTAGATTTTTATAATCATTAATGTCTTCAGCTAAGACCATGTGCGGACCAAAACTCCCTGTTTTTTCAAAGTTTTTACCCATTCCAAATTGTCTAGTGTGTCTCTGCCACTCTCTTACAGTGCTCTCATTGTAACATGAATAACCAATAATATGCTTTAAAGCATCCTCAGGTTTTATATGTTTGCCGCCTTCACCCATAATTACTGCCATCTCACCTTCAAAATCTAAACTTTGTGAAACAACGGGTCTTTGAATTGGTTGTAAATGTGCAGTTTGACTTTCTGGAAATCGATGAAAAATTACTGGATTCTCTTCAACTGTTCTGTTGGTTTCTTTAACGTGTTCACTATAATTTAAACCCACGCAAATAATTTTTCCAGGGTTTGGAATTAATGGTAAATATTCAATATCTAAGACATTAATATTGCCTGGATTATTTGTTACATAAGATTTCGCATCCTCTATTCCTTGATTTGAAATTAAATCTTTAAGTGTATTTGAATTAAATACTTTTCCAGTTAAATCTGTAATTTTATTATTATTTATAATACCGAACTTATTTTGTTCATTATGTTTAAAAGAAATAAATTTCATGATTAATACTTTCTATTTTTGAAACTATTTATATGTTAATGTTTAAATAATTTGAAGCAACATTTTTATGATTTCTAAAGTCAGTAAAGTTTTTGATTATTCGGCGATAGCTTCAGGTATTATTTTATTTTTATTAGCTGTATTAACATTTTGTGATGTATTTGGGAGACGTTTTTTAAATTCACCAGTAACAGGTACAATTGAATTGGTTGAAATAGGGATGGCATTAGTAGCTTTCCTTGCAATGCCAAGAGCATTTTATTTAAATGCTAATGTTTCAGCAGATTTTATAAATAATTTAAATTTAGGTATATTTAAAACTTACTTGGTAATTTTAAAATTTGTTTTAATGATATCGATTATGTCTTTAATGGCATATTCGACTACTTTGACATCATATAAATTTATGAACAATCAAAGAGTAACAATTGATCTAGAGCTTTATTTTTATCCTTTTTATTTCATATGCTCTATTGGTATGTGGTTAAGTGTTTTTGCAATTATCATATGGTTTATCAAAACTATTTATAAAATTAAATCTAAATCAGAGAATTTTTAATGGGTTTAGAAGCTGTAATAAATGGCGGATTATCTTTTGCTGCAGTATTAATTTTAATGGTATTAAATGTACCAATCGGAATTTCAATGTTAGTTGTTGGTTTCACTGGCTTTGCATTGATTTCGGGATTTGATCCTGCAATATTTGTTTTGGGAACTGCTCCTTTTGATGCTGTCTCAAAATATACATTATCAGTATTGCCTCTATTTGTTTTAATGGGAAATCTTGCCAACAGTTCGAACTTATCAAGAAATTTATATGACGCTGCTTATGCAATAGTGGGTCATTATAAAGGTGGTTTAGCAATGTCTACTGTTGGAGCATGTGCTGGGTTTGGGATGATTTGTGGATCATCAATTGCAACAGCAGCAACAATGTCTCAAATGGCAGGTCCTGAAATGAGAAGACATGGTTATAGCGATGCTTTAATCAGTGGTTCTATTGCATCTGGTGGAACGCTTGGAATAATAATTCCGCCAAGCGTTATATTGGTAATATATGCTTATTTAACTGAACAATCTGTTCAGGAATTATTTTTTGCTGCACTGATACCTGGGTTAATAGCAGTGGTACTGTATATGATCGCTATTAGGATTTATCTTTTAATCTATCCCTCGCAGGGTGGTTATGGAACAAAGATGCCATTAAAAGAGAGGATTTCTGCAATATCAAAAGTTTTTCCAATATTTTTAATATTTGCAATTATGATGGGTGGACTTTATTTAGGTTTTTTTACAGCAACTGAAAGTGCTGCAGTTGGAGTGATATTAGTTTTAATTTTTATTTTTTTTAGAGGTCAATTAAAGTTAAATCTTTTAAAAGAAGCTTTATGGACAACTATAAAAACAGTTGGTTCTTTATATTTAATTGTTATTGGTGCAAGTATATTTAATTATCTAATAACAGTCACACAATTGCCTTTTGCAGTTGTTGATTTTATAAACTATCTAGAACTAACACCACTAGGAATAATTCTAGTAATTTGTGCAATATATTTGCTTCTAGGAACTGTGATGGACTCTTTGGCAATGTTGTTTTTAACTATTCCAGTATTTTATCCGGTAATAGTTGATGCTGGAATTGATCCAGTATGGTTTGGAATATTTGCGGTAATAGTTGTTGAGTTTGGATTGATTTCACCTCCTGTAGGAATGAATTTATTTGTTATAAAGGGTGTAATGCAAAAAACACCTTTACAAACTATTTGGTTTGGGACTCTTCCATTCTTATTGACTGATGTAATTAGACTCGCTTTAATTATTGCTTTTCCCGCAATTTGTTTGTATTTGCCTAGTCTGATGACTCCCTAGTATCTTTTATTTTTTTTATATAATTGTAATAAATAAAACCAAAAACTAAACCAACAATCATTAAAATATATTGATAGAATTTTAATAATACAAACACTATTGGTAATTCCTTACCTGGGTTCTGGGCATAAAAATTATCTGTACCATCTTTATATAAATCCATTGGACCTAAAGTTGCATACAAACCAAAGATAAATATATAAATACAGGGCAATAAAGAAATAATTAATAAAATTCTATTTCCACGAATTAATTTTATTAAATTTGCAGATATTCCTACAGAAACTAAACAAATTAGTGACAATATTAAAGGGTTCATTACCAAACTCCTATCATAATTCCATGTTCTTTTGTATAATCTCTTTCTTTTAAAACAAATTCATCCGTTGCTGCAACCCTATTTTTTCTGTTTGTAATTCTTTTAAGTAGAATATCTTTCATTTCCTCAATAATTTTTGAATGGTTAAGAGATTGTCCTAGGTCTTTAAATTCATCAGGGTCATTTTTTAAGTCAAATAATTGAGGTGGAAAACCTTTGTAATAAATATACTTCCATCTATTATTTCTAATCATATAAGCTCTAGCATCTGATGCTCCAATATTAAGAATTTTTCTTGCTTCGTTAAATGAGTAATCTATTTCACTAAATACACTATCTTTCCAATTAGAAACTTTATTTCCTCTAATAATTGGTAACAATGATTGTCCCTCAAGACGATGTTTACTTACGTTGCTATCTACATAGTCTAAAAAAGTAGGTAGTAAGTCTATAGCCTCTACAAATCTTTTTTCTCTTACTCCCCTGTTATTATCTGATAAATTACTTGGATCATAAATTATCATTGGAACTTTCACAATTTGTTCATGAAAAAGCTCTTTTTCTCCTAGCCAATGATCGCCCTGATAGTCACCATGATCTGATGTAAAAACTATCATGGTATTCTTCATATAATTTTTTTCTTCAAGAAAATTAAATAGTCTCCCAAGATTATCATCTATTTGCTTTATCAATCCCATGTATCCTGAAAGAACAGTGTTTCTCACTTCTTCTCTTGAAAAAGTCTTTGAAATATTATTTTCCATGAAAGCTTTATAGACTGGATGATTTATTTCTTTTTCAGTATTACTTCGATGAACTGGATAAAATTGGTTTGGTGAGTACATATTATGATAAGGGGCAGGAGCAATGTATGGCCAATGAGGTTTAATATATGATAAATGTAAAAACCAAGGCTTCTCTCCACTTTCTTCGATAAATTCCATTGATCTATTTGTCATAAATGCAGTTTCAGAATGTTCTTCTTTAACTCTTGCTGGTTTATTTGAATTTCTTAACCTCCATCCACTCAAAATGTTTCCACTTTCATCCTCTGATGAATTTGCCCAACTATCCCAAGGATTATCACCCTCATATCCAAGTTTGTTTAACCAATCATTGTAAGATAGCTTTTTAGTTGAATTTTTAATGTGGTTATTAGGATGAAGTCCGTCGTCTCTCTCATAAGGATCAAATCCTGGTTCACTAACTGTCAGACCTATTTCCGTATCTTTTGAAATTCCAAGTCTATTCATTCCATCTATATCGGGTCTCATATGTGTTTTACCAACAACTCCAGTCCTAATTCCAGATTGTCTCAAATAATCTCCAATAGTTAGTTCACCGATTGGTAAAGGTATTTGGTTCCAAGTTGATCCATGGCTAAATACTGTTCTTCCAGTATAATATGAAGCTCTTGATGGGCCACAAACAGGAGCTTGAACATATGCTGACTCAAATATAACTCCTTTTTTTGCTAAACCGTCTATATGAGTTGTTTTAAGGTGCGGATGACCACAACAAGAAAGATAATCAAATCTTAGTTGATCAGCCATTATAAATAAAATATTTTTAACTTTATTCATTATCTATTAAACATTTGTTTTAAACCGACAGTTGATGCCTGGCATATACCTTTCTCTGTAATTAAACCTGTTACATATTTTGCTGGAGTTATATCAAATGCTAAATTCATTGATTTACTATTTTCAGGATAAATTAAAACTTTCTTGATATTATTTTTATCGTCTTTTCCTTCTATATGGGATAGTTCCTCAGAACTTCTTTCTTCAATAGGTATCTTATTATAATCTTTAGTTTCCCAATCAATTGTGGAGCTTGGTAAAGCCACATAGAAGGGCACATTATTATCATATGCTGCTAATGCTTTTAAATATGTACCAATTTTATTACAAACATCTCCTGTAGATAGAGTCCTGTCTGTTCCAACAATGCACATATCAACCTCTCCTCTTTGCATTAAAATACCACCAGTATTATCTGTAATAATTGTATTTAGTATACCCTCTTCATTTAATTCAAACGAAGTTAGATTCGCTCCTTGATTTCTTGGTCTTGTTTCATCGACCCATACATGAATTGGTATTCCTTTTCTATGAGCTTGATAAATTGGTGAGGTTGCAGTCCCCCAATCTATAGTTGCTAACCACCCTGCATTACAGTGAGTTAAGATATTCACAGTTTTTTTGTTTTTATTAAAAATTTCTTCAATTATTTTAAGCCCATTAACTCCTATATTCTCACAAAATTTGATATCCTCATCACATATTAATTTTGCTTCTTTTAATGCAACATCCAATAACTCATCAGACTCCACAAATGATAATTTATTATTCATTCTATGAATTGCCCACTGTAAATTTATAGCTGTAGGTCTTGAATTAACTAATTCTTCTGAACTTTTTTTAATAAAATCTAAATTATTATTTTCTTGAATTGCCAATACTATTCCATAAGCAGCAGTTCCACCAATAAGAGGTGCACCTCTTACCTGCATAGTTTTTATTGCTTTTACTGCATCTTTTATTGTCTTCAAATCTTTAATAACAAACTTATGTGGAAGTTTGGTTTGATCAATTATTTTTACTACATTATTTTCATACCAAATTGTTCTATATCTTTTTCCCTTAATTCTCATTTAATTGCCCCAAACCACAGGGAACCAATCCTTTCTCATTTTATCTCCTGAATTTAAATCTATTCCTTCAAAAGGTGGAGAAGTTTCTCCTTTTCTATCAATGTATCTCACATCGTCTCCAATAAATCTTGCAGAGAAAGTTTTACGACTTTTTTTGTCATTATTTCCTGAAGATGAATGTAATACTTTAAAATTAAATAATATTGCATCTCCCATATGCATCTCTGTACTAAAAATATTATTTTTATCTATATTTGGAATGTCCATAAAATTGTTGTTATTTTTATACCAAAAAGTGTCATTTGACCATTTGGTAGGCTTTACTAGCATTGGCAACTTATGGGATCCTTTCAAAACTTTAAGGCAGTTATCTTTTGATACATTATCTAATGGTATCCAAAAAGTTCCTGTATCATTTCCATCTACGCAATAATATGGAAGATCTTGATGCCATGGAGTTTCCTTTTTTGTTCCAGGCTCCTTTAAGAAAATGTGCTCATGAAACACTTGAATTTTATTAGATTGAGTCGATTGAGCGACGATTTCTGCTGCTGGTGAATTAAAAATAAAATCTTTAAATTCTTCAATTCTTTCCCAATTACAATAGTCCTCAAAAAATCTTCCTCCATGTTGTTTTGAAACATTTTCTCTTCCAAGTGAGCTTGGTTTATTTAATACTTTTTGAAATCCCTTACTAAGTTTTTCAATCCAAGGCAAAAAAGCTTTTTTGATTAAAATTACGCCGTCTTTTTTATAATCTAAAATTTGCTTATCATTTAATTTTACAGTCACTTGTTTAAAACTCTACCGGCTACTGTTTTTAGTTTGTTTTTCGTCTTTTGTGATCTTTTTTCTGGAGCAGTAATTATAGCAACATCTAAACAATTATTTGTTGGATCGTCAGGATCAATATGAGTTTCAAAATTATCAATAAGATTTTTAATCATGCTTTTTGCTTTAGAAGCATTATCTAATAATATTTTTATTACTTTTTGGACATCAACATTTTCATGATCTGGATGCCAACAATCATAATCAGTCACCATTGAAACAGATGCATATCTAATTTCTGCTTCTCTTGCTAATTTAGCTTCAGGCATATTTGTCATTCCGATCACATCTGCTTTCCATGATCTGTAAAGATTCGACTCAGCTAAAGTTGAAAATTGTGGGCCTTCCATTACCACATAAGTTCCTCCCATTTGATAATCTATTCCTTCTTTTTTTATAGCATCTTCACATGCATTCATTAAGCCTTTAGAGGTTGGGTGTGCCATTGATACATGAGCAACTATTTCCTCATCAAAAAAGCTTTTATTTCGAGCAAATGTTCTGTCTATAAATTGATCAACAATAACAAATTTACCGGGAGGCAAATTTTCTTTCAAAGAACCTACGGCAGAGACAGATACAACATCTGTTACACCCAATTGTTTTAATGAGTCAATGTTTGCTCT
The DNA here is from genome assembly GCA_902524115.1 of uncultured Pelagibacteraceae bacterium. Lineage (GTDB taxonomy): Bacteria > Pseudomonadota > Alphaproteobacteria > Pelagibacterales > Pelagibacteraceae > Pelagibacter. The sequence continues at coordinate 18,767 of CABZCA010000006.1, read as the reverse complement.
AAAATTTATGTTTGATGGTGAAATAAAGTGTCCTTTGCCGTGTCTTGGTAAAAAATAAACTTCTTTATTTTTATAATTTGCTTTTAAAATCTTATCTGATGGTTTTCCCCAAGGAGTGTTTAAATCTAATAATTCTCTGTCTTTAAACTCCTCAACATCATAAAGACCACTTCCACCAATTATTGCTAATTTATTATTTGCCATGTAAAAAGTAATTATATCTGAATTATAAATAACTATTATGGATTTAAAAGATTATATTCGCTCAATTAAAGATTATCCTAAAAAAGGTATTTTATTTAGAGATATAACCACATTAATAAAGAATGAGACTGCTTTTGAGGAGTCAATAAATCAAATTGTTGAGAGATCCAAAAAATTTAAAATAGATAAAATTGCTGCAATTGAATCACGTGGTTTTGTGTTTGCATCTGCTGTTTCTTACATTTTAAAAAAACCATTCATAATGTTAAGAAAAAAAAATAAACTACCTGCTGATGTGCATTCAGTTGATTTTGAGCTTGAATATGGAACAGCATCAATAGAAGTTCATAAAGACTCAATTTCAGAAAATGATTCTGTTCTTATAATAGATGATTTGATAGCGACAGGAGGAACTGCAGAAGCTGCAGCAAAACTCGTAGAGATTTCTAAAGGAAATATTGCAGCCTTTATATTTGTCATAAATCTTTTTGATTTAGGTGGCTGTGATAATCTTCTAAAAAAAGGTTACAAAGTTGAAAATTTGATGGATTTTCCTGGCCATTAATTTGGTAGCGGGAAGTGGGATCGAACCACTGACCTCGGGCTTATGAGTCCCGCGCTCTAACCAACTGAGCTACCCCGCCTTAAAATAATTGTTGGTTTATACTACTTATTTTTTTTCTTTCAAACAAGAAATTAAGAAATTGTGTTTAATAAGGGTTTCCCCGTGGACCATGAGTGGATCAAATTTGGACCAGGATTTCTGGTCACGTGGAGACCTGTGCGTGATTTGTTTTATCAATTTGAATCTTTTGCTAATTTGAAAAGGATAACAATCAATTCGTTAAAATCTGCGAGTATCAATATATTATCTTCTACTATTTTTTTCTTTCCATCTGGTAGAACTTTAAAATATCCATTTTCATTTTTTTGGATTGCATCAATTAAAATTGTAGAAAATTTTATAAAATTTAATCTCCATACATCAGATTGTGAACCGAAAGAAACTTTAAATTTAACACAATTTTTATCATTATCATAAATAGATCTTTTTTTTTCTTTCAAAAGTTTTCTATAACATTTTATAGCGTTATCTTTTTTCTTTTTCGCTAATTCCCCTACTTCAGATAAATAAAAAGCATAATCATATGCGTTTATAGAGTCATACTTATTATATAAATTTTCCAAAGAATTTTGAAAATCTGAACCAGCATTTGCTGAACTATAAAAAATTAAGATGAAAATTATTGTCAAAAATTTTCTCATAATGTGATGTTAAATTATCATCAATAAAATAATTATCCCTATAACAATCAATGTTACTTTTGAGTTATCAAGCAAATAATGTCCGAATTTCTCGAAAATATTTCTTTTTTCAGGATCTTTAAAATCTTGAGGATTATTAATTTTAGCTCTAACTCTTGCTAGTTGCTTATCATCTTCATCATTCCAGTCTTTTTTCATAAAATTATTAAAATTTATTTTTTGGTTTTAATTTGCAGTATCCAGAATAAAAACCTTTAATAGATCCAATTTGCCAAAGTCCTTCAAATTTTCCTGTTGATCTATTAATTGAAAAAAAAATATCATTTTTTACACCTTTTTTTTCATAGTGTTCTAGGAAATAATGGTCCTCGGTTCTTTGTAATCCGACTATCTGACCTTGTATTTGTGCGATGATACCCTCATTTGGAATTTGAACTATAAAGTCTCTTTCTTTTGGATCAATACAAATCAATTTTATTATTTCTGCGTTTGTATTCACATTACATAAGAAACTCAGAACTATAATTCCTAAAATTTTTCTCATAAAACTATCATATCAATGGACCACCACTGGACCAATATTTATGTTTGCTTAAATTAATTAGGAAATCTAGAGGATCGAACCACTGACCTCGGGCTTATGAGTCCCGCGCTCTAACCAACTGAGCTACCCCGCCATAAATTCCTGAAAGTTATAATAGAAATTTTCTATAACGCAATCAACTATTAATAATTAGGTTTTTTTAACTCCTGTTGAGTGTGGAACCCCATCAATAACTAATTTTGGTTCAACACTTACATCAATCAATTCAGGACGTTTATCCAAATAAGATTTAATACTTTCGATAGACATTATGTCCTCCAGAAATTTTTCTAACCTAGGAAATTTTTTTATTATTGAGGGATCAAGCATTTTAGATAAATCTAAATGATGAAACGCAACAAAATCACATGCTCTAGGCTCATCATAGATAAAAAATTTTTTATCATTATTCTTCATGGCTTTTTCAAGATCTTCAAATCTTGACAATAAAAATGGCATCATGTCATCTTTTTTCTTTATAAATTTCTCACCTATTGCAAAATTTACTGTTGGGTTAAGAGGCATAAAAAGTTCCTGTGCACTCTGCATGATAGCATTTGCTTTAGCATTTAATATTGGATCAGTAATATTAATGCCTGCTAAATTTTCAACAAATGTCATAATTGCCAAGCTTTGACAAATCTCATGCTTCTTATCTATAACTAACATGGGTAATTGTTTAAATGGGATATTAGGTTTTACCTCTGACCATTCCTTATCATAATAATCCCATGACATAAGATCTTCATATTCAATATTTGTGTAATGAAATAATAAGCGAGGAGCTTCTGCTAGTGCTCTCATTTTGAAATAAATTAATTTCAATTTATGTCTCATATAAACTTTTTAAGAAGCTATAAATTTTATTAAATAATAAAGAATACCAGTAATTATTGTTGAGTAAATGAAGCCAATCACGAATAATTTTATGATTGTTTTATTATCATCATATTTAGATTTCAAATAAACATAAATAATTGTGTATATTCCAACGATTGCAATACTTAGTAGAATATCAGTTGGGTTCATTGGATTTCATCAAAAAATAGTTTTTTTTGTTTGTATGTAAAAGGATATTCTTTTCCAATTGGTTGAAATTTTGTTTTAATAACCATTAAATTCTCTTTGCCGATTTTTATTTTCCAAGTCAGTTTTACATCACCGTTAAATAATCTTAAGGCTCCTAATTTTGAAAATCTCCAGCCATCTTTGGATATGACTTTCCCATCTTTATATCTCTTGTAATTTTCACTATCAAAAATATAGGTAATTTCTCCATCTGTTCTCTCATCTTTTAAAGTAATTGCATAATTATTTAAAAATTCAGCTGTTTGATTTTTGTTTAGTCCTCTTTTTGAAACAGACTTTAAAAAATCTGTAGTTTTGTCAACAGCTTCGTCTATTTTAGTCTCGCTGTAAGAATAATTTGAAAATAAAATCAGGAAAAAAAGCACAAAAAGGCTTTTTGATAATTTATAAATCATAGTTTCAATTAATATAACATTTAGACCTTATTATTCAAATTTAAGCAGTGTTATTTTGATTGTTTTAATTGACTCAAAATAATAAGATTATTTAAAAAAGGAGAGGGAAAATATGAATAAAATAAAAATATTATCAAAAAGTTTAGTTAGCTTTTTCTTAATTATTTCATTTGTAATTTCTTCAACTGCAGCTTTTGCTGAGATTGTTGGACGTCTATCTGTTCATTGGAGTCCAAAACATCATAGTGCAAAGCATGCTCAAATTTTTGCAGATGAAGTAAATAAAAGAGCAAATGGAAAACTTAAAATCGAGGTATATCCATCTAAACAACTTTTCGGAATTAGAGAAGTAATGGGTGCCGTAACTTCAGGAGCTGTTGAATTAGGAGGAATTGTTGGTGTCGTAAGTTTTCCACCAATTAATAAGAACTTTAATGTTGCATCTTTTCCGGGACTGTTTAATTCTTGGAAACAACAAAGAGGTTTTTTTCAAAATTCTTCAGCAGGAAAAGAAATTTGGGGTGAATTAACCAAAAAAACAAATTCAACTTTAGTTATGTACAATCCTGTTGGACCTGTAATGTCAATTTCAAGTGCGCGAGAATTAACAGGTATTGATGCTATGAAAGGTCTTAAAGCTAGAAGACTGCTTAAAAGTGAAGAACCTATGTGGGACGCACTTGGAGCAAACCGTGTATCTTTAAAAACTGGAGAAGTATATAATGCTTTGCAGTCTGGAATGATTGACACGATAAATAGTCCTCCAGGAAGCATAAAAGCATACAGTTGGTGGGAATTTTTAAAATATGCTCAAAAACCTTACCAATACTACGCAGATGCATACATAATGGCTAACTCTACTTGGTTTAATAGTTTACCTGCTGATTTACAGAAAATAATAATGGATGTTGGTAAAGAAGTGGGAACACTTTCAACAGACAGAATTATGGATCATGGTGAAACTGTTCTTAAAGAATTCCAAGACAGAGGCGGTGTAGTAACAACACTTTCAGGAACTGAGAAAGCAAAATTTGATAAGTTAATGAAAGATAAAGTTATGCCTGCAATGGCTAAAATGATTGATGCTGATGCTTTAAAAGCAGCGCAAGAGTACGCAAATAATAATTAGAATAAGTTTTTGCGTAATCTAAAAAAATGAAAGCATTGCGAGCAGTTAATAATTATTTAGCTTCGGCTGCATTAGCTCTCGCAATGTTAATCATTTTTATTATGGTTGCTGCTTTATTTTTAAGTGCAGCCACACGTTTCATAACTGGGACTGGATTTGCTTGGTTTATAGAATTACCACCTGTTTTAGTAAGTTGGTTAGTATTTCCATTATTAGGACCTCTTTTAAAAAAAGGACAACACATAAAAGTTGATTTTTTGACTCCTTTATTATCAAAAAAGAATAAAGAAATATTGTTTTTAATTGTAAATATAGTTGCACTTATATCTGCTTGTATATTTTTTAAAGCTGGTCTTGATGCAACAATCATGTATTTCAATTTAGGTCAAGTCATGGAAATTGAAATTAGTATACCTATATGGTGGATGTTTTTAGCATTCCCTGTTGGTTTCTTAATATTAGCTCTAACCTCATTAGAGTTATTGTTTGATAACATTTTAAATTTAATAAATAATTAAATGTTTGTATTAGCATCCATATTATCTCTAGTAGCTTTAATAATTTCTGTTCCAATTTTTTTAGTATTTGGTTTAGGTAGTTCTATGGCTGCTATTGGTGGACTAAATCTTCCTTGGTCGGTTTTAATTCAAGTATCTTTTGGAGCTCTAACAAAACATGTCCTTATAGCTGTACCGTTATTTATATTCAGTGGTATGGCGATGCTTAAAGGTGGTGCAGCACTTAGACTTGTAAAATTTGCAACAACTTTGGTGGGACATTGGCCAGGAGGTTTGGGTGTTGCAATGGTTATAGCGATGGGTTTCTTTGCAGCATTCTGTGGATCAATATTAGCTGCAATTACTGCAGTTGGAACAATCATGATGCCAAAAATGATTGAGCAAGGCTATCCTACACCTTTTGTTGTTGTATTGGCTGCATCAGCAGCATTACTTGAGGCTTTAATCCCTCCTTCAAATGCTGCTATTTTATTTAGTGCACTTACATACGTCCCTGTATCGAAAACATTTGCTGCTGGTGTGATACCAGGAATTATTCTTCTAATTTTAATGGTTCTATTAGTTTTATTTAAGTGTAGACATATAAGAGCAGATAAAAAGGCGACTCTTAAAGAAAGATTAAGTTCTTTTGTTGCAGCACTTCCGGCTTTAATAACTCCAATTATAATCTTAGGTGGAATATATGCAGGTTTTTTAACACCATCAGAGTCCGCAGCAATTGCAGGGGTTTATGCTGTGGCAATAGGGTTTTTAATTTATAGAGAATTAACATTTTCATCTCTATTAAGTTGTTTGAAGGATACAGCTATAATTACTGCTGTTATATTTTCAATTATTGCAACTGCAACTTTTTTAAGTGTTGTTCTTACTTATACTCAAGCACCTCAAAAAATTATTACTTACTTTACTGATATGGGCGCAAGTGTAAATTTATTCTGGGCTATGCTAGGTATAATATGTTTAGTTCTTGGGACTTTTATTGAAATTGTTCCAGTATTTTATTTAACAGTTCCAATTTTTGCAGCTTTAACATTATCTTTTGATCAAAGTTTGCTTCATTTATACGTAGTCTTTGTTGCTTTTGCTGGTATTGGAATGATTACTCCACCTGTTTGTGTGGGAATATATACTGCAGCTGGTGTAATAAAGGAGAACCCTGCTAATGCTTTTAAAGAGGTTCCTTTATTTACAATAGTTGGGATTATTTATGGGATATTAATGATATTATTCCCAATATTTTCAACTTGGTTACCAAATCTACTTTAAAAAATTTCTTTTAGATATTTTAATAACTCTTTACTCATTAATTTTTGATTTCTTTCTCACAAATAATTCTTGCTTCTTGAGGTGAAATTTCTTTTTTTAATTTACTTTTTGCGATCGTGCATGCAGAAATAGATTTTTGAAGACTAAATTCCTCATATTTTCCAACGCTAATATAAAGAAATATTGCTGCAGCTCCTAGAAATAAAAGTAATTTATAATTTTTATACATTAAGAGGCTTGTTGTTCTGGTAAAGAAATATCTAAATGATAATCAGGTTCATTTCTTTGTTTTTTTAAAGCAGGTATTATCTCTTTATATGTATCAAATAATCCATTTTTAATTTGTGGTAACTGATCTTTTAAATGGGAATGTAATTTTTCTAAATTATAAGCTGGAACCGTTGGGAACATATGATGCACACAATGATACTCCATTTTCCAATATAAAAAGCTTAGTATTGGATTTAATTTCATATCTCTTGCTGACAATCTATGATCTTTAACATTTCTCGCTAAACCGGCGTGTTGTGTAAAAGCAACAAATTTATGTAATCCTTTTCCGTAATAATGAGGTAACAAAAGATACAACACCGGCAAGCATGAAGATATCAATAGAGACCAGATAATTATAGATAGCCAAATACCTACATAAATTCTTGAAATCAAAATAGCTCTTGGTCTTGCATTTTCAGGAATACTATCAATCATAACTTTAGTTTTTACGCCAAAAGCATGTTTAATAACTTCAAAAGCTATACTTTTTTTAAAAAATAATAACTCACCAAAAGGGATTAAATTCATTATTAGTTTTTTAGGGGTGTCTTTTAAATTGTTGTCATATTCAATTTCATGATCATAAGGATTTTTAGTTGAATATGTATTTCCGTGATGAACAAAATGGGTAAATCTCCATCTTGTAGGCTCAAAGTATGCCATAAAACATGAGATATAATAAAAGAATTCATTTAAAAACTTTGACTGAAATGCAGTTTTGTGACCTGTCTCATGCCAAATAGGATTACAAAAGCAAAAAATATTTCCGTATATATAAAACCAAAATACTGACCACCAAGTTCCCCATGTAAAATAGGCTAAATAGCCTACTAGAGAGAGAAAACCAAAATAAATACTTACGTGTATTAATCCTTTGGCATCAGATTTCCTTGTAAGCTCTTTTAAAACTTCCTTGTCAATTTTTGGTCGATACCATTTATCTAATTTTACATCCATAAAATATACAAACTGAAAATTTACTATATATTTTTAAAATTAAAAGTTAATAGAATTATTATTTAAAATTTATTTTTTTAATTATTTCTTCAAAAACTAGTTTATTTCCTTTTTTATTCAAATGTATGTCATTAATAAAAAATAAATTTTTATAAACCTCATATTTATCCTTATAACCTTTGAAATAATCATTTAGTTCAAAGAAACTGACGCTATTTGTTTCTAAACTTTTAAAACTATCTTTTATGTAAGTTAAGACTGCAATATCTGGTTCTCTTAAAATGATTGCTGGTTCGTAAAGATAAAAAATATTGAGATTTATATTTTTCTTTTCTACTATTTTAGAAAGTTCTTTTAAATTATTTATAGATTTATCAATCGCATTTTTTCCCCACTTATCAAACTCATCTTTGGAAAATAAATAGTTGTAGTCTTGAAGATACAAAAAGCTCATTTTTGAGATTTCATCATTTGATATTTTTAATAATTCATTTTCTTTTTCATTATAATTAAGTGAGGTTTTTTTAATAAATAAAGATTTTATTAGACCAGGTATTACCTTTGGAGGAGTTATTCTTGATATAACTTGATAAATTAAAGTATTAGATTTAAAAAAATTAATTAAGTTAATTACAATTTTATTTTTATGATCAACATGATTTAATATAAAATTTTCATCGACATTAAAATATTTATATGCATCATCAAATATGTCTCCTCCAGAAACAACTACTACAATATCTGTAATAGGTAATTTTTTAATATTTAATAAATAATGAATTTTGGCTAAATAAATACTTGTTGAATAAGATTGCACACCAGCATTTAGAATTTCAATATTATCATTTTTTTCTTTCAATTTACTTTCAATTAAACCTACAAATGTATCTTCATATTTAATACCCACACCCTCTGTAAATGAATCCCCTATAAACAATAAATTTTTATTCTTAAAATTAATTTGCCTATTACTTTTATCTTTAAATCCTAGATTGTTTGTAAATATTTGATATTTTTCATAACCCCAATGATCATAAAAAGACGCCATAGGTCTTAGATCATGATGATAGTAAAAAGATTTTATTCTGTGAGCTCTGTTATTATATAATTTAGATTTTAAATCTATTGGTAAAAAGTAAAAAAAAATTATATCTAAAGATAAATAAATACTTAAGACTATTACAAACTTTTTTAAAAATAACAAAAAATTCATTCATATAAATATTAACAACAAAGATACAAATTTATATGTAAAAAAATATGTTACTCAGATAATGATTTTTGAGGTTTCATATCATTTTTACTGATACCGGCAACTTGCACTGGTTTCTTCATTGCATCTCTTCTGAATGGTTCACCAAGTTCCTGATTTAAAATAACCTCAATAAATGTTGTAATTCCTTTTTTCTGATCTTCACATGATTGTTTGATTGCTTTGGTTGTTTCTTCCATAGTTTTAACTGCTACACCTTTTAAACCACATGCGTTCGCAACTTTAGCGTAACTTAATTCAGGATCTAATTCTGTTCCAATGAAATTATCATCAAACCATAAAATAGAGTTTCTCTTTTCTGCTCCCCATTGGTAATTTCTAAATATAACCATTGTAATTGCAGGCCATTCTTCTCTAGCACAAGAGCTCATTTCATTCATACTTATTCCAAATGCACCATCGCCTGCAAAACCAATTACAGGTGTATCAGGACATCCTATTTTTGCTCCTAGTATAGATGGAAAACCATAACCACATGGACCAAACAAACCTGGTGCTAAATATTTTCTAGGTTTTTCAAAAGTTGGATATGCATTACCAATTGCACAATTATTTCCAATATCACTTGAAATAATTACATCATCAGGCATTCCTGCTTGTATTGCTCTCCAAGCTTGTCTCGGTGACATTCTATCAGAGTCTCTTTCTCTAGCTTCTTTATTCCAAACAGTTCCTGGATCATCATCTTCATGGTCTAAACTTGTTAGAGTTTGTAGCCACGCAGATTTTGTTTGATGAATGAGATTTTTTCTCTCATCCCTACCATTGTCTCCTGCTGATGGAGAGAGTTTCTCTAAGATTTGCTGTGAAACCATCTTGGCATCACCACAAATTCCAACTGTTACTTTTTTCGTAAGTCCAATTCTATCAGGATTCATATCTACTTGAATAATTGTTGCATCTTTTGGCCAATAATCAATTCCGTATCCAGGTAAAGTTGAAAAAGGGTTTAATCTTGTTCCTAATGCTAAAACTACATCTGCTTTTGAAATTAATTCCATGCCAGCTTTAGATCCATTGTATCCCAATGGTCCCACTGCTAAAGGATGACTTCCTGGAAAACTATCATTATGTTGATATCCATTACATACTGGAGCATCTAATTTTTCAGCCAATTTTTTACATTCATCAATTGCATTACCAATTACTACGCCTGCCCCAGACAATATTACTGGGAATTTTGCACCAGATAAAAGTTTTGCAGCTCTTTCAATTGCTTCTTTTCCTCCACCTTGTCTCTCAAATCTTACAATCGGTGGTAACTCAATATCTATTACTTGTGTCCAATAATCTCTTGGTACATTTATTTGAGCTGGTGCCGAACCTCTAAATGCTTTTTCTATTACTCTATTTAATACTTCTGCCATCCTAGATGGATCTCTCACTTCTTCTTGGTAGCAAACCATATCTTTGAATAAATTCATCTGCTCAACCTCTTGAAAACCACCTTGACCCATAGTTTTATTTGCTGCTTGAGGAGTAACTAACAATAAAGGTGTATGGTTCCAATAAGCTGTTTTAATTGGTGTGACTAATCCGGTTATTCCTGGCCCATTTTGAGCGATAACCATTGACATTTTTCCAGTTGCTCTTGTGTAGCCATCTGCAATTAAGCCACCATTAGTTTCATGAGCAACATCCCAAAAAGTAATTCCTGCTTTGGGAAATAAATCGGAAATTGCCATAAAAGCTGATCCTATTATTCCAAACGAGTGCTCAATACCGTGCATTTGAAGAACTTTTATAAATGCTTCTTCTGTTGTCATTTTAGTCATAGTACAGCCTTTCTAATTCTTTTTTTAATTGTGAAAGAGCCCGATTAATATATAAGATTTAGCAAATTTCAAATAAAGAAATCGTCACAATGTCAAATACTGATATAATAATACACGATGAAAAAGACAACGTTGGCGTAGTTGTTATAGAAAAAATAACCCCAGAACAAGATTGTAATTGTTGGATAATGGAAAACGATAAGTCTGTTTCAATACAATCAAAAGACGAAATACCCTTAGGTCATAAGATTGCAATGGCAGATCTAAATGAAGGTGACACTATTTTGAAATATGGACATGATATTGGGAAAGTAGTTAAAAATATTAAAAAAGGTGAACATGTTCATGTTCACAATGTAAAAACAAAAAAGTGGTAATAAATGGAAATTCCAAAGAGTTTTTTAGGATACAAAAGAGAAAATGGACGTGCTGGAACACGAAATCACGTAATTATTCTTCCTGTAGATGATATTTCAAACGCGTGTGCTGAAGCTGTAGCAAATAATATAAAAGGCACAATTGCACTACCTCATTCATATGGGAGACTTCAGTTTGGTGCAGACTTAGAACTTCATTTTAGAACAATGATTGGTACAGGAAAAAATCCAAACGTTGCAGCTGTTATAGTTATAGGTATTGAACCCAAATGGACAAAAAGAATTGTAGATGCTATTGCAAGCACTGGAAAACCGGTTGAGGGTTTTAGTATCGAAGGTGTTGGTGATATAGACACAATTGCAAAAGTTTCAAAAAAGGCACAAGAGTTTTCAATGTGGGCATCAGAAAAACAGAGAGAAGAGTGTCCAATGAGTGATTTATGGATTTCAGTAAAATGTGGTGAGTCTGATACAACATCAGGATTAGCATCTAATCCAACTGTTGGAAATCTTATGGATAAATTAGAACCCTTAGGTGTGCATTTATGTTTTGGTGAAACATCTGAGCTTACTGGAGCTGAAACAGTTTGTGAAAAAAGAGGTAAGACACCTGAAGCTCAAGCAAAGTTTAAAAAAACATGGAATGATTATAATGATTTCATTCTTAAAGAAGCAACAGATGATTTATCAGAAAGTCAACCAACTGCAGGAAATATTGCTGGTGGATTAACTACTATTGAAGAAAAAGCATTTGGTAATTTTCAGAAAATTGGAGGATGCCAATTTATTGATGTTTTAGAGCCAGCCGAGGAACCGACAAAAGGTGCGGGATTGTACTTCATGGATACTTCTTCAGCTGCCGCAGAATGTGTTACTTTACAAGCTGCAGGTGGCTTTAATATTCACTTATTTCCAACTGGACAAGGAAATATTATAGGAAATCCTATTGAACCTGTAATTAAGTTAACGGCAAATCCTCTTACTGCAAAAACCATGAGTGAACACATTGATGTGGATGTTTCAAAAATTTTATCAAGAGAAATGAACTTAAGTCAAGCTGGAGATGAATTAATTAAATCAACTTTAAGAGTTGCAAATGGAAGATTAACTTGTGCTGAAGCTCTTGGTCATAAAGAGTTTGTTATGACTAAATTATATAGAAGCGCCTAATTATTTTTTTAATTTTGCTAATCTTTTATCATCCCAATTAGAATAAACTCTTCTAATCATTGCAGCTCCAACACCCAGAACAACAGCAAGAAGTACAGATGTTAGGCCATAAAATACTGGTAAATCTCTAGAAAAGTTTAATATAAATTCACTTAGTGGTCCTAAATTATTAGTACCATCGACAATAGTATTTACTGTTTTTTCATCTTTAATAAAAGTATCATAAGCAATTGCTATACCAACTAATAATAATAATATTGCTAAAATAGTTTTAAATTCTGAACTATCAATTTTTTCTCCAATTTTTTGTCCAAACTGAACACCGATTATCGAGCCTAAAATTAATACTGTAACTAAAATTAAATCTATGGTTCCATAGTTTAAAGCATGTAAAATTGTTACGATAGCACTTATAAATATAGTGACAAAAAGAGAAGTTCCTGGGATTAATCTTGTAGGCATTCCAATAATATAAATCATTGCTGGTACTAAAATAAAAGCACCACCTATTCCCATAATAGCAGCAATGAAACCAACTATCAGACCTATTATTATTGGTGTAAATGCACTTTCATAAAGTTGTGACTTTTTAAAACGCATTCTTAAAGGAAGACCATGTATCCAATAATGTTTATGTAACTTTTTTCTTTCAGTTATTTTTTTTCTTGCTTTATCAATTTCTGATACTCCTTGAATAAGCATAAAGGTTCCTAAAATTGCAAGAATGTACATATAAGCTAAAGAGATAACTACATTGATTTTTCCAATATCTTTGAAATATGAAAAAGTTATAATTCCAAGTATTGTTCCGACAGTTCCTCCAATAACAATCATTAGTCCCATTTTATAATCGAGTGTTCCTTTAAGATAATGAGTTGTAGATCCAGAGACTGAGGTTCCTAAAATATTACTGGCTTCATTGGGAACTGCATAAATAGGAGGTACACCTAGAAAAATTAAAAAAGGTGTCATCAAAAATCCTCCACCAACTCCAAATAAGCCAGATAAAATTCCTACAACTAAACTTAGACCAAATATAAAAAGTATATTTATTTCGACTTGTGCAATTGGAAGAAAATACTCCATTTAAAGTAATTATTCCTCTACGAATATAAAGTCAATAAATATGAATGTTTTTAGATAAAATTCTGTGCAGTACTAAGAAGAATTATGCCCCAAGCAAAGAAGATAAAAAGATATAAAAATGATTTAATTATTTTACTTAGTTGATTTTCAAAGAATAAAGGAAGTTTTTTTAAATTATAATTTATTATTTGAAACATACTCGCGGAGTATCACAAGTTGTAATAAATGCAAATATTTTTTAAAATATTTAGAATATTGTTGCACCGAAGACTTTAACTTCATCTCCCTCTTCCCCAAGAACTAGTCTTCCCAAAAAATCTCCAGGGATCTTTGTGCTAGTCTGTTTATACAAGACAGTTATGTATAGACCTCTTCTAAGACAGCCAATAGCTTTACATCCTTCAGCTAGACTTGAAATCAACTCGTTGTTTGCCCATTGCTTTCCAAGTTCGACTTCATTAGCTCCATACATCATTTGAGAAGACAAATCTCGAGTAAAGCCACCATAATCTTTGATGTTTGAGGACTTGACCAAATTAGCCCACATAGGATCTGCAATTTTAATAATTTCCTCGTCGGATTTATCTAAAAAAGCCATTTCTGATTTGTTTCAATTAAGAAGCTTCTTTTTTCTTCTCGTTCTCATCCACGATATGGTAAACGGGTACCTTTTCCAAAGAAAACTTACCAGTTTTAGGATCACGTCTAGAAACTGTCAGACAGTGCCAATTATCATCATCAAGTTTCATATGGTCACCTCTGTAATAGTAGCCTGGCCATCTTGTTTCTTCTCTAAACATAGTGTGTTCTGTTACACACTGAGATGTTAAAGCTCTATGCTTAAGTTCCCAAGCTCTCATTAATTGATGATAATCCTCTGCTCCAACATTTTCTAAATCCTCTTCAAGCCATTTAAGTAATTCTAAACCTTTTTTAAGCATATTTGCGTTGGTCATGTAATTTGTTGCAATTCCTCCAACGTATTCATCCATAATTCTCTGTAGTCTTTGAAGTCCTTGAATTGGAGATATATAGCTAGGTGAAACAGTTCCACCTGTGATTTCGTTTCGTCCAACAGTATAATTTTCAAGTGGTTTGTAAACAGCTGTTTTAAAATCTTCACATTGTTTATCGCTAACTTTAATATCGTTAGCTTTTTGGTCTTCAATATATTTTACTGCAGCTTTTGCTGCTAAACGACCCTCTGTAAATGAGCCTGAAGAAAATTTATGTGCACTTCCTCCAACAGTATCTCCAGCTCCAAAAAGTCCCTCAATTGTTAACATTCTATTGTAACCCCAGAAATATTCTGGCGGTGATAGATCTTCAGGTCCACTGACCCATGCACCTGAACATGTAGCATGTGAACCCATAACGTAAGGTTCAGATGTAGTAAGTTCTGGATTTGTATATTTAGGGTCAATATTTTGTGACGCCCAAACAACTGCTTGACCGACGGTCATTCCCAAGAAATTTTCCCAGCCAACCGTTTCTAAATGTGGATCTTGGAAGGCTTCTGTAGTAACCATGTGAATTGGGCCTCCACCTGCCATTGTTTCTTGAATAAATGCGTGATTTCTTAAACATGTTGGTGTTGGGTGATGGTCGATATATTCGCCAACTAATTCCTTTGTTTGTTCATACCATTTCTTCTCATAGTTTTCTCCATTAGCATTTTGAGTGTAAGTTTTTAAATGAAGAAAATATGCACCAACGGGACCATATCCATCTTTAAATCTACATAAAACAATTCTATTCTCCATCTGAGTCATTTTGGCACCAGCTGCAATTGGAAGTGCATATGCTGAACCATTACTCCAAGGAGCATACCAAGTTCTTCCCATACCTTCTCCAACAGCTCTTGGTTTAAATATGTGAGAGGCTCCACCAGCTGCAACAATAACTGTTTTTGCTCTGAAAACATGGAAGTCTCCAGTTCTCATATTGAAACCTACTGCACCGCCTACTCTGTTTTCTTTTTCCTCATCCATTAAAAGATGAGTGACCATTATTCTATTATAAATTTTGTCTGCTGATTTTTTAGCAGCTTCAGCTACAATTGGTTTGTAACTTTCACCATGAATCATGATTTGCCATTTACCCTCTCTTAAGTAACGACCAGTTTTTTCATTTTTCATCATTGGCAGGCCCCACTCATCAAACATATGTACAGTTGAGTCTACGTGACGTGCCATGTCATAACCTAAATCTTCTCTTACCATTCCCATTAGATCATTACGTGCATATCTTACATGATCTTCAGGCTGGTTTTCACCCCATTGCATACCCATGTAACAATTAATTGCATACAATCCTTGGGCAACAGCTCCACTTCTATCTATATTTGCTTTTTCAACACAAACAATTTTCAAATCTCTTCCCCAGTGCCTTGCTTCAAAAGCAGCACCTGTTCCAGCCATTCCACCACCAACTACAAGAACGTCACAATCTTCGTAATGTGTTTTATGTTTAGCCATTAATAATAAACTCCCTTTTTGAAAGTTTCTTTAGGTACTGATGGAAGTTCTCCATCAATATTTAAACCTTCTGGCTCAGTATATAATCTTTGAGAATTTATCTCTCCTTGATTTGGTTTATCTCCCTCAGCAAGTTTTGGAATAAACTTTCCCCAAGGTTTAGTTGTGATTGGAGATACAAAATCTTTTGTAGTTCCATTTCTAAATTTTATTTTCCATGAAATAGTTCCTTTTTCCTCTTCACGTCTAACTCTAACGCTGTGTCCCATCGGTGCAAAATCTGCATAACCTCTTACATCGATAGCATGATTAGGGCATGCTTTCACGCATGAATAACACTCCCAACAAAAGTTTGGTTCAATATTCTTTGCTCTTCTTATTGTTTCATCGATATGCATTATATCTGAAGGGCAAATATCTACACAGTGACCACAACCATCACAACGGGTCATATATACAAAAGTTGACATAATTTAATTTTTCTCCTTTTTAATTTTTATCATATTAATAGTGTTTTGGCTCTTCTCTTTTTATACCTAAGCCAAATTGCTCAGGTGCATCTGCTTCTGGTGGTAGATTATCTCTAGAACCATCAGCTTCTGCTAAATTTTTTTGTATTGCTGCTCCCGGTTTATAAAACATATGAGCAAATTTTGACCAATATACTCCGCCAAATAAAACTAGATTTGCAACAATAAATAATGCTAAAAAAACCATGTCATCATATCTTCCAACGAGATTTAGTGATTGGAGGTAAGACCATATTAGACCGAATAAGGATGATAATATTAAAGCTAAAACAAATAAGTCAGCTTTTATCATTCTAAACCAAGGTTGTGCCTCAGAATAAACATCAACTCTTAGAAAGAACCAAAACCAAGATCCTCCTAATACAGTTAGTGCTGCTCCAATGTGCCATATCATTGGCCATATAGTTGGAGTAGTAGATCCTGGAGATGTATAAAAGAATATCATGACAACTGAACCTACCCAAAAAAGTATTGTTCCGTACATTCCCATTACATGCGCCACTCTTCTTTTACCTGCACCAAGTTCAGATGTAGTAGCAATATCGCTTGCTATAGTTTTTGAAATTACAGATATTCTCTCACCTGTTGATAAGGTTTTCGTAGCTGATAATTTTGCTTTTTTTGCATTATTAAAGAAATACTTCACGTTTTTTTTATGAATAATATCCATTACTGTTCCAACTAGAATTAGTAAGCCCATTAATATAACAAAAGATTGCATCAAAAATGGAGGTACTGTCTCCGCTAATGTTAAGAATGGATTAGATGATATCATTGTGAATTGTTCCTTCCGCTTAAGATTTTTAGTACACTTATTTAAATAGATCAACCGCGATATAATGACATTTCAACAGCTTATAAACGTATTTATTATTTGGTTTTACGCACATAATGTTGTTTAGAGGCAATTACGCCTCTAACACCACCTTGGGGATTATCAACGTCTCCTGATCTTCTTGGAATCAGATGAATGTGACAATGATTAATTGATTGTCCTGCAGTTTTGCCAGAATTTGATCCAACATTAAATCCCTCAAT
Organism: uncultured Pelagibacteraceae bacterium; assembly: GCA_902524115.1. Classification (GTDB taxonomy): domain Bacteria; phylum Pseudomonadota; class Alphaproteobacteria; order Pelagibacterales; family Pelagibacteraceae; genus Pelagibacter. Next base: position 1,361 of record CABZCA010000006.1, on the reverse strand, counting down.
TGTATCATCTTTAATTTCAAGCTTCTTTTTAAGTTTTTTCAGAAGAGAGTCACAGGCTAAGACTTCCTCATTATTAAGTTCAAAATAATTTTCAACATGTCTCTTTGGAACTATTAAAGCATGATACTTTGAAACTGGGTAAGTATCATAACTCGCGTAGGCCAATTCATTTTCTAGTTCGAAATTATTGGTCGATATATTGCAAAATAGACATGGGTTATTAGGATCTCTCATTTTTTAATTATAAATATATTTTTGTTTTTTAAATTCTTTTTCAAAAGTTTTATACATTGAATTAAATATTTTGTTTTTTCTTCTCTTCCAGTTGTTATCAACAATATAACTAGTGGAAACTACTCCTTTGCCTGAACCAATAAGCAGGATTTCATCAAATTGTTTTAATTCTTTTAGATAAATATCTTTTTTTATTATATTAAATTTTTTCTCATAAAATTTAAGGTTTGTCCCTCTATAATATTTATTTTTTGGTGAATAAATTTTGTTGTTTTTAATAAATAATAAATTTGAAGTTCCAGTTTCAAATATTTTATCATTTACACATAAAGCTATGTCTTCTTTAGATGTATTCATTTTGGATAAATAACCTAGTATTTTTTTATATTTTAAATTTTTATACTCAGGTTTCACTCTTTCATAGTGGACTAATTTTATACCAAATTTTTGCTTGAGTTTAACTTTGTCTCTAAGAGATATTGAAATAGTTTTTTTATTTAAAGCAACTCTAAGTAAATGATTATAAGATTTTGTTTTATCTATATTTTCATTTATTAATTTTAAAATATTACTTTTTAATCCTTTTTCATAAATCTTATAGGCCTTTAATGATTTTATTAAATTATCAATGTGTGTTTTAAAAAAAAGAATTTTAGGTGGCTTATTATAGATCCACATTGTTGTAAAAACTCCATCCTTGTTCCATAGATCATCAAACTCAATTTCTTTAAAGTTTTTACGCTGATAAGATTTTTTTAATAAGTAATTTACCATTATTTGTCAAAAAAGATTCTGGGTGAAACTGAAATCCATATACATCATCTTGAGTATTTTCGAAACCCATTGCAATATCAGATTTTGTACATCTCATTGTGATATTAAAGTTTTCATTCATAAAAGGTTCTTTTAACTTTAAGGAATGATACCTGCCAACCTTAAAAATTGAGTTTTTCTTAAAAATAGAATGATTACTTGTAACTTTTACAGTCGATTGAAAACCATGGTAAATATTTTTTTGCTGAATAATTTTTCCATTTTCACTATGTAATATCAATTGATAACCAAGACAAATACCAATAATTTTTTTTGTTCCTTTGAATTTGTTATAAATCTTTATAGATGTTGGA